>CAUBQN010000011.1 GCA_958438125.1 uncultured Collinsella sp.
GGTTCCGTGGCCTTATGGGCCTGTCATGCGGGCGGGGTGGCGGGGACGGGCGCAATGGGCTGGGGGGGGGGGGCATTACCCTTGGTGGTGGGCCCTGCGTGGGGTCACACCCCAAGGGTAATGCTCCGCCTGACCGCTTTTAAGCTCGTTGTGGGTCGAATTTGGGTCGAATTATTCCGCGTACTTTTCTTTCGTAAATCTATGAAAACATCAAATGACCTGGAGTTATATTGACTTCAATTTGGGTCGAAATGTCTGAATGAAACAACGTCGTAGCGACCTCATAACCCGAAGGTCGGTGGTTCAAATCCGCCCCCCGCGACCATGAAACTTCAGGTCGGAAGCATAAAAGCTCCCGACCTTTTTCTTTGTCTAGGGGTTTCGGCATCTCTCGTTCTTTGGGTACCTCGAGGCGGGCAATCAGATAGATGCTTACGAGTATCATAGGGTCTTTTTACGTCGCGGTCGTGTCTCGTACTGGTGCGCCGCTCTTTGTGGGACGTGTCACTTTGCCATAGGTTGTCCGGCGGCGGGGCGCAGGTCGTTCCCCGTGGCGTCGCTCCTTTCGACGCTACGCTACCTGGCTACTCGTTCCACTGGTGCTTTTTCATGTCGACGCAGCCGTTGTCTCGGAAGGCGACTCCTTCCTCCGTCAGTAGTGCTCGCTGGTCGGGGAAGTTTGGCGCGAGGCGTCCCGCGTGGTTGACGACGCGGTGGCAGGGATAATCGCCGTAGCGATCCGCCTCGCTCAGCACCGCTCCGACCAGGCGAGAGTTTTTCTCCCTGCCGATGAGGCGCGCTATCTGACCGTACGAGGCGACGCATCCCGCCGGAATCTCTGCCACGACGGAGAGAATCTCATAAACCAAATCTTCGTCCAGGACTTTTCCCATCGTATCGCTCCCGTGTTCGCTTTTGCCTTCGGGGGCGCGGCGCCGATCACCCGTGCTGCGATTTTCGCAGCTCCCCTTACCGAAGCATCGAGGGAAAGCGCGTGCGTGTCAAGGTTGTCTGGTCCAGTTGCTGGCTCGATGCCTCGAGATGTTCGCCTCAAGTGCGACCTGCCCCTATTGGAAAAGGATGCCGAAGATGTATTTGGTGATGGCGGAGCGGCGGATGACCCCCACGAGTTTGCCCTCGTCATCAACCACAGGAAGCTTCTTGAACTTCTTCTTCGCCAGCAGCGCGGCGACGCGGGCGATGCTCTGCTCGGGACGGGCACACACTACCTGGCGCGTCGCGAAATCCATGACGCAGCGATCCTTCAGGTCTTCGATGCGCTGCTCAAGGCTCTGATCGTCGAAGTACAGCATGGACGCGTCGCCGCCCGTGAAGATGGTGTGAGCGCGATGCTGCGCGATGGCTCCCATGACATCGCCGTCGGAGATGAACCCGACCACCTGGTTGCGCTCATCGATTACGGGCATGCTGCTCACCTCGTTTTCGGCGAGCATGCGCACCACGTCGGAAATCGTGCAATCCTGCGTGCAGGTGAACGGCTCTTCAATCATGATGCTCGAAACGGGCGTCCCCTCGAGCTCGAGCGGGATGCGCTCGGACAGAATCTCGGACATCGCTTATGCCTCCTTCGTTTTCGGTACGGTTTTCTTGGTGCGCACGCTGAATATGGCGCAGATAAGGGAAACGAGGCCGATTGCCGCGCACACCTTGTAAGCGACGCCCGCGCCCACGGCGGTGGCTACTTGGATGCTCGCATCGACGCCGGCCGACGCGGTGACGCCTGTCATGACCGTGATGATGAGCGCCGTGCACAAACCGCCGGCGACCTGGCGGCCGGTGTTCGCGATGGCGTTGCCGTGGGCGATCATGTCATTTTTCAAGGCATTGACACCCCATGTGTTCACCGGCATGTTCGCGAGCGACTGGCCGGCGGACTGCAGCATGCAGAACAGCGCAACCACCAAGATGGGCGTGTTTACCGTCGAAAGCGAGAGCAGGAACAGGGCGCCGGTCATGAGGGCCAGGCCGACGATCGAGATGGCACGCGGACCGAACTTGTCGAACACCACGCCGGAGATAGGGCTGATGATGATGCCCACCGCCGCGGCGGGAAGCATGGCCATGCCGGTTTCGAAGGCCGAAGCGCCAAGCGAGGTTTGCAGCAGCAACGGCAACAGCGTGTTGGTGACCAGGCATGCGGCGTTGATGAGCGTGACGATGATGGCGGCCACGCGGAACTCGCGCGTCTTGAGCGTGCCCAGTTGAAGCAGCGGGTCCTCGATTTTGCCCTGGCGTACGACGAACAGCACCAAGCACACGACACCCGCGACGATCGAGCCGAGCACCACGGGGTTGCCCCAACCCATCGACGAGGCGCTCGAGAACCCGTAGAGAAGTCCGCCGAAGGCGATGGTGGAGAGGACGACCGAGGGCAGGTCGAGCTTGGGGTTCTTCAGCTCGCCCACGTTTTTCAGCATGAACACGCCCAGCACCAGCACGAGAATTGCGAGGGGGACGATGGCGCCGATCATGGTGCGCCAGCCGTACGTGTCGATCACCGCACCGCCTACGACGGGGCCGACCGCGGGACCCGCCGACATGACGATGCCCGCCATGCCCATAGCCGTTCCTCGTTTCTCGACGGGGAACACCAGCATGGGAACCACCGAGACAAGCGGCATGAGCACGCCTGAGCCCGCCGCTTGCAACACGCGACCGATGATGAGGAACAGGAAATCAGGGGCTGCGGCGCACAGCAGCGTGCCCAGCGCGAACACCAGCGTCGCCCCGAAGAATAGCGCGCGGGTGCTGAACTTGTCGATAAGGAACGCCGAAACGGGGACCATGATGCCGCTCACCAGCGGGTATATGGACATGATCCACTGGGCAGTCGAGGCATCGATGGCGAAATCGGACATGATGACCGGCAGCGCAGGCGACATCACCGTTTGGTTCAGTAGCGCCAAGAAGGCACCCAGGACGACGACCGCGACGATGCGGATCTGGGTACCGGTAATGCGCCCATTGGCGGGCGCGACCGTACAATTATCAGACATAAGCTTCCTTCGTATCTATTCGATTCTTCGCCGAAGGCGCGCCGGCCCACGGGCGAAATAACATGCACGTGCTATGCGTGCATCAGATACGACAGGAAGAAAGCGGCTGCTCAGAGCGCACTTGGGGAACAACAGGAGAGACCCCGTATACCAGGGGCCGCCGAATTGCGATGTATGCTTTGGTCAAATCCTTCATAGCGGGGAGGTATTTTAGCAGCCGTCTTCGCCCCTTTCAAGGGATGTAACCCAGACGTTGATTTTCTTCACCGAGGCGCCATCGTTGACGGGTGGCGTGCTTCTCTATCGCCACACCGCGGGGCGAGGGAACGCCGCGGCGAGCTTGTACATCGGCTATGTGTGCAGCTGCGAGCGTGTCGCCGGCGCGCGCTGGGCGCCAGTCCGATCCGGCCGACTCTTGCCGACGGTCGGTCGCCGTCCTCCTCCATCTCCGCCTGCTCTGTTTTTGCTCGGCTCCCTTGTCGCATCATGGACGGACGAGAATTGAGCGAAGGCGGTACGTATGAACATCCAGATATTCGGCACGAAGAAAAGCTTCGATACTAAGAAGGCGCAGCGCTATTTCAAGGAACGTCGTGTGAAGTTCCAGTTCATCGACTTGAAGGAAAAGGGGATGAGCAAAGGCGAGCTCGAAAGCGTGGCGCGCGCCGTCGGCGGGATCGACGCTGTGATCGATCCAAAGGCGAAAGATGCCGACACGGTTGCGCTCGTACAGTATCTTGCTGCCGACCAGAAGTTCGAAAAGGTGCTCGATAACCAGCAGATTCTTCGTGAGCCCATCGTTCGCAACGGCCGCCAGGCAACCGTTGGCTACGAGCCTGACGTGTGGAAGGGCTGGGAATAAAGCGGCTGGGAATAAAGTGAAGCGCCCACGCCCGTGGTTTTATCCACGGACGCGGGCGCTTGCGTAAGACGTCTCTTGTCGTTTGAGTGGAGCGCCCCGGCGGCGCTGAACAACGCGCCCCGGTGACGTGGCTCGGGGCTCTTTGTGCCGCGCATCTATGAGAGGAGATATTTGATGCGCATGGGCGCTACTCCATGTAGCCACCCTGAATGGCGGAAACTGCATGCTCAGTAAAGAACTTGAGCGTGCCGGAGGTATAGCGATTAGCCTTGGGCTTCCAAGCGGCTCGACGCTCGGCCAGGACGGCGTCGACCTCGGCCGGCTCCATCTCCTTACCGGCGATGCCCACGATGGACAGCGAGCGCTCGGGGATGTTGATTCGGATAAGGTCGCCTTCCTCGATCAGGGCAATCGGGCCGCCCACGGCAGCCTCGGGCGAAACGTGACCGATAGCCGGACCCTTGGAGGCGCCGGAGAAGCGGCCATCGGTGATCAGGGCAATGCTCGCACCCAGCTCGGGATCGCTGGCGATAGCCTCGGTGGTGTAGAACATCTCGGGCATACCGGAACCCTTGGGGCCCTCGTAGCGAATGATAACGGCATCGCCGGGCTTGACCTCGTGCGTCAGGACGGCGTGAATGGCGTCCTCCTCGCAGTCGAACGGACGGGCCTTGAGCGTAGCCTGGAACATCTCGCGCGGAACAACCGTGTGCTTGACGACGGCGCCCTCGGGAGCAAGGTTGCCGTGGAGGATGGCGATGGAGCCGTCGGTACCAAAGGCCTGGTCAAACGGGCGAATGATGTCCTCGCGCTTGAGGTTCCACTTCTCCAAGTAGCGGCCGCACTTCTCGTAGTAACCGTTGTTCTTGAGGCCCTCGAGGTTCTCGCCGAGAGTCTTGCCGGTGACGGTCATAACGTCGAGGTGGAGCATCGACTTGATCTCCTCCATGATGCGCGGCACGCCGCCCGCATAGTAGAAGAACTGCGCCGGCCACTCGCCTGCGGGGCGAACGTTGAGCAGGTAGTGGGCGCCACGGTGCAGGCGATCGAAATCGTCGGCGGACATCTCGATGCCAAACTCGCGGGCGATCGCGGGGATGTGCAGCAGCGAATTGGTGGAACCGGAGATGGCGCCGTGGACCATGATGAGGTTCTCGAAGGACTCTTTGGTCACAATGTCACGCGGACACAGGTTGTGCTCGGAGAGCCACACGGACTGACGGCCGGCCTCGCGCGCAAACTCACGCAGATCGGAGCTGGTTGCGGGCAGCAGGGCCGTGCCGGGGAGCATAAGGCCCAGGGCCTCGGCGGTAACCTGCATGGTCGACGCGGTGCCCATAAACGAGCAGGCGCCGCAGCTGGGGCATGCGTTGTGCTTGGCAAACTCAAGCTCCTCGCGGGAAATCTCGCCGCGCTCGTAGCGGGCAGAAATCGCGCCGAGCTGCTCCAGGGTCAGCAGGTCAGGACCGGCATCCATGACACCGCCGGTAACGACGATGGAGGGGATGTTGATGCGGCCCATGGCCATGAGGTTCGCAGGCAGGCCCTTATCGCAGCTGGCGACAAAGACGCCGGCGTCGAACGGGGTGGCCTTGGCATGGATCTCGATCATGTTGGCGATCATGTCGCGGCTGGGCAGCGAGTAGTTGATGCCATCGTGGCCCTGGGCCTCGCCGTCGCAGATATCGGTGCAGAAGTAACGAGCACCGTGACCGCCAGCCTCGGCAACGCCAGCACGGACCTCCTCGACCAGATCAAACAGGCCGGCAGAACCCGGGTGCGAGTCGCCGAACGTCGACTCGATAATGATCTGCGGCTTGTCCAGATCTTCGATGGACCAACCAGAGCCCAGACGCAGCGGGTCCATCTCGGGGCTGATGGTGCGAAACTTGCCGGAACGCGGCTGCAGCTTGGCAACCAGGTCGGCTGCCTCCTGCTGAATCTGTGCCCTGGTCTTCTCGTCCATAATGCTCTCCTCTTTTGGTTTGAACGGTTGTACCAATCGTTGGTTAATGAATCAGGTGTAAATGGGTACCGAGCGATGCCCTCGGCAAAAGATGCTTAGCTACGCGAACTAGGCGAAGAACGAAATCACCAGGGCGCAGGCAAGACCCGAAAGGCCGATGAGCGTCTCCATAATGGTCCAGGACTTGAGGGTGGTTTTCTCGTCAATCTCCAGGAACGAGGAGCACATCCAAAAACCGGCATCGTTGACGTGCGAGAGGGCCGTGGCACCGCCGCAGATAGCAAGACAGATGGAGGCACGCATGAGCACCGAAGCGCCGGCGACCGCGGGCATGGCGGCCATAATGCCCGATGCCATGGTCATAGCGACGATGGAGCTGCCAACAGAGGCACGCACCATGACGGCAATCAAAAAGGCAACGACCACCAAAGGTAGCGGTGAAGCCTCGAGCATGGGCCCAATAACCTGGCCCAAGCCGCAGTCCTGCAGCATCCAGCGAATGACGCCGCCGCAAGCGATAACCAGCAAGATCATGCCGACGGGCTTAAGAGAGCGGTCGAGCAAGGCCTTGAGCTCGGCGCCGGAGTAGCCGCGGCGCGCGCCCAGCAGATACATCGCGACGAGCGTGGCGAGCGTCAAAGCGACGAACGGCTTGCCCAGGAAGGCGAGAATCGAGGCGAGCTCGGCGGGCATGGGGATATAAGAAGACAGCGTGCCCAGCAAAATCAGACAAAGCGGCGTGAGCACGATGGCAAGCACCATGCCAAAGGAGGGAAGCTCCTTTTCGTCGCTCGCGCCCTCGGCAGAGGTAAAGTGCTCCGGAACATCGGTAAAGATGCGACCGCCCACGTTGCGACCCCAGATGACGCCGGCGATCGCCATGGCGATGAAGGCGGTAGGGATACCGACGAGGATCATGGTACCCAGGTCGACACCGAGCGTGCCGGCGACCAGAACCGACCCGGCCGATGGCGGCACAAACGCATAGCCAGCGGCAAGTCCCGCGAGCAGCGCGATGCCGTAGTAGAGCGTCGACTTTTTGGTCTGCGATGCCACACTAAACGCAAGTGGGATCAAAACGACCACGCCGGCCTCAAAGAACACCGTAGTGCCGATAACCAGACCGGTAATGCCCAGCGCCCAGCTGGAATGACCCTGCCCAAAGGTATCGATGAAGGTCTGGGCGATCTTCTTGGCGCCGCCGCTCTCCTCAAGAATCTGGCCAAACATCGAGCCGAGGCCAATGAGCAGGGCGATGTTTTGCAGCGTGGTTCCCACGCCCTTGGTGACAGTGTCCGCCACCAGGTCGAGCGGCATACCGGCGCCGATGCCGATCGCGAGCGCCGAGACCATCATCGAAAGCACAGGATGCAGCTTGAACTTAATGATGAGCGCAAGCAGCAGCGCGATGCCCACGATAGCGGCGATGACCAGCCTGGTGGGGTCGGCCATAAACGTTGGGTCTGACATCTTTCCTCCAATTCATCAGACCTTTTGAATTCGCCTGATGACTATAGCGTGTTTTGGAAAGGTCTGATGTTTCATTTTGAAATTTGTTCGAAATACATCTGATGTATTTCCTGAACAATCTGTTTTTGACGGTAAACGGCTACTTACAGCTCTCCATTGTCGGAGCGAACCACCGCGGCTTCTGTTAAATGAGCTAGAATAGCTCTGATGAATTCTTTTGATATGAGGTGAAGCGTGGCACGAGCCGATTCGGGACTCCCCGAGCAGATTTCGGAGAAAATTATTCAACTGATCCTGGATGAGCATCTTGAGCAAGGCGACCGCCTGCCCAAGGAGGCTGTGCTCGTCGAGCGCCTGGGTGCTGGCAGGAGCACCGTACGCGAGGCTATGAAGCTGCTGCAGTCGCGCAACATCGTGCGCATTAAGCAGGGCTCGGGCACCTATGTGGCATCAAACCCCGGCGTTGCCGACGATCCGCTGGGCTTTACCTTTATCGATGACAAGAGGCGCCTGGCACGCGACCTGCTCGAAGTGCGCTTTATGATCGAGCCGCAGATGGCCAGCATGGCCGCAGAGCACGCGACCGACGATCAAATCATCTGCATTAAAGAGCTTTGCGATGAGTCCGAGCACTTGGCCGCGCGGGACGAAGACTATTCTGCCGCCGACACCGCGTTTCACATCGCAATTGCCGAAAGCTGCGGCAACCTCGTCGTTCCCCGCCTAATGGGCGTGCTCAAGGCGTCTGTCCCCCTGTTTATTGACGTGACCGGCAAAAAGCTGGTTGAGGAAACCATCCGCACCCACCGTGGCGTGGCCGACGCCATCGCCGCGCGCAATCCCACCGCAGCGCACGACGCGATGTACCTGCATCTGGTGTACAACCGCAACATGATCGCAGAGGGAGCGCAGGAACAGAGCAAATAGACGTCCGCACGGCAAGGGCGAGACTACCGTTCGCCTTTTAAAAGTGAACGTTCACCTGATTTTAGGGAATAAGGGGTGGCTATTACGCCGCTTCACCTATACTGACCTTGTATGAAAAGCAAGACTTATATAGATGAACGTTTCTTTTGAAAGGATCGCTATGTCTGATCTTATGGACAGCTTCCGTCTGGACGGCAAGGTCGCACTGGTGACCGGCGCCACCTACGGCATTGGCATGGCCATTGCCGAGGCGCTCGGAGAGGCCGGCGCCAAGATCGCCTTTAACGCCCGTCACGCCGACAAAGTCGCCGAAGCCGAGAAGCACTACCGTGAGCTGGGCTTTGACGCTCACGGCTATGTTGCCGACGTCACCGACGAGACTGTCGTCGCCGAGCTCATCGCCAAGATCGAGGCCGACTTTGGCACCACGCCCGACATCCTGGTCAACAACGCCGGCGTCATCCAGCGTACCCCGATGCTCGACATGAGCGCCGAGGACTTCCGCCGCGTCGTCGATATCGACCTCAACGCACCGTTTATCGTGTCAAAGGCCTGCCTGCCTGGCATGATCGCCAAGGGCCACGGCAAGATCATCAACATCTGCTCGATGATGAGTGAGCTGGGCCGCGAGACCATCGCCGGCTATGCCGCGGCCAAGGGCGGCCTGAAGATGCTCACCAAGAACATCTGCTCCGAGTTTGGCGAAGCCAACATCCAGTGCAACGGCATTGGGCCCGGCTACATCGCCACGCCGCAGACCGCGCCGCTGCGCGAGACGCAGCCTGACGGAAGCCGCCATCCGTTTGACCAGTTCATCATTGCCAAGACGCCGGCCGCCCGTTGGGGCACGCCCGAGGACCTGAAGGGCCCCGCCGTGTTCCTGGCTTCCGACGCGTCGAACTTCGTCAACGGCCACATCCTCTACGTCGACGGCGGCATCCTCGCATACATTGGAAAGCAGCCTCAATAAGCGTCACCGCAACTGCCCACATCAGGTTTCATCCACTCGTTTTTCATTTGAGTTGCGGTGAGATAAGGATTGGTTTTGGCTTCTATCAGGCAAAACAGTCCGTATTTCACCGCAAGTTAGAAATAGAAAGGTAATTCGCAATGAAGATCGCTCTGATCAATGAGAACTCTCAGAACTCCAAGAACCCTATGATCGAGGCTGCCCTTAAGAAGGTTGTCGAGCCCATGGGGCACACCGTCTTTAACTATGGCATGTATGCCGACGCCGATTCCAAGCCCCTCACCTACGTGCAGAACGGCATCCTTGCCGCCGTGCTGCTGAACTCCGGCGCTGCCGACTACGTCGTGACCGGCTGTGGCACCGGCGAGGGCGCCATGCTCGCCTGCAACTCCTTCCCCGGCGTGCTGTGCGGCCATGTTGCCGACCCGCTCGATGCCTACACCTTTGCCCAGGTCAACGACGGTAACGCTGTCGCCATGCCCTTCGCCCTCAAGAACGGCTGGGGCCAGGAGCTCAACCTCGAGTACACCTTTGAGAAGCTCTTTGGCTTTGGTTCGGGCAACGGCTATCCTGCCGAGCGTGTTGAGCCCGAGCAGCGCAACAAGAAGATCCTCGACGGCGTCCGCGCTGTGACTATGCGTCCGCTCGTCGACGTTCTGGGCGAGATCGATCAGGACCTGGTGAAGGGCGCACTTGCCGGCGAACACTTCCAGGAGTACTTCTTTGCCAACGCAACCGACGAGGCCATCATCACCAAGGTCAAGGAGATCCTGGGCCTCTAATCGCACGACTCATTGCAGCTAACGCAAGCGGCGGTCGTCCCACGTACGGGACGACCGCCGCTTTTTGCTATCTACCGACTGACGCCGCGGGGATAGGCCTCACATGCACCAAGGGGTTGACTAGAGCTCGCAAGCAACCTTGTAGCCGTCGCCGATGGCGTCGCGGATGTTGCCGCACTTGTTGGCATCGCCCAACACGTGGGTGGTAACGCCGGCTGCAGCAAGGTCGTCGGCCAACTTGGTATTGGGACGATAGCCCATGGCAAGTACCAGCGTATCGGCATCGGCGATGGTGTGGATCTCGCCGTCCTTTTCGTAGCTGATGGCATCCTCGGTAATCTCGGTCACCTTGGCCTCGGTCAGCACGTGAACGCCCTTGGAGAGCATGCGCGTGATGAGCACCGCGCGACCGGCGCCGCCCTCGTTGGCGGCGAGCGTCTTGGTCATCTCGATGACGGTGACGTCGCGATTGGCCGGCGACAGATCGTTGACCAACGGGGCCAGGTAGTCGGCCGTCTCGCAACCGACGGTGCCGCCGCCCACGATGACAATCTTCTTGCCCGGGAAAGCCTTGCCACCCAGCAGGTCGTCAGCCGTCATAACCTGCTTAAAGCCCTGCATGAAGGCCGGGGCGATGGGCTCGGCGCCATAAGCCAGGACAACCTCGTAACCCGCGTAGTCACGCTGAATGTCCTCGGCAGTAAGCTCGGTGCCAAATACGCACTTCACGCCGGCCTCGGCCAGGCGACGGTACTGATACTTGATCACGCGGGTGAGCTCCTGCTTTGCCGGCGGAACGGCTGCGATGCGCATCTCGCCGCCCGGCTCATCCTGCTTATCCACGAGCACCACGTTGTGGCCGCGCTTGGCGGCAATGTAGGCTGCCTCCATGCCCGCAGGACCAGCACCCACAACGAGCACGTTCTTGGCCTCGGCGGCAGGCTCGTAGCCGGCTTCGTCGCGCTCCACGTCCGGATTGACGGTGCAGGAGATGCGCTTGCCAAACATAATGCCGTTCAGGCAGCGCAGGCAGCCAATGCAGGGGCGAATATCGTCGGCGTTGCCGGCAGCGGCCTTGTTGCAGAACTCGGCATCGCACAGATTGGCGCGGCCCATCATACAGATGTCGGCAGCGCCGTCCTCGATCAGCTCCTCGGCGATCCAGGCCTCGTTGATACGTCCGACGGTGGCGACAGGAATGTTGACGTGCTTTTTGATCTCGCGCGAGCAGGCAGCGTGCGAGGCCTGCTGGGTACCGGCGGCAGGAATCGCGGAACCGCGCTTGATGGTGGTGCCGCCCGACACATGAATCATGTCGACGCCGGCCTTCTCCAGGCGACGCGAGACGTAGATCATGTCGTTGAGGGTCAGACCGCCATCGGTGTACTCATTGCCCGAGATGCGGACGTCGATGATAAAGTCCTTGCCGCAGCGCTCGCGAATCTCGGCGATGACCTCGAGCAAAAAGCGCATGCGGGCGTCGAGCGAGCCGCCGTACTCATCGGTACGCTTGTTATAGAGCGGGGTCAAGAAACCGCCGAGCATGCCGTGGGCGTGCGCCGCATGGACCTCGACGCCATCGACACCGGCCTTCTGCATACGCACGGCAGCGTCGCCAAACTGATGCGTGAGCTCGTGAATCTCGTCGACCGTGATAGGACGCGGTGCCTCACGGGCATAGGACGGTCCCACGAAGGACGGAGCGATCAGGCGCGGCGTGCCCGGAATGTTAAAGGCCATGTAGGCGGGGTGGAAGAGCTGCGGCATGATCTTACAGCCATACTCATGCACGGCGGCGGCGAGCTTTTCCCAGCCAGGGATAAACGTGTCGTCGTAGCAGCACATGTCACCCGGCAGATAGGTATAGGTAGGCTCGACCGTCACGACCTCGGTAATGATGAGGCCCACGCCGCCCTTGGCGCGGGCACGGTAATGATCGACCAAGTCGTCGGTCACATAGCCATGATCGGCCAGGTTGGTGGACACCGGCGGCATAAAGACGCGGTTCTTGACCTCGGTCGTACCGACCTTGATCGGACTAAAGAGCATCGGGTAGGCGGAGGACTCCATACAGGGTTCCTTTCATTTGAGCCGCTCGGCGGCAGTTGCTGACGTACCTATCGTACCAGAAACCGTGCAGCACCCGACCGCACGCGCTCCCCCAGTCTCTGCTCAACCCCCAAAAAGTTGCGGTGAAATACGGGGCAGCCGAGGCTTTTCACAGCCAAAACAGTCCGTATTTCACCGCAACTGATGGATGGGATGTGTTAGAGACCCAAATAGGCAGTCATGCCTTCGACGGCGAGCTTGGCGCCGGCTACGGCGTGAACAACCGTCAGCGGGCCGTTAACCACGTCGCCGGCGGCAAAGACACCGGGCACGGTGGTCATGCCGTTCTCGTCGACCGAAAGAAGGCCGCAATGGTCGGTCTCCAAGCCACCCGTCGTGAGCACAAGCTTGTCCTTGGGCACCTGAGACGCCGCAATCACAACTGTGTCGGCGGACACATGGTCGAGCTCTTCCTCGTAGCCCACCACATTGTTGTCCTCGTCAAAGATAGCCGTCTCGAACACCGGACCGTTATCATCGATGGCGCAGATCGCCTTGCCGCACACAATCTCGGCACCGTCAAGCTCGGTCAGCTCCACCTCGTCATCGATGGCCGAGATATGGCGCGATCGAGCATACACGGTGACCTTACGAGCGCCCGAGCGCAGCGCCGTGCGGGCCACATCCATGGCCACGTTACCGGCACCGATGACCGCCACGTTCTGCCCGATTGCCACGCTCGCGGGGTCGACCAGGTAATCGATACCAAAAAGCACGTTGCCGCGCGATTCGCCGGGAATACCCAACTTTCGAGCTCGCCAGGTACCGGTACCGACAAAGACCGCGTCGTAGCCGTCACGTAGCAGGTCATCGATGTGCAGTGCGCCGCCGATGGTGGTCGAGGGGCGCACGCGCACGCCAAGCGAGCACATCACGTGACGGTACTTTTGCACGAGCGCACGGGGCAGGCGGAACTCGGGGATACCGTACTCCAGCACACCGCCGACCTCGGGGCGCTGTTCAAATACCGTGACGGCACAGCCCAGCTGGGCCATCTTAATGGCCACGGTAATACCGGCAGGACCGGAACCGACCACAGCAACCTGTTTGCCGCACGACGGCGCGGGCGTCCACTCCTTACGATCCAAATACGCTGTCGAGATATAGTTCTCGATGCTCGAGAAATGTACGGGTGTGCCCTTGCGGCCCTGGATGCAAGCACCCTCGCACTGGCCCGAATGGTTGCACACCATGGAGCAGACCGCGCTCATGGGATTGTTCTGGAACAGCAGCTCGCCCGCCTCTTCTAGACGACGCTGTTTGAACAGGTCGATGACCCGCGGAACAGGCGTCTGAACCGGACAGCCCTTAATCTGACAGAACGCCCTTTTACAACCTAGGCAACGATTCGCCTCTTCGACAATGTGGATAGCCACGCAACTCCCCTTTTTAATGCAATCCAATGGGGCGACGATAAAGACCCTTCACCGCCGCCCCATACAGGTAATCTCAATCTGCCGACACGGCAAAAGCCAATGCTATAACTCGCGATGCGAAGCCCCGCAGCGAGCGGACATGTGCTCGAGTGTCGCCAGGCAGTCAGCCGCCGTCGCCGGCACGCTGTTCTCGACCACGCAGGGAATCCCAGGGCAGGCGGCGGCAGCCCAGGCCACCACGGGCTCAAAGTCATAGCGACCCGTCTCGCCCACGCCGTGGCACACCAGGCGTGAGCCCGTACCGTCGCACCAACCGGCTTCGTCCTCGTTATCAACGACCTCAAAATCCTTGGCGTGCAGCACGCGGATCTTACTGCCGCATAAGTAGAGCATGCGCGCTGTGATTTCCTGCGCTTCGTCAACAACGCTGGGGTGCAGCAGCGACACTGGGTCGTAGATCACGCCGAGCGACGGGCTCGAGACGCGCTCCAGCACCTCACGGCAGCGATCCGGCGTATTAACCGTCTCGTTCCAACCGGGCTCGATCAGTATTTGCCCGCCCACGGCCTCGGCCCGATCGCAGACGTGTGCGAGTCCGTCCATAAAAGCCTCGAGTGCCTCATCAGTCATGCGGTCGTCAGCAACGCGGTTCTGCGCATTGGGGCGACCGGTCTCGGTACCCACCGGGCAGCCGCCGAGCATCTTGGCAAAGTTCAGGCACGCCTCGTACTCGGCAAAGTTATCCATGAGCTGTTGGCGATCGGGCGTCGCCAAATTCTTATAGCAGCCGAGCACGGCGACCGAAACGCCCGACTCATCGAGCACGGCACGCAAATGGTCGGCAAGCTCGCTGGTCAGGCCGCCTCGATCGATCCCCATCGATGCGTAGAGCACCTTGCTCGGCAGCTGAATGCACGAAAAGCCCAGCTCTCCCGCCATGCGAATGCGTTCCTCGACGGTCCCCTGCGGAAGGTCGTGCAAACGTACACCCGGAGTAATAGCCCCCACGTTATTCACATCCCTTATGAGCGTTGATGCCCGGGGTGTATCCGCCAAACGGGTCCTCGATGGAGCACACGCCCGAGGGGGCGAGCGGATCGCGCTTACCGGCCAGCTTGTCGTGATGCATGGTCTCGATATAGGCAAGCACCAGCGGCGCCACACCCTTTGCATCATTTTTGACCACGGGCTCGCTCATGTAGTAATCAAACGTGCCCTCGCGGTGCGCGGTGTTGCCCAGGCCCGCGACCAGGCAGATGTTGTCGAGCGCCAGCTGGCCATCATGCTCGGACAGGCAGGTCTCGCAGATGCCGTCGAAGGCGCGACGGCCGTACTGGTAGTAACGCTCGCCCAGCACGCCCAGACGCACGCCCTTCATGATGGCGTTGGCAAAGATGGCGCTGCCCGACTCCTCCAGGTAGTTGGGGGCGATATTGGGCAGGTTGATGACCTGGTGCCACATGCCGGTCTTCTCGTCCTGATACGGCAGCATGGCGTCGATCAGATCGTGGAACATCTTGCGGATCTCGTCCTTCTCGGCCGACATCGAAGGCGGCATAAGCTCCCAGGTGTCGATGAGCGCCATGGCAAACCAGCCCTCGGCGCGCAGCCAGAAGTTAGCCGAAAGGCCGGTGACCGGGTCGCACCAGAACTGTTTGCGGCTCGCGTCGTAAGCGTGATAGTACAGACCGTTGAGGGGGTTGCGCATCAGGTCATGCACGACCTGGAACATATGGAAGCTGTCCGAGCAGGCACGACGGTTGTGGAAGCTCAGCTCGTACTGCATGTAGAACGGCTGTGCCATGTACATGCCATCGAGCCAAATCTGGTTGGGATAGACGGCCTTGTGCCAAAACACGCCCTCTTTGGTGCGCGGCTGGGTCTCGAGCTGGCGGTAGATGGTGTCCATGGCGGCACGGTACTTGGGCTTGCCCACCAGGTCATACAGCTTGTAGAGGGTCTTGCCCGCATTGACGTTATCGAGGTTGTACTCCTGCGGGTTGTAATGCTTGATGGTACCGTCGTCCTGGACAAAGAAATCGATGTAGTCATCGGCGAACGTCAGGTAGCGCTGCTCACCCGTAATCTCGTACAGCTCGATGAGCGCCTTGATCATGCAGCCGTCGATATAGTTCCAGGTGTTCTCCTTGCCGGCGCGAATCTTTTCGATATTCCAAGCCGGCGCCTGCGGCGTAGAGGTTTCGATCAACTGCTCGATATAACGGTCCAGGATTTGATTGCAACCCATTGCTGTCCCCTCTGACATAAACGATAGGTGAACGTTACCCCTAGTGTAACGCGAACGGGGAATATAGGGTGAACGTTAACCCTATATTCCCCGCAAACGGCAGGCTTTTAGCGGCAAACGGCGGCTAAGCCCGCGGCGATGCGATGCGCCAGGCGCTCATAGCCAGCCGGGCTGTAATGCAGACCGTCCGGCATATAGAGCTCGCGGTGCTCCGGCAAAAACGGGCTGATGCCGCTTTGCGCATACAGGTCAATCACCGGAACGGAGTAACGGTCACAGACCTCCAGCATCGCTCGCACGTAGGCGTCTTGCGTCAGACCCAAATGGTTCGCCTCATCGCTTGCCGGGATATCCTTCTCGTGCTTACCACTCGTCTTGCATGGCGTCATAAACACGAGCTTTGCCTGAGGTGAGCGCGCCGTGATGGTTCGGATCAGATAGTCGACCGCACCATAGAACTCATGCGCATCGGTACTGCCCAACTCGCCAAGCGGCACGTTGCGGCTAAAGTCGTTAACGCCGCCAAAGACAACATAGACATCGGCCGCATCGTCGATGCCGTCCAAGCGCTCGACAAATGAATCGGTACGGTCGGCCTTGATGGCGATACGCGAACCCTTGATGCCAAAGTTCTCGACGACTGCACCTCCCAGCAACGCGCCCAGATGCGAAGTCCAAGAGATGTCGTTGCCGCCTGCGCCGCATCCGTTATCCCCCCATGTGGTCGAATCGCCAAAGCAGCAAATGGTCGATTCACTCAAACTCTTCGTTTCCATAATCTTCTCCTCATCCGCCCATCGACGGTCATACAGGAACGTACCGTTTATTCGCAGCATGCCGAGGGGCTATGCACGGGCGCATTCCGCAACGTGCGAATCGAGCCATTCGATATCCTCGGCAAGATGTGCCACGCCCAGATGGTGTTCACCCGGACACACCTCGTGCCGCAGGCCATCTCTGCGACCCAGCAACTTGTAGGCATCGCGCACGATCTCGAGCTGCTCGGCAACATTTTTCAGCCCGCGCGAACCGTTCAGATGATCCTCTTCGCAGCTTTGCACTAACAACGGGCGCGGCGCAATAAGCGAGGCAATATCGCCCATGTCGAGCAAGCGCCAAAGTCCGGGTGTGTAGTTGCAGCTGCAATTGCCGTTGAGGTGCAGCAGCGAATCATCGACACCGTACAGGTAGCCCGAGACAAACGTCTTACATACGCGTGGGTCGAGCGCCGCCAGATACAGCGTCATGTATCCGCCGCCCGAAAAGCCAAAACAGCCCAGGTCGTCCATGGCAATGTCGCCGCGCGCCTCTAGGTAATCGATCAGACGCATGTTATCCCAGGCGTTGAGGCCCGCAACGGTAAGTCCCAGCGGCTCGGCCATGCGCGCCTGGTTTAGGCACGTGCCGCGCAGAAAGCTGTTCTCGTCATCGCCCTGACCCTTCCAGTCACGACGGTGTCCCCAACCGCGTGCGTCGGGGCAGACGGTCACGTAACCCATACGCGCCAAACGTAGACCGTAGTCGTAATTGAACTTACGCACAGCATCATCGACCGCCGGCACGCCCGTCACGCCCGCAACACTTGCGGCGCCTGCTCCCTGATGGCCATGCGGGCAGATATAGCAACGCTTAAGCCCCCGTCCATCAAGCTTCGGATGAGACGGCTCCAACAGGTAAAACGACATCCACACATCGTGCTCAACCTGCAGCATCGCATGAGTACGCACAATGCCGCCGGCAACCCGCACGCGGCTGAGCTCACGAATCTCAATCGGGACGCGGTCCATAAGCGAAAGGCCCAAAACATCGTACAGACGAGTCCTGGTCGCAATCTTCCACGCCTCAAAATCTGCAGGAGTCTTGCCCGCAAATGCCGCCGAGCGGCCTTCGCGCTTCAGCCGGGCACGCAGCGCAGGCTCGTCTTCGCAGTACGTTTCGATGTGCACGGTACGACCATTGGCAGATAGCCCAGCCGTCTCCACCGCATCACCGTCGCCGCCCTCGGGATCCCAGCCATCCACACCGGCAAGCACCTGCTCGCGAGCGTACCCGGCGGCAGCCATCACATCGAGTTCATTCGCCCACGGCACCCAGTCGGTAGTATCGCCCGCCGGCCCATACAGGATCGCGCCAGCATACTGCGCGCAGTTGTGCGCCGCCGGTTTATTCCAATCCCACCAGCCTTCGCGCTTGATATGTCGCCCTAGCCAACAATCGATCAGCGCAGTTTGCGCCCATTCGCGCCAAGGACGGCCCAGGTAGACCGAATCCGGCGCCACGCCATCCGAAGCTGTAAACGAACAACCATGAAACACAAATCCGTACGGCTCGCCTTTAGGCGTGGAGGCTGCCGTTACATACCCGTTGACATCCATATCGCGGTTGAGCGAGCGAATCTCGCACCCCTCAAAGTAGGCACGCGCGCCGCCAAAGATAAAGTCGACATCGCCCTCGATCCGGCAACGTCGAAAATACTGGCGTCCCACCCGGCGCGGCGCATACTGTTTGGGTCCTATGAACCCGCCCGGTTTGGCCTCATGCGGCGGCAGCGGACCCAAAAACAGCGTGTCTTGGTGTCCCTTAATGCAGCAGGCATCGACAACCAGACGGTCGCCATCGGCATACAGGGCAATCGCCTGACCGACCTCGCGCCCATCGCCCGCATCGTTTTCGATCGTGAGGTTCTCGAGCCGTACGTCGTCGGCATCGACCAAAACGGTATAGGTCCTAAACGTGCCGAGCGTGCCGTCGACGCCCGAGCCGTCCTCCGAAGGCATCTTGGCACCCAGGCTGCCCACGATACGCACGCTGTCGGCCGTCTCTCCCTCAATCGTCACATGCGAGCGATGAATCTCGACCCGCTCGCAATACTCGCCCGGATCGACGTGAATCATCACCGGTTGCTCGGCATCCGGATAGAGCTGATCGGCTGCCGCCAAGGCATCGGAAATCGTTGGATACGCTCCTGCCGCAGCCCTCGAAACGCGCAGCGTATAGATACTTTCGCTCATCGTCCATCACGCTCCCAGGAAGCGAACTGCTCAGGCCAGCCTTGAACCTGTGGCTGAATATGCTCGGCGCAGCCCTTAAACGCCGTTTGGGCTGTGGCGAGCGATGCCCCGTGCTTTCCATGCGGAAAGACATGTAGGCTAAAGCCAATCCCGTGGTCGGCAAGAGCCTGCGCAAGAAGGAGGCTATTTTGAACTGGCACCGATACATCCTCGGCGGTATGCCACAAGAACGTACGGGGGAAGCCCTCGCCCACCATATTCTCGATCGACAACTTTTGAGCCAAAGCGCCATCGGCACCCGTTAGGTATTCAAACGAACCACGATGAGCATAGGCCCCCGAGCTTACGACCGGATAGCCCAAGCAAAGTGCGTCAGGCCGAATCGACTCAGGCGATGCCGCGATCGACTCTGCAAGCCAGGATTGGTCCCAAAGCGCCCCGAGCAAGCCAACCAGATGCCCACCGGCCGAAAAACCCATAACCGTAATCCGATCAGGATCGACACAGTACTCTGCCGCATGGCTTCGGACGGTATCGACCGCCCGCGCGAGTTCTTGCAATGCCAGCGGATAGACAGCCGGAGCAACCGAGTAGTTCAGCACAAACGCTTGGTAGCCCATCGCCAACAAACGGAGCGCTACCGGCTCGCCTTCGCGCGGCGAAACGTGATCGTAGCCGCCTCCCGGCACGACCACAACTGCAGGCAGCGGTTTTAAAGCATAAGCATCTTCGGTCGGGGCAAAAACATAAGACGTAATCGTGGCAGACGAGCCATCGACCCCGACAGGAATCGTTTTATTGAACATATATTCCCTTTCACCATGATGCGTAGCGCAGCGCACACGGCCGTATCGCATAAGGGCTGCATTGCCGATTTATCCGACAATGCAGCCCTGGTCATCACCCCGAGTTAGGAACGGACGACCTTGTCGACGTTCTGGAGCTGCAGCTCCTCGCCGTCCTGGCCCTCGATCACCACATTTTGCAGGTCGAGCACCTTGACGTTTTGCGCAATGATGCCCTGGCGCACCATGGGCTCAACGCCACAGGCCATGGCCGGAACAAAGGGCTCGGTATCCGGCGCGAAGGTCACGTGGACATCCTGGAACGTCAGACGCGTTACTTTGCTCTCGGGCAGACCCGTGATATAGGCCGCGGCAGCATGGCAGTTGGTGGCCTCGATATCGCAAAACGTCGTGGCACCAAAACCGGGCGTGCGGTCGTCGACAGGCAGCGCCTCGCGAGACTGCACGTAATCGGTCTTGCCGTCCTTGTCACAGAAGTAGAAGGAGTTGACCACGAAGGGCGTGAGTACCTCGTCCATGCGAATGTGCTCAAAGGTAATGCCCTCGTTGACGGCATCCTTGCCGCGCCCGCGGCGGGTCTTGACGCGCAGGCCGCGGTCGGTGCGCTCAAAGAGGCACTTGCTCACGGTAAGGTCCTTGATGCCGCCGGCAGCCTCTGAACCCAGGACCACGGCGCCGTGACCATCGTGCATGTAGCAGTGAGAGATCAGCACGTCGTGCGTAGCGGGACGAAGCTCGGGCTCAATGCCCAGCTTGCCGCTCTTGATGGCGATGCAGTCGTCGCCCACCGAGAACTGACAGCCAAGGATGCGGACAAAGCCGCAGCTCTCGGGATCGAAGCCGTCGGTGTTGTGGGAGTTCTTGGGACCCTCGATGGACAGGCAAAGCGCATCAACGTGCTCACACAGAACGGGATGGATGTTCCACGCCGGGCTGTTGCGGACGGTAAAGCCGGCAAGGCTCACGTTTTGGCACTCGGACAGGAAGATCATGCGCGGACGGGCGACCTCGCGGCCCTCCTCGGGACGGAAGATGTTCTTAAAGTCCTTGTTCCACCAGTTGTCCTCAGCAAAATCGGTCTGACCGTCAATCGCGCCGCGACCATAGATGCACACGTCGTGCACGCCCAGACCCGTAAAGGTAGAACAGTAGGTCGAGAAACTCTCGCCCTCCCAGCGGCCCAGGGGCAGCATATCGGTGCCGGCATACCCGGCACCCTCGTTGCCCGTGACCGTTCCCGGAATGTAGGCAAGCGCGGCACGATCGTGGCGGGCCAGCAGCACCGCTCCCTCGGCGAGCTCGATGTTGATATTGCTCTTAAGGAAGAGGGACTTGATGCGATAACTACCGGCGGGGATCAGCACGCGGCCGCCCTTGGGGCAGGCCATGATGGCAGCCTGGATGTTGGTGGTGTCGTCGTGCTCGGCATCACCCTTGGCGCCACAGTCGCGAACGTTGATGGTAAAGGGCTCAGCCGGCGTGGTGACACCTACGCTCAGCTCACGCTCGCCACAAACAAAACGAACCAGGTTGCGCTTGCCGGGGGTCAGGCCGTCGACATAGGTCTCGACCGTATTCGTGGTACCAGCGGGCTCGTCGTTGACAAAGATCCCCCACGTATCGGCACAGGTAAAGTAGCCGCCGTCGTCAAGCTCGATCACGGCCGCGCGGGCGTTGCGCCAGATAACGTTCGTCTCCATGGATTTCTCCCTCAAAAAGATGCTCTAAAGGCAAATTGTACGCTGTTAAAAAAGGGCCGTGCCTGCCGGCGGAATTCCGGTGGCACGGCCCTGTGATTTGGACGATATGTCGGCCTTACTCGGCGGGGGTTACGCTACCGTCCTGGAAGCCAACGTTGTTGTGGGCAAAGCAGTCCTCGTACTTAAAGCCGGAGAGCTCCTCGCAAAGCGCCTTGACCTCGGGCTTGACGTCGGCCATCTTGCCACCCTCCTTGACGCGGTGAATCTCGTCGCAAAGGATGTCGCACTGCTCCTTGTCGATCTTGATGCCGCGGGCAAGGACGGCCGCAAGCAGGAAGAAGCCGGCACAGCCGATGATCATGTAGCCGCAGATATACAGAGGCACGGTAGCGGGCTGGGTCACGGCGTCGCTATTGCCGGCGGTCTGAATGAAGCCGGAGGCAGCAAGGACGATAACCCACACGTTGACGGCGATAGCCTGGGCGATCTGCTGGCAGAGCTGCTGCGCGGAGCTGTAGATGCCCTCGCGACGACGCAGGGTGATGAGTTCATCGACATCGGGGATGTAGTTGAGCAGAACATCGGGCAGGTACTGGAAGCCGACGTAGAAGAACTTCCAGATGGCGAAGATGATGGGGTAGGCGATCATGGCGATGGCGACCGTGGAGGTGCCGTTGATCTGACCAAAGGCGAAGTAGTTGTAGGCGATGATGCACGCAGCGCAACCGACATTTGCGAGGTACCAAGACTTGTGGAAGCCCTTCTTGGCCATGAGGGCGACCCAGATGGCGGTGCAGACGATAGCGACGACCTTGCCAGGCATCTCCATCACGGACTCGTAGGACTTAGGAATCTGCAGGCAGTAGACGATGAAGAAGGACAGGCAGGCAGACCAGCAGGCAGCAGCGAGCTTCGTGGAGACCTGTGCATACAGGACCTTGCGGAAGGACTTGTTGCGGAAGGTGGAGATAACGTCGATGAAGAACTTCTTGATGCCCTCGCCGACGCTCTCGATCTTCTCCTGAGCGACCTCCTCGGGGGTGTGCTCCCACGTGGACAGGTACACGCAGAGCAGCGAGATTGCCATGACCGAAGCGTTGATCGTAGCGATGATGAAGTAGCTGAACGGGTTGGTCTCGCCGAAGGTGCCAAAGCCAAAGCCGACGAGTGCTGCCATCAGGAAGCCGGCGGCGTTACCAAAGAGATGCTTGTAGCCGGTAAGGTACGTACGCTCCTTAAAGTCGTCGGTCATCTCGATGGTAAGCGGCGACAGGTTGGCGGTGCAGAACGTATACGCGACGTTGTAGATCAGGTACAGCACAAAGTAGTACGGGAAGCCAAACGGCGTAGCCACGAAGATGAGCGGCTCGGCGATCATCATCGGGATGGCCAGCAAGATCCAGAAACGACGACGACCAAAGATGCGGCCAATCTTGGTGGCATAGAAGTTATCGGCCACAAAGCCCATCAGCGGGCAAAGAATAGCGTTGACATAGATGGCAAACGAGCTGATCAGCGCAGCCTCGCCTGCGGACAGGCCACACTCCGTGGACAGGAACAGCACCATGTAGCTGTGCGTAAAGGTCAGGGCACCGGAATTGAGCATACCGCCCATACCAAAGCCCAAGCGCGTCCAGAATGTGATCTTACGCTTTTTTCCAATCTTATTAGTCATCGAGCTCCCTCTCTTTTCTCGATTGTCTTGTAACAAGACATTTGAGTCCACACTGACATCTGTCTGCCCAGCATTCAGAGTGAACGTTTAGTTAGATTATGCACGATTGCTTATGATAGGTGAACGTTCACTTGAATAATATCCTTGAACGGTCGATTTTTACCGCTGAACGGACACAATTGAGATCCTCACACCTATTTTCTGCTGGTAAGGATGCCATGCTGGACAGCCATGAGATAGGTGAACGTTTATCAGATTTTCCAACATATTTACTTAACTACGAAACGAAAAAGCCCCGCCGGGAACACTCCCGACGGGGCCGATGACATCGCGCTATGCTTGGGCGCACTTGCCGCTACAAGCAGACGCCGTCCTTCCAGATACTGATCTCGTGACAGCCACGGCGCTCGGCACTCGTGAGCTTACCGCTCGCCGTCTGTAGCACCAGCTGGTACAAATCGCGGGCGGCCTCGTCGAGCGTGCGCTCACCCGTGGCAATCACCCCGGCGTTAAAGTCCATCCAATTGGCCTTGTGGTCGCACAAACGCTGGTTGGTGAACACTTTGAGTGTAGGCGCCGGCGCGCCAAACGGTGTGCCGCGGCCGGTCGAGAACAGAATCACGTGGCAGCCGGCAGCCGTCAACGCCGTGGTGGATACCATGTCGTTGCCCGGACCGCACAGCATGTTCAGGCCGTGTTTAGTTGCCCGGCCGGCATACGGCAGCACGTCGACGATGGGGGCAGACCCGCCTTTTTGCACGCAGCCGCAGCTCTTGTCCTCGAGCGTGGTAATACCGCCGTCCTTGTTGCCGGGACTCGGGTTCTCATAAACGACCTCGCCGTGGCTAATAAAGTAGTCCTTAAATCCATTGAGCATGTCGGAGGCAGCGTTAAAGACCTGCTCGTTCTCGCAACGGTCGAGCAGGATGCTCTCCGCGCCAAACATCTCGGGCACCTCGGTAAGCACCGACGTGCCGCCACGGGCGACGACCATATCGCTCACGCGACCGATCGTGGGGTTGGCGGTAATGCCCG
>CAUBQN010000012.1 GCA_958438125.1 uncultured Collinsella sp.
CGCCAACAGCCCCTCGGGCGGCGCGGTGGCCACCATCGCGGTCCCCCTGTGCGGGGCCTGACGACTCAGGCCCTCACACCAGCGTGCCTCGCAATCAAACACTTCCCGGATAATAATGCCCGTTGCAGGGATCACCCTGTCTAGTCGCCGCCCATGTGCATGAGCATGTCAGCGATGCGAGTCGCCATCTCGTCCGCCGCTGGAATGAATCCTTACTCCCATTCCTCCGAGTACCGCCCCATGCCTTGTCGTCTTGAAACACGGGGAGTAAATGGCGAAATCGCAGATGAAAGGGAGTAAAAAGGCAAAGAAAAAGCCTCCATTCCAACATGGGAACGGAGGCTCGATAATTGAGTTTACTCACCAATGTCGCTGGTGGCTTTGCCGTGACTCTCGTACGAAACGAAACCCAGCGGCACAGTGCGGCACTCAAAAGTGCAGGTCAGAACCCTGTCAGCCTACTCCCACTCAGTGCCTAATCCAGTCCGAGTGTTGTCGATGCGTGTCGCGTCGTACCGTCTAAGGCCTGAATCGTGCGCAATTTGGGCGAATCAGGCCCTTGATTCGCGATTTCGGGAATGACTCAATTGATTCGCAAAACCGCAGGCCGCTCCTTTAATCACTCCCTGGTTCCCGCCGGGGTTCGTAGCGGGTGGCGTGAAAAGGGGTGATTCAAAGGGTCGGAGAGATGCGTCTTAGCCGAGAATAAGGTTAGCCTTATCTTACTGCATGATTCGTGTGTTATAGTTAGATGTCTCTAACTATTTGGGGGCGATAGCA
Organism: uncultured Collinsella sp.; assembly: GCA_958438125.1. GTDB lineage: Bacteria > Actinomycetota > Coriobacteriia > Coriobacteriales > Coriobacteriaceae > Collinsella. The sequence continues at coordinate 781 of CAUBQN010000012.1, forward strand.
ATGCACGAATGCAAGGGCTTCTGGGACAAGAATGCCGGTCGGTACGACCGTTTCATGCGAAAGGACCGGGCGGCGTATGAGAAGATGTATGGGCTGATCAGGCCGGTGGTGAAAGCAAAAACCGTGCTGGAGGTTGCCACCGGCACGGGGCTTATCGCAAAGAGCATCGTGAATGCGGCGGCGTACATCGAGGCTACGGACGCTTCTGCAAAGATGATCCTTGAAGCAAAGCGGGGCAATCAATCCGCAAAGCTGCACTTTTCCGTACAAGATATGTTCCGCCTGCCCTATGCACAGAAGTCCTTTGATGTGGTGATCGCGTCCAACGCGCTTCACATAGTGCCGCATCCGGAAAAGGCCCTGCAAGAAATCAGGCGGGTGCTGAAAGACGACGGCGTGCTCATCGCGCCAACCTTCACCCACGCGGGGAGCTCGGTTTCCGGCAAGGCAAAAGCCTTTTTCATGAGTATGGCGGGATTCCCCCTCCACAGCAGGTGGACAAGCGAGGAATACCTACGTTTCCTGCGTCAAAACGGCTGGGCAGTGCAGAAAAGCGCGGTGCTGAAGGCCTCGTTCCCGTTGACCTATGCGGAATGCACGAAATCGAAGGGGCCAGATGTCGTTCTTTGAAAACACCCGCAAGCCCGTGGGCCTCGGCGGAAAACTTATGGTTGCCATGATGAATCTGGGGCACAGCCCTGTGGCGCGGTGGGGACTTCGATTTCTACGACTTGCGCCAAATGCCAAGGTGCTGGATTGCGGCTGCGGCGGCGGGGCGAACATAAAACGGCTGCTGAAAAAATGCCCGCATGGCGTCGTCAAGGGCATCGACTATTCGCCCGTCAGCGTGGAGAAGACTAGAAAGCTCAACCGAATTGCAATTCAGGAGGGGCGTTGCGCCGTTCTGCAAGGCAGTGTGGCAGATATGGCGTTTGAGGACGCCATGCGGGCATTTTTGCATCCATCCCGCACATGGCGATAGGCATGACGGTCATAGCGGCTGTGCTGGCGGCACTTATGACAATTTTTATTCACTGAGGAAGAAACCTATTAAATGTAAAATTGAGAAAAACACCGTGCAGGAGACGCTGATCCTCCCGCTGTATTCCCGAAAGCTGTGTACGGAGCTGTACCCGAACCTTTACAGGGATGAAACAGCGGTTCGCCTGCTCGCCCAGATCGACTACGACTTTTCAGAGGCGGAGAAAAACTCCCGCAGCCTGATGCAGCGCTTTGGTGCGCTGGAGGTAGCCGTGCGGCAGAGTGATCTTGCTTTCGAGGTGCGGGATTACCTGAAAGGCCACCCCAATGCGGCGGTGGTCAATCTGGGTTGCGGACTGGACAACACCGGCAGAACCTGCGACAACGGTAGATGCAAGATTTACAATCTGGACTTCCCGGATGTGATTGCCTTGCGGCAGCAGCTACTGCCCGCCGGGGATCGAGAACAAAATATCGCCTGCGACCTGAAAGACACCACATGGTTTAGCAAAATCGATGCCTCCGGCGGGGCGGTGTTCTTTGCCTCCGGGGTGTTCTATTACTTTCTGACCCAGCAGGTCCGGGAACTGGTGCGGGAGATGGCGGACGCTTTCCCCGGCGGTGTGCTGGTCTTTGATGCTGCCAATCGGACAGCAGTAAAGATGATCGCAAAAACATGGCTTAAGACTGCAAAAATCAAGGATGTGGGGGCATATTTTGCGGTTTCGGATGCCGCCAAGGAAATCGGCACGTGGGACAGCCGTCTGCAGGTCACAAGTCGCGGCTATATGCTGGGTTATAACGATTTGAGAGACCCTTCTGTCAGCGGCTTTTTCCGGTTTCTCGCAAGGGTCGGTGACAACGGGATGAAAATGCAAATCGTGAAAATAAGATTTTGAGAGACAAAAATGCAAAAGACGGGCACTTCTTGCCGCTCAATTGGCAAGAAGCGCTCGTCTTTTCTTAACGCGTTGTATGGCGGAGAGAGCGCAAGTTACGCGAGCGCCCTTCTTGCCAGCTCGGCCGCGCCGAGGATTCCTTGGTCGCCGCCGCAGCCCGGGGCGCAGATGTAGCGCTCCATGTCCTTAAGCTCGGCGGTCTGGATGTAGCCACCCAGATATTCGAGGGTTTTCTTGCGGACGATGCCGTAGAGCTGCTCCTGGTGCATCACGCCGCCGCCGAGGACGATGCGGCGAGGCGAGTACATGAGCACGAGGTTCGCGCACATCTGCCCCAGATAATCCCCCTCGAGCGCCCACACCTCATCGTTGTCCGCGAGCTCGGCCGCGGGCTTTCCCCAGCGCGCGGCAATGGCGGGGCCGGAGGCGAGGCCCTCGAGACAGCTCGCGTGGCTCGGGCAGACGCAGCGTCCCTCCTCGGTGGGACGGGTCCTTACCAGCATGTGGCCGGCCTCGGGGTGCAGCATGCCGTGAAGGAGCCTGCCCGCGCACATGACGCCCGCGCCCACGCCGGTGCCGATGGTCACGTAGACGGCGTCCTCGAGCCCCTTGCAGCAGCCGTAGACCACTTCGCCGAGGCAGGCAACGTTCACGTCCGTGTCGTAGGCCACCGGAATCCCGAGGGCGTCGACGAACGCGGCGCGAAGACCATGGCCTCGCCACGCGAGCTTGGGCGTCTGGAGGATGGAGCCGTAGCGCTCGTCGTTGGGGTCGACGCAGGTCGGGCCGAAGGCGCCGATGCCCAACGCGTCCACATCACGGACGGTGAACCACTCGATCATCTGCGGGACGGTCTCGGCGGGCGTAAGCGTCGGGGTCTCCATACGGTCGAGGACCTCGCCGTCGCCGGACACCACGGCACAGACCATCTTGGTCCCGCCGGCCTCGAGGGCGCCGAGCCTCATTTGCTTTTCGCTCATGTGATCCTCCTTACAAAGGGACGCCCGCAGTCATGGTCAACCGCGGGCGCCCATAACGTTGGCTTGTTTCGAGGCGACCCTACCTGGGCACGCGGTCCTGCCTTGCGGCAAACGGGGCGAGCACGGCGTGCGGCTCGCTTTGGTACCAGTAGGCGACGGTGGAGATGTCGTCCTCGCGCTCGTAGAGCTTGATGTCGTCGTTGCCGAGGTCCTGGAACGTCACGCGCAGGTCCTCCTTGAACGAGATCGGGTCGGGAAGGTGCCACCTGTAGAGGCCGTGCCTGGGCAGCGCGTCGTCGTTGGTCGCGAGCATCGGGTTCGGGTTCGGCTTGCCCGCGCTGAAGCGGTCGCGCGTGGCGTCGCGCGTCGAGCGGTACGGGTAGCCGGCGAACAGCGTGTTGAAGCACTGCGCCTCGGGCAGCGCGTGGGGCGGCCTGTCGAGGAAGGCCCAGGCACCGCCGAAGTAGTCCTCGGCTCCCGTCGAGGTGACCGTGGGGAACTCCTCGTCGCCGTCGAGGAAGAACTTCATCTCGCCCTCGCCCCACCAATAGCGCTCCAGGGCGCACAGGGCCATGTAGGTGCCGACGTAGTAGCCCTTACCGCGCACGCCGTCGAGCACGGTGTAGTCGACGCCCCTGCGGGTGCTGCGCTCGCGGTTAAAACGGGCGTGGAAGTACATGGCGTCGTCCGGCACGTCGGTGAGCGCGTAGTTGAACGTGTAGAAGATGTACTTAATGAACCCGGGGTGCTCGCTCGTAAGCGTGACCTTGGCGTGCTTCCTGAAAGGCATCTCGAAGTAGCAGTTCATGCCGCCCGTCGGGTTCACGCAGATGGGCATCGAGTTGACGATGGCGCGCTCACCGAAGCCGTTGCAGAAGAAGTCGCCGACAGGGCACTCGACCGAGGGGGTCTCCTCGTCGTCCCAGTAGAAGCGCAGCACGAGGTCGCGCATGACGAAGCTGCCGGCGGCGGTCTTGTCGGGGACGGTCATCCAGATGTGGCGGATGATGCCGGGGCCCTCGATGTCCGCGAGCGTGATGGTCTCGCCGGACTCAAGGGGCACGCAGCACGAGCCCTTGCGGCCGACGCCGAGGTGGCTGGCCGACATGGCGGCGCGGCCCTTCTCGCCCGTGATGTTCTCGGGGGTGATGGCGCGGCTTTCCTCACCGCCGTGCATCCACACGTCTTTAAGGAACTCTCTCATCGTCGACCTCCTCTATTCGTCGTCTTCGCACTCGGCGGAACTGGCACCGTTCACGTAGACGATCTGCTGGCGCGCCTCGTCGACGAGGGCGTCGAAATCGAGTTTCTCGTCGGGGCGCGCGAGCGCGACCGTCATGGCGAGCGGGAGGTTGACGCCCGCGATCACGTGGATCCGGTCGGAGGCGAAGCGGGAGAAGCGCTGGTTCACGCTGCCGCCGAGCGCGTCGGTAAGGACGACGACCTCGTCAGTGCCCGAAAGCGCCGCCTCGACCGCCGCGTCGAGCCCCTCGCCGTTGTCGTTCACGTAGGCGCACACGGCGTTGACGGCGTCGCTCTTACCCGTAAGGAACTCGAGGGTGTCCTTGAAGCCCTGGGCGAGAAGGGAATGGCTCGCCACAACTATCTTTCTCATTGATTCACCAATCTCTTGGGTCGAAGCTAGGCGAGGATGCCGGCGGCGGAGGCGACCATCGCGAGGACGATCACCACGAGGATGAGGGCCGTCATGCTCGCGTTCTTCTTGGTAAGAAGGTAATACGCGCTTCCCGTGATGGCGGCGGGGATCATGGCAGGCAGGATCTTGTCGAGCAGCGGCTGAATCTCCATCGAGACGTCGCCGAAGCTGAAGCTAATCGGGCAGGTGACGCCGATGACCGAGGCGATGAGGCAGCCGACCACGGTGAGGCCGAGCACGGAGGCGGCGGCAGTGAGGTTGGGAAGCTTCTCGCTGAAGTCGGTGACGAGCTTCACACCCTGCTTGTAGCCGAACTCGAGGGCGTGCATGCGGACCCAGAAGATGGCCAGGATGAGCGCGAACCAGATGCCGGCTCCCACGGGGTTGCCCTCGATGGCCATATAGGCGGCGATGGAGCCCATGATGGTCGGGATCATGGTCATGAGCAGGGAGTCGCCGACGCCGGCGAGCGGTCCCATGGTGCCGATCTTCAGGTCTTGGACGGCGTCCGCCGCCGCGAGGCCGTCACGCTCCTCCATGGCCACGCAGGCGCCGAGGATGATGGCGGCGAGCCAAGGCTGGGTGTTGTAGTAGCGGAAGTGGTTGTTGAGCGCTTGCTTATAGTCCTCGTCGTTCGTGTAGATCTTCCTCAGGATCGGCGAGAGGGCGTAGGCGACCGAGGCGCCCTGCTGGGTCTGGTAGTTGAAGGTGCACACGCTCATGAGCCAGCGCCAGTTCGCGTTGCGCAGGTCCTTCTTGGTGACCTTATAGCCGGAGGGCTTGCCCTCGACGGCGGTGATGTTCTCGTTTTCCATGGTTACTCATCCTCTCCGATGAAGGCGTCTGCGGAAGTGTGGGCGGCGAGCTCGGTGTCCCTCTCGGCACGCTGGTAGAACGCGATCGCGAGGGCAACGCCGACGATGGCGGCGCCGATGATGGGCACGTTCAGGAAGGCCGAGAGGAAGAAGCCGGCGAGCAGGTACTGGAAGTACTTGCCGGTGGGCATGTAGCGGAGCAGCATGGCGATACCGATGGCCGGGAGCATCTTGCCGGCGAGGGTGAGGCCGGAGAGGAACCACTGGGGCATAACCTCGAGGAGCCAGTTGACGGCGGGCTGGCCGAGGGTCACGGAGACAAAGACGGGCAGGGCGGCGCACAGGCCGAAGAGCGCGGGGCAGACCCACAGGATGGCGTTCATCTGATTGAACTTACCCTCGTTGCAGAACTTCTGGGACTTCTCGACGACGAAGCCGTTGAGGATCTTGACGATGACGTCGAGCTGGATGCCGAGCATGCCGACCGGCAGGCCGATGGCGAGGCCCGTGTCCGTGCCCAGGGTCACGCCGTAGGCTGTGGCGATGATGGCCATCGTGCCGTAGTCGGGAATCGACGAGCCGCCGAAGCCCGCGACGCCGAGCTGCATGAGCTGGATGGTGCCGCCGATGACGAGGCCGGTCTGCCAGTCGCCCATGACGACGCCGGTGATAAGGCCCCAGAAGACGGCATAGTTGACGAAGATCATCGGGATGCCGTAGTAGTCCACGTGCTTGATGAAGGCAAGCAGGGTCAAAAGGACGACCTGCAGAATAGTGAAGTTGACCATGATCCCTCCTTAGATGAGGTCGGCGACGGAGACGGGCTTGTCGGCGGGCACGAACTGTGCCGTCACCTTGACGCCGCGGGCGATGAGCGCCTTGTAGCTCTGGACGTTCTCGGCGGAGGCATAGGCGCGCTGGGTGAGCTGGACGCCGCCCTCCTTGACAAGAGAGCCGCCGACGATCAGCGACGGGAGCTCGATGCCCGACTCGACCAGGTGAAGGATCGTCTCGGGCTCCTTGGCGATGACAAAGACCTTCTCGCGGTTGTACTTGCCCGCCGCGAAGTTCTTGAGCGCGGTCTCCTCGGAGATGATCGAGACGGCCATGCCCGCGGGGCGCGCCATCCTCATGGTGGACTTCAGGACCTCGTCGCCGGCGACCTTGTCGTCGATGACCATGACTCGGGTCGCGCCCGACACCGGGGCCCACTGCGTCACGATGATGCCGTGAAGCAGGCGATTGTCGATTCGTGCCATAACAACACTCATGTTTGCTCCTATCAAATGAAGTTTTACGTTCGGTACTGCCTCGGCGCTATCCGGATTCGCGCCGGGCAAGGGGTTATCGGATTATTGAGGACGCGCGGTCAGCTTGCGGCGGCGCGGGGAAGGTCACTCGTCGAGCAGGAGGTCCGAGGAGCCGAGGCGCTCTTCTCGCGCCGGGGCGGCGCTCACGCTTATGTAGTCGAAGACATATGCGATCTCGCTTACGGGAACCTCTACGCGATAGCGCGTCGAGATGCTCGAGAAGCTCTGCCTGAAGGACTCGATGAAATCGGCGCGTTCCTCCTCGAAGCGGTCCTGGCCAACGTAGGTCTCAATGGGGTTTCTGGTAACAAGGCGCTCGACGAGACAGCAGAGGTGGACGTAGAGCCCAATGATGGCGTTGCTGCCGATCTTCTCGCCTGTCCTGCGCTGAAGCTCGTGCACGGCGCTCTCGATCTCGTGGAATAGCCGCTCCGGGTCGAGGATGGTGATGGAGCGGATGACGTTCTGCAGCGTCATGTTCGAGAGCAGCTTCTCGTGGAAAGAAGAGAGCTCGGAAGCGTCAAGCCACCTGCCGAACACGGCATCAACCTTAGAGGCGGACGCCGTCGACATGATGTCCTCGAGGGCGACGAAGGGGACGGAGGCGACCCCGGGGTCTCCCGTGCCGATGACGGCGCAGACGCGGTGCTCGGAGAAAACGGCGTCGTTCGACCCGTTCGCGACGAGCTGCTTGAAGGGCCTCGTGAGCAGGCGCGCGCCTATGGTGCGCGGGAGGCTCTGCGAGACGAGCTGGCGTATCCTCTCCGCGGCGTCGACCCCGGACTCGGAGCAGAAGACGATGGCGTCCTCACGGTTGACGCGCTCGATCACCTTGCAGTGCGTCACGCACGCGGCGGTCGCATCGCCAAGAACCTCGGCGATGGACTTGCCGCCGAGCAGCCCGACCCCAATCTCGAGCGCAAGACCGGTAGAGACGTTGTTCACCACGCCGATAGTGGAGTCGGTAACGTTCTCGAGGGCCTTATAGGCCTCCTCCAAGGAGCCCATGTCGACGAGGAACACGACCCCGGTGCAGTAGGAATGGCGGTCGACGAGGCGCTGGAGCGGACCGACGATGTCCTTCAGCTGCTGGTCGTAGGGCATGTCGACCGCCTCGTACACATGCATGCCGAGCATACGGTTCGCCGCGTCGGCGATGCTCGTCGCCGTTGAGTAGCCGTGGGACAAGATGACGCAGAGCGTTCGAAGGGCCTTCGCGTCGCGAGACTCCGATGCGACGCACAGCGTCAGAAGCGTCTTCGTGAAGTGATCGAGCGAGATTCCCAGCGCCCCTTCCACGTCTGCGGCGACCTGATCGGAGACGCTCGAGGCAAACGGTAATTCGGAGGTCACGGCACCGAGGAGATGGGAGATTTGCTCCGCACAGGCAGACTTTCGCTTAGCCAGGCCGATGCCCGGCCACAACTGCAGGCAAATCTCCTGGGCCAGTAGAAAAGCGACCTTCCTCGAAAGCTCGATGCCATAAGAAGAGCCTGCGTCGGCAAGGACCGCGCCCACGATGCGCTCGAAGGCGCGCGACCTCGAGGAGGTAACGCCGCGGCCGAAGATCAAGTGATCCTCAACGCCGCGCACAGCGGAGACAGCTTGCGAGACGAGCTCGGAGACAGAGAGCTCCCCGGCGCAGAATCGCTCATCGAGAGAGCACAGGGCATCGAGCGCCTGCTCGACCGGCCCTGTGCTCTCGGCGGCATCCAGGGACGCGTCGATCAGAACGCCATCGTCGGGCTGTTGATCGATCTGCGCGGAGGAGAGGAGCCCGCTGGGAAGAAGATACGGGCGAACGACGACGTAGTCGCCCTCGCGATTGAGGAACGCTTTGGCGCAGCAGTTCGTCACGCAGGCGCGCAAGCCGGCGATGTTATCGGAAAAGTCCGCGTTCACGAGGCAACGGTATGCGCCGCGGCTAATCTTCACATCAGAACCGATTCGGCACCCCTCGCTGCGCAGGAAGCTCAAGATGAGATCCTCGCGCTCCTCGGGGGTCCGCTCCTTGAGTGAGGGGACGCGGGCACAGATGGGCATTTTGCTGTAGGCCGAGGAAACCTTCAGGTCATCGGCGGAAAGCGTCGTCGAAAGAACGAGGCGAGCGCGCGGCGCATCCTGGGAGGCATCGAGCCCGAGGGCCGTCGCAAGGCAGCGCTCCATCGCAGAGGGAGAGAGTGCCTCGATGCCGTTGACAAAAACCACACCCCCGCGCGATTTCGCGATCGACTCGTCAAGAAGCCCGTTGAACGAGGCGGCGTCCGGGACCCCGGCGCAGTCGATGCGCACATAGGAGGAGTCGCGGGACAGCAAGCCCTGGTTCTTGCCGTACTCGTACACAAGACGAGAAAGGAAAGACTTGCCGACACCCACGCCGCCGCTCAAGAGGATGGGCAGGCCAAACGGAGGGTACTGAACCGCAGCCTTGCACTGCTCGACAACGGAGCTGAGGCTCAGGTCAAAGCCCACGGCACGCGCGAAGTCACGGTGATCGGCGATTCCCGTCGCCTGGATGAGGTCGGCGAGCGAGGCGTACTCGCTTGCAGAGAGCTTTACCTGAAAACGCTTCTGGAACGCGCGGCGATGAAAATAACGGACAGGCCTGCCCGCCACCTTAACCACAAGGCCGGCGCGAACAAGGTCGTTGAGGTACTGGCTCGCCAGGCTCCTGGAGATGATGAGCGTCTCGGCGATGTCGGAGGTGGACAGACGGACAAGGTCATCGAGCGAGACGGCAGAGGTGAGGGCCTCGAGATGCTCGAGAATCCTGTCCCTCATGTCGACGGGTTTCTTTGCCAAGCTGTCCTGTGTGGTCTTGTCCATGACTTCTTACCTCCTCGTACAAGGAGTATAAGGGGAGAACAGAGAACGGAAGGGGGCGCGTGGGGGAATCAACAGCTCCGAGGAAAAGTCCACCACTTGAGGGACAGAAAACAACGGTCATTGAACATTCAGGGCCGACGCTCAACACTTCGGCTCGACACTTCGCTTTGGAAAGGGCCCTGCGCGATGGTGCAGCCCTCCATCTCGCAGCACAGGTCGCCGAAGGTCGCGAGGATGCGTTCCTTCTGTTCCGTGGGCGAGACGGCTCGGTGGGCAAGGTCCTCTCAAAAGGGGTCGTCCGACGCCGCAAGACCTCGATGACCGGCTACCGCCTCGAGCAAGTGGCGGATTACCTCTGCACCATCGAACTTGCCTTGGTCAAGTGCGAGGCCAAGGAGAACGGTGAGACGTACAACAAGTTCTTCGGAGGTATAGGCTCTTTCAAGAGGAACTGGCTCAAGCAAGCCCGCAGCAAGCGGATATAGCTGGTCTCGCGGTTTCGCAAGGAACGGTCAGTTCTCCTCTGGCGAGGAACCCCGGGCGACGTGCTTCGAGCAGCGGAAGCTGAAGCGCAAGCAGAAGCAGCGCGGGCATTGATCGGTGCCGACATGGGCCCAGACGTGAACAGTGCTACATCCCCTGTTCACGGGGCGCGAAACCGCAAAGGTTGCACAGAGGTTGCAAAATAAGAAGCCCCCGACCTGTTTTCGCAGGTCAGAGGCTTGAAATCAACGAATATCGTTTATTCCCACTCAATCGTCGCGGGCGGCTTGGACGTGATGTCGTAGCACACGCGGTTGGCGCCGGGGACCTCGGCCACGATACGGCCGGAAATGCGGGCCAGCACGTCGTAGGGCAGCTTGGCCCAGTCGGCGGTCATGGCATCGCTGGACTCGACGGCGCGCAGGATGATCGGGCGCTGGTAGGTGCGCTCGTCGCCCATAACGCCGACGGACTTAATGTCGGGCAGGACCGCAAAGTACTGCCAGCAGCTGTGCTCGGAGTTGCGCTCGCCGGTCTGCTCAAACAGACGCTGGTTGTAGGCGTCGAGCTCCTCGCGCACGATAGCGTCGGCGTTCTTGAGAATCTCGAGCTTCTCCTTGTCGACCGCACCGATGATGCGGATGGCCAGACCCGGGCCCGGGAAGGGCTGACGGAACACGATGTGAGCCGGCAGGCCCAGCGCCAGACCAAGCGCGCGGACCTCGTCCTTAAAGAAGTGATCGAGCGGCTCGATGAGGTCGAAGTGCACGCCCTCGGGGAACGGGATCAGGTTGTGATGGCTCTTGATGGTGGCCGTCTTGCCGCCCGTCTTGCGAGCGCCAGACTCGATGATGTCAGGGTAGATGGTGCCCTGAGCCAGGTACTTGACCGGCTTGCCATCGGTCTCGAGCTGCTGAGCAACCGCGAAGAACTCTTTCCAGAACTGCGTACCGATGATGCGGCGCTTCTCCTCGGGCTCGGTCACGCCGGCCAGAAGCTCGGCATAGCGGTCCTCGGCGTGAACATGGATAAAGTCGACGTCAAACTGCTTGGTGAAGACCTCCTCCACCTGCTCGGGCTCGCCCTTGCGCAGCAGGCCGTGGTTGATGAACACGCAGGTCATCTGCTTGCCCACGGCGCGAGCGCCCAGCGCAGCCACGACGGAGGAGTCGACGCCACCGGACAGGGCCAGAATCACGCGGTCGTCGCCGACCTTCTCGCGGAACTCGGCCGTCATGGTCTCGACCAGGTTGTCCATGCTCCAGTTGGGCTCCAGGCCGCAGATCTCAAACAGGAAATTGCTCAGCAGCTGCTGACCGTACTCGGAGTGCTTGACCTCGGGGTGGAACTGCGTGGTAAAGATCTTGCGCTCGGGGCACTCCATGGCGGCAACCGGGCACACGTCGGTGCTGGCGGTAGCGGTAAAGCCCTCGGGCACCTCGGAAACGGCGTCGCGGTGGCTCATCCACACGGTCTGCTCCATGGGCGTGGAGTTAAAGAGCTTGGCGCCGGCCGTGCGCGTGATGGTGGCGCGGCCGTACTCGCCCACCTCGGAGTGGCCGACCTTGCCGCCGAGCGTCACGGCCGTGATCTGATGACCGTAGCAGAAGCCCAGGACGGGAAGGCCCAGGTCAAAGATGGCGGGGTCGATAGACGGAGCGTCCTCGGCATACACGGAGGCCGGGCCGCCGGAAAGGATGAGCGCGGAGGCGTTCATATCGCGAATCTCGTCGGCCGAGATGTCGCAGGGGACAATCTCGGAATACACGTTGAGGTCGCGGACGCGACGGGCAATGAGCTGACCGTACTGCGCACCAAAGTCGAGTACGAGGACCTTTGCGGAAGCCTTTTGATCCATGGTTCCCCCTCTTGTTGGCGGGGAGCCGGTGCCCACCCGCGTGAATGAACGAAAATAACCTCCATAGTGTACACGTTATATGGGGTTTCTCGCCCCTCGCGGCCATCAGCGCACGGCAAACGCACGACCTGGGCCCCTATTTGACGGCAATTGAAGTGTTTTCAAACGTTACAGATGATGTAATACGTTTGAACATTGGACGCCCTGTGCCACAATACTGCCGAACGACTCCGCCTCTGCGGCGGCAAATACGATAGGAATACCAGCATGAAGCGCATCCTTCTCATCGCCACGGGCGGCACCATCGCATCGACCGAGGACGGCAACGGCCTCTCCCCCGCCCTGACCGGTGAGGAGCTCGCCCAGAGCGTCCCCGAGATCTCGGGGCTCTGCGAGCTCGACGTCGTGCAGCCCATGAACATCGACAGCACCAACATGCGCCCGAGCGACTGGATGCGTATCCGCGACGTCATTGTCGAGGGTTATGCCGACCACGACGGCTTCGTGATTCTGCACGGCACCGACACCATGAGCTACACCGCGGCGGCGCTTTCCTATCTGATTCAGGACAGCCCCAAGCCCATCGTGCTCACCGGCTCGCAAAAGCCCATGGGCAACCCCTTTACCGACGCCAAGCTCAACCTGTACCAGAGCCTGCTCTATGCGCTCGACGAGCATTCGCACGATGTGTCGATTGTGTTTGGCGGCGTCGCCATTGCCGGCACGCGCGCCCGCAAACAGCGCACCATGAGCTTTAACGCGTTCATTAGCGTCAACTATCCACCCATTGCCTACATCCGCAACGACCGCATCGTGCGCAACGGGCTTCACGGCACGCATCAGGGCGAAAACCCGGTGCGTTTCTACGACAGCATCGACCCGCGCGTATTTGTACTCAAGCTTACGCCCGGCGTAAACCCGGGCATCCTCGACGCCCTTGCCGATAGCTACGATGCTGTAATCCTGGAGACCTTTGGCATTGGCGGTATCCCCGAGTTTGGTGAGTCGGGCGAGTCGTTCCAAGAGGCAATTTTCCGCTGGGTCGATTCGGGCCGCACCGTCGTTATGACCACGCAGGTCCCCGAAGAGGGCCTCGATCTGGGCGTTTATGAGGTCGGCCGTGCTTACGCCGATCATCCGGGCATTCTGCGCGGCGATGACATGACCACCGAGACGCTCGTGGCCAAGACCATGTGGGCACTCGGCCGGTCACGCGATGCGGCCGAGATTCAGCGCCTGTTCTACAGCCAAGTCAACCACGACCGCATCCCTATGGCGTAATTCAGTTGTCGACGGGTATCCCCTATTCGATACCTTCAAGAAGTTCTGACACCGTCATGCCGAGTGCGGGCGCGATCTTAAATAGAACCTTGAGCGTAAAATTTGCCGTCCCATCTTCGATTCTGTCGAGGTAGGGTCGGCTGATTCCTGTTGCCACACAAAAATCAACCTTGGAGATACCAAGGTCCCTGCGTGTCTCTTCGACCCGCCTGCCAAGAATCTGTTTCGCACGTTCGTCCATGCAGCCGAGTTTGAAATGGAGCCGAACATAAACGTAAACTATAGTTTACGTTTTGCCGAATACACAGGAGTTTTCTATGTCGGGTTCTTCGGTCCGCATGTACCGAGCCACGCTTCGCACAAACAGCGCACCGCCCAAGCTCGTCGTCGTTGAAGCAGAATGCCTTTCGCCCGATGAGCGCACAGCATTTGCATTGCTATCAAGTCGCGTTGCCGCTGTTCTGGTCCCTTGCCCGGCGCAAGGTGAACTTGCCATCCAATGCCAAGCGCACAGCTGCTCGCTCAATCAGACTGCCGTAATCGCAACCAGCCAACGCGGTCTGCCCCTTCTCCTGGAAGCCGGTACCGCACTCGCCCTTCGCGGCGCCGGATACGAAAACGAGGCCGCCGCCGACATGGTCTTTAAACCACGATCGAGCGGCGGCCTCGCAGCAGCCATCGAATATGCTTGCAGGCTCGTTGCCTAAAAGGACAAGCTAGAAACCAAAGCCAAAGCCCGTTCCGGTAATCGCCGAGTACATAAAGTAAACGTTGATCACGTTGAGGAACACGCCCGTGATGCAGCCGTTGCGCAGGTAGCGCTCGCACACGATGCGCGCCATGGCGGCGGAGTCATCATTGTTTTTAGCCTGGCGTCCCGCCGTAAAGTACGTCGCCACGCTCAGCAGCAAGTTGAGCACCGGCAGTGCCAACAACTCGTAGCTCTTGCCCCAGCGCGTCGCCTCGCCGGCGGCATTAAACTTCGTTGCCACCTCGGGACCAATGTTGGGGATAACACACGCTGCAACCACCAGCGGAATCACCGCAAGTACGAGCAGCGCAATACCCATGTAGCCAGCTTTTTTGCCATATTTAAACATATGCGTCGTCCTTACACGTTAAAGCGGAAGTGCACGACGTCGCCATCGGCCATGACATAGTCCTTGCCCTCAATACGCAGTTTGCCGGCGGCCTTGGCGCCCTGCTCACCGCCGAGCTCGATGTAGTCGTCATAGCCAATGACCTCGGCCTTAATAAAGCCGCGCTCAAAATCGGTGTGGATGACGCCGGCGGCCTGCGGGGCGGTCGCGCCCTGACGAACCGTCCAGGCCTTGACCTCCATCTCGCCGGCCGTAAAGAACGACTGCAGACCGAGCAGCTTATAGGCCGCCTGCGCGAGCACGTCCAGACCGGGCTGCTCCAGGCCCAGGCTCTCCAGGTAGTCGGCGGCGTCCTCGGGATCGAGCTCGGAAAGCTCGGCCTCAATCTTGGCGCAGATGGGCAACGGTTTGACGCCATCGATGGGCGCCAGGTCCTCGTTGAGCATATCCTCGTCCACGTTGGCCACATACAGAATGGGCTTCATGGTGAGCAGGAACAGGCCCTTGGCAGCGGCACGCTCCTCGTCGGTCATCTCCATGGATGCGGCGCGCTTGCCCTCGTTGAGCCAGGCAAGCAGGCGCTTGGCGACCTCAAACTTGGGCATGAGCTCCTTGTCACGCTTGGCCTCCTTCTCGAGCTTAGGCAGCTGCTTCTCGAGCGTGCCCATGTCGGCCAGGATGAGCTCGGTCATGATGGTGTCGGCATCGCCGGCGGGATCGACGAACTCGCCCGTGCGGCCCACCTCACGCATGACGTTGGGGTCCTTAAAGTAGCGCACGACCTCGCAGATGGCGTCGGTCTCGCGGATGTTTGCCAGGAACTGGTTGCCCAGACCCTCGCCCTCGTTAGCGCCCTTCACCAGACCTGCGATGTCGACGAACTCGACCGTAGCCGGCACAATGCGACCCGGGTTGACGATGTCGGCGAGCTTTTGCAGGCGGCTATCGGGCACGTCGACGATACCCACGTTGGGGTCGATCGTGGCAAACGGGTAGTTGGCGGCAAGGCCGGTCTTTTTGGTAAGCGCGGTGAACAGCGTCGACTTGCCCACGTTGGGCAGGCCCACGATACCGATGGAAAGGGACACGACAGCTCCTTTTGATACAGGTACTTCAAACTGCATAAGTATAGCGCCGCCGCAGCATCCGGGCGAATCCGGACACCGCGGCGGCGCAAATGAAGCAGAGATGCGTGAGAGTTCGAGACAGCAGTCCTTACTTAAGCTCGGGCCAGAAATCCTTGTTGGCCTCGATGAGCTCGTCCAGGATCTGCTTGGCAACGCTTGCCGAAGGAATGGTCTTGGAGAGCGTGAGTGCCTGCCAGAGCTTCTGGTAGCTGCCCTCGACCCAAGCCTGGACAACGAGCTTCTCGACGGAAACCTGCTGCTCCATCAGGCCCTTCTGGAACTGCGGGATCGGGCCCTGGCAGATCTTCTCAAAGCCGTTGGAGCCAACGATGCAAGGCACCTCGACCATGGCCGTCGGGTCGAAGTTGGGCACAGCGCCATCGTTGGGGACAATCAGCAGGAAGCGCTCGAGCGTGTTCTCGGCCAGCGCGCAGGCAAGGTCGACGATGTAGTTGGCGTGTACGTCGGGCTCAAAGCCGCCGTCCTTGGCAGTACCCTTGGCGATGATGTCGCGGCAAGCGCCAAAGACCTTCTTCTCGCGGCCGTCCATAACCTCATTGGCGCGAGTGTAGTTGGGGTCAGACGTCTCGACAACATAGTCCGGGTACAGGTAGTACTTGAGGTAGGTGTTGGGAATCGTCTCGGGATCGACAGCATAGACATCCTTGGCCTTGCCGAAGGTGTGAATCCAGCTCTCCTCGACATGCTGCTCCTTACCGGCCTCGTGCTCGATGCCGTCCAGGTAGCCGTTCTTAGCCATGTGCTCCTTAATCTGCGGCATGAGGTCGTTACCCTCCTTGTCGTAGATCTTGCTCCACCAACCAAAGTGGTTGAGGCCGTAGTAGCTATACTGCAGCTCGCGACGATCCTTGATGCCGCACATACGGCTCATCTTATCCATGAGGTCGATCGGCATGTCGCAGATGTTGATGATGCGGCTGTTGGGGCGCAGCACGCGGCAGGCCTCGGCGACGATGGCCGCGGGGTTGGAGTAGTTGAGCATCCAGGCGTTGGGGCTGTACTTCTCCATGTAGTCCAGGATCTCGATGACACCGCCGATGGAGCGCATGCCGTAGGCGATGCCGCCAGCGCCGCAGGTCTCCTGACCAACGCAGCCGTACTTGAGGGGGATCTTCTCGTCGAGCTCGCGCATAGCGTAGAGACCCACGCGGATGTGAGCAAGGACGAAGTCAGTACCGGTAAAAGCGGTTTCGGGGTCGGTGGTGTAGTTGAACTCAACCTCGGGAGCGTTCTCGTGGAAGTAGATCTCGCACGCCTTGGCAACGATCTCCTGGCGCTCGGCGTTGTTGTCGTAGAAGGTCACCTTGTTGACCGGGAAGCGGTCGCGCTCCTCAAGCAGCATTAGAGCGATGCCCGGGGTGAAGGTAGAGCCACCGCCGGCAATGGTCACGGCATAGTTTTTCTTGGACATGATGTCCTCCTCATTCTGGCCGCTTGCTCAATCCATCCCCGTACGCGGCCTGCACGGTTTGGAATTGTTACCTAGAAGTGGAGTTTTTTATCTCCAGAATCGGCCTTGCGGTGCATACCGGCTCGCAAGGCCGATTGTTTCGATGGACGATGGTTTACAGAAGACTCTCGAACTTCAGAAGACTCTCGAACTTCTCGCGAACCTGCGGGACGGTAAGGCCGATGATGACCTGGATTGACTGACCTTGGACCACCAAGCCATGCGTACCGATCGCCTTGAAGGAAGCCTCGGGTGCAACGACGCTCTTGTCCTTGACGTTAACGCGCAGACGGGTAGCGCAGTTAGTTACATCGATGATGTTATCCGTGCCACCGAGCAGATCGAGGATGTTCTCGGCAAGCACCAAGCGCTCATCATCTTTACTCTGGGCGACCGATTTGCCAGCAGCAGCACCGCCCTGCTTTTGCTTGTAGTCGGCCTTGGACTTGAGCTCGACCTCAACATCGTCATCCTCGCGACCGGGGGTCTTAAAGTCGAACTTGACGATCAGGAAACGGAAGACCACGACCCAAAGAGCGGTAAAGCACAGACCGACAAGGATGGAGATGGCGTACTGCAGACCGTGTGCGGCCCAAAGGGGCAGCCAGTCCCACGAGAGCATCGAGATGATGCCGCCGTCGAAGATGCCCACGACGCCAAGGAGGTTTTGAGCCATGCAGCCGAGCGCTCCGAGCACGCAGTGGACGACGAACAGGCCGGGCGCGATGAACAGGAAGGTGAAGTCAAGCGGCTCGGTGATACCGCAAAGCATAGCGGTAAGGGTGACGGGAATGAGCAGAGCCTTGACGCGCTGCTTGCGCTCGGGTTTGGCGGTCATATAAAACGCAATGGCGACGCCAAGCGAGCCGAAGACCTTAGTCCAACCAGGGCAGGTATAGGCAGCCCAGGGTGCGGCATCCTTAAGAGCAATGCTCGGATCGGCAGCCAGTTGGGGCAGGATGTTGGCCCAAGCAGCAAAGATGCCGCCGTTGACCGCCGCGTTGTCGTAATAGAACGGCGTATAGATAAAGTGGTGCAGGCCTGTAGGAATCAGCACGCGCTCGAAGAAAGCAAAGACGCCCACGCCGAACGTACCGGCGGAAAGGATGAATCCCTGGAAGGCGGAGATAGCAGCCTGAACATGCGGCCACACCAGGCAGGCGATAAGAGCGACCGGAACCATAACGAAGAAACCGATCATATAAATGAACACGGAGCCCGAGAACACGCCCAGCCACTCAGGAAGTTCGGTGTCGAAGTACTTGTTGTGAAGCATCGTGGCGATACCAGAAATGATAAGCGCGCCCATGATGCCCATATCAAGCGTTTTGATGCTTGCGATAGTGGCAAGACCAGTACCGCTGCCCGCCTCGACAGAGTAGTCGACTCCAAAGACAGGGCCCCACTGCCCCAAGATTGTGCTTACAAAGTAGTTGAAGGTAAGGTAGATGGCCAAAGCCTCCATGCAGCAGCGAGCGTTCTGCTTGTTCGCGAGCGAGATTGGCAACGCTACGCAAAACAGCAACGGCATCTGGTTAAAGAGCGTCCAACCACCCTGGAGCAGCACATTCCAGCAATCAAACCAAAGATGACCCGCTGTGGCCATCTCGCCAAAGATCGCCTCGGTGGTAAACAACGTACCCAGGCCGACGACGATTCCGGAAAATGCGAAAAGAATTGCAGGCGTGTACATTGCACCGCCGAAACGTTGTATCTTTTGCATCATGACGGGGAATCCCCCTCTCTTCATTCGGAGCGCTGCGGTTTTGGCTTCACTCGAGACCGCAGACGCGCCGTTTGCGTGTACCTCGTGCAATAGGACGGGTGGGCCCGTGTCCCTGACTTCTTGCACTTACGTTTTATCACATCACTTATCTAGACAAGTTAGCATAAAGACTACGGTCGGTAAACGGTTGATTATTGGCCGTAAACGGTATATGTCCAGTATTTCGCCTGCTAAATCTGATATAGCTGATGGCTGCATTTTAAATTTCTTTTCTACTTGTCTAGATGTGCTTGTCTATTCATATAGACATACCTATACTTCATTACAATATTCACCGCCACGTTAAGGAGTCACCATGAAAAGCGCGGTCTTCTATGGAAAGCACGACCTCAGAGTCGAGGAATCGGCAAAGCCGGCCGTAGGCAAGCGCGACGTTCTGATCAACGTCAAAGCTTGCGGCGTCTGCGGCACCGACGTGCATATCTATGAAGGCGACAAGGGTGCAGCCGACGTTACCCCGCCCACGATCCTTGGTCATGAGTTTGCGGGCGTTGTCGAGGCCGTGGGCAGCGACGTCGCTGGCTTTAAACCGGGCGATCGCGTGTGCATCGACCCAAACCATCCCTGCGGCTGCTGCGAACCCTGCCGCGACGGAATCAACCACTACTGCGAGCATATGACCGGTTACGGCACCACCGTTAACGGCGGCTTTGCCGAGTACTGCTCCGTCGATATGCAGCAAGTCTACAAGTTGGGCGATCACACCAGCTTTGAGCAGGGTGCTATGACCGAGCCCGTCGCCTGCTGCCTGCACGGCATCGATATGTGCAACATCAAGCCCGGCAGCACAGTTGTCGTTATCGGCGGCGGCATGATCGGTCTGCTCATGATGCAGCTTGCTAAAAACGCCGGCGCCACCAAGGTTGTCTTGCTCGAGCCTGTCGAAGGCAAGCGCGAGGTTGCGCTCAAACTCGGCGCCGACCTGGCAATTGATTCCATCCACGAGGACGTCCCGGCCCGCCTGAAGCAGGAGGGCGTCGGCAACGTCGACGTTGTAATCGAATGCGTCGGCAAGCCCGTCACCATCGAGCAGGCCATCCAGATCGCCGGCCACAAGGCTACGGTCATGATGTTCGGCCTCACCAAGCCCGATGAGACAATCACCGTCAAGCCCTTCGAGGTCTTCCAGAAGGAGCTCGTGCTCACCTCGTCCTACATCAACCCTTACACACAGCGTCGCGCGCTCGAGCTCATCGACTCTGGCAGGCTCGACGTATCCTCGATGGTCGCCAAGGTGGCTTCCCTCGACGAGCTCGGTGCCATCCTGTCAGACCCAGCCCTGCGTGCCATGGGTAAATATATAATCGACCCCAGCAAGTAAATCGATCGACACCTGCGCGGGCGGCCCTCATCCACCGCTCGCGCACTCAGCTCTAGGAGACCGTCATGGCGCGAGCCATCTTCCAAACTATTTATGACAACGTGAAGCAGTCGATTGACGACGGCACATACGCTTATCAGAGCTATCTGCCTTCGGAGACTGAGCTCACACAGCTGTTTGACTGCTCGCGCATGACGGTCCGTCGCGCCATCTCGATGCTTGCGGCAGATGGCTACGTGCTCCCCCAGCAAGGCAAAGGCATGCGCGTCATTCGCAACATCAGTGACGAGACGAGTCGTGGCGGCGGCGGACTCGAGACCTTTAAGGAAATCGCAGCCAGTCGAGGCTTTGAGCTCAAGACTGTCACCACCGTCTTTGAGCTCCTCGTCTGTAACAAGGCGCTCTCCAAGATTACCGGGTTTCCTGAAGGCTGTGAGCTCACGCGTGCCAAACGCATCCGCTATGCAGACGGACGGGCCGTGTGCTCCGACGACTCCTATTACCTAAGCTCACAGGTACCGGGGCTGACACCCGAGATTGTCAACGACTCGATCTATCGTTACCTCGAAGAAGGCCTTGGCATTAAGATTGCCACGGGCAAACGCGATGTAACGATTGAGCATCCCACGCCCGAGGATGCACGCGTACTCGATCTCGACGACTTTAACGCACTCGCCGTTGTACGCGGACAGACCTACAACGCCGACGGCATCCTTATGGAATACACCGAGACAAAGCAGGTTCCCAGCTTCTTTTTACTCCACGAAACGGTCACCCGCCGCAATAACGGCAGCGAGACCCACCAGAGCAGCATGGGCTAACCATCTATTAGTTGCGGTGGAATAGTTCCTAGAATGGTCAGCTTAAGAGCAAAACAGGAACTATTCCACCGCAACTTTTTTGGCCGGCGGGGCAGTATCTGTCCCACCGGCCATCATTTACGCTCTTTTAGCTAGTCCGCGAGCTTCTCCACCTGATCGAGCATCTTGTCAAGCTTGGCCTTTGCCTCGGCCTTGGCCTTCTGGGCCTCTTCGTGGGCCTTGGCCTTCTGAGCGGCCTTTTCCTCGGCCTCGGGGTCGACAACGACCAGATTGGACGCATCGTGCTCGACCAGCTTGAGCGCATGCTCGGGGCACACCTTG
>CAUBQN010000013.1 GCA_958438125.1 uncultured Collinsella sp.
CGATGTAGTACACGCAGAACATGATGACCACAAAGATCGGCAGGCCCAGGATACGATTGGTAACCACGCGGTCGATCTTCTCGGAGGTGCTCATCTTGGCCGGAGCCTTGGTCATGCACTCATCGATGATGTGCGCGATGACGCCATAGCGTTCACCGGTGATGATGGACTCGGCATCGTCGTCGCAGTCCTGCTCGCACTGGGCGACCAGCTCCTCCACACGAGCAGCCTTCTCCTTAGTGAGGTTGATGAGCTTGCAGGCGTCCGCGTCGCGCTCGAACAGCTTGACGGCGTAATAGCGGCGCTTTTTGGCGGGAACGCTTGCCGGCAGATTGTTCTCGATGTGGTCCAGAACGT
This sequence comes from uncultured Collinsella sp., assembly GCA_958438125.1. Classification (GTDB taxonomy): domain Bacteria; phylum Actinomycetota; class Coriobacteriia; order Coriobacteriales; family Coriobacteriaceae; genus Collinsella. The sequence goes on from CAUBQN010000013.1 coordinate 358, forward strand.
CCTCGATGGAGGAATCGAACTTGTGCTCCGGCACCTGGCCCTTAGAAGCAGCGGACTTCTTGACCTGCTCGAAGAGCTCCTTGATGCCCTTGTTCTTAAGAGCCGAGATCATCATGACCGGGCAGCCGAGCTTCTTGGAGAGCTTGTCCGTGTCGATCTTATCGCCGTTCTTCTCGACCAGGTCGGCCATGTTGAGGGCAACGACCACGGGCAGGCCGGTCTCGATGACCTGAAGCGCCAGGTACAGGTTGCGCTCGAGGTTGGTGGCATCGACAACCTGGACGACCACATCGGGCTCGCCGCTCATGAGATAATCGCGCGAGCATTGCTCCTCGGGGCTGTAGGGGGAAAGCGAGTAGATACCAGGGAGGTCCGTGATGGTAACGTTCTTGTCGCTTAGGAGCTTGGCCTCCTTTTTCTCAACCGTGACGCCGGGCCAGTTGCCAACGTAGCCGTTGGCGCCGGTGATCAGGTTGAAAAGCGTGGTCTTGCCGCAGTTGGGGTTACCCGCCAGCGCGACATGGATCTGAGAATCCGCCATTCAATCCTTCTTCCTTGTGTGCCTGCGCTGCTTTCTCCGCGCAGGCTGGATAATGTGCTTTAAAGTTGCTGCATTAAGTTAGAAAAACCTAACTTTATCTGCAGATATATGCGCCGCGAGCCCTTACTGAACCTCGACGACGGCAGCCTCCTCCTTGCGGATGGAAAGCTCGTAGCCGCGCACGTTGATCTCGACCGGATCACCGAGCGGTGCTACCTTTACGACCTTGAACGAAGTGCCCTTGATGAGCCCCAGGTCCATAAGGTGGCGGCGAAGCGCGCCCTCACCGTGAAGCTTGACGATGGTAGAGCTCTCGCCCACCTTAACGTCACCCAACGTCTTCATCCTCTTGTCCCCCTTTCGGTTTTTATCAAATGCTGTGGACTAACCGACGGTCATGATGTGCATGGCAACCTTGGAATCGATGCCAAAGCGTGCGCCCAGCACCGTGACGATGATATTGGCGCCACTCGAGCTCACCACGTGGATTTCGTTGCCCTCGACAAAGCCGAGGTCCTTGAGGTGGTGCTTCATGTCCTCATTGCCCTTTACACGAGACACGCGCACGGTTTCGCCCGCTTTTACCATCGAAAGCGGCATTGCCGGCATCTGCGGTCCGCAAGACATGAATGGCTCCTAACGTCAGTTCGTCCCCAACATCGACATGGTAAAAGTTAGCCATGTCTATGTTCGCTTTAGTAAACTAACACGTGGTTAACTTTTTGGAAAGGGTCCCCGTTCAGATTTCGAAAAAGTTTCCTATACGAAACAAAAAGGCGCGGCAAAGGACCATCCTTTACCACGCCCCGTCATGCTTAAAGCGAGAGGTTTCTGATCGACGTAACGCAGGAAGCCTCGTCTACGCCCGAAACGCGAAAGATGATGTCCTCGCCGCACTCGCCGTAGAGAGCCATGAGTCCCATGACATCGCGGCCATCCGTGTGGCGATCGCCGATGCTGACTGACACGTCGCTACGATGCTTGGCAATGATGTCATAGAGCAGCGCAACCGGGCGGGCATGTAGTCCCAACGGATCTTTAATCGTCTTTGTAAACTCGACCATGTCCCCTCCCGCGGCATCGCACATTCGGCCGGCAAAACCCAGCCACGTGGTAGCTATTGTACCGTTAGATGCTTCTCGAGAGCTCCTCTGAACACCTCGTGGTCAAAAAGTGGCAAATATGAGTACTGTCACCAATTTAGTAGCAGCAAAATCGAGAGCAAATTGCCTAATTTGAGCGATTCGAAGAGGTTGAAAGCCGTCAAACGCCCTTTAAAGGGGGCTAGATAAATTGATTATGAGCCCATTTTCGCTCAGAGCAGGCCGAAAAATATGACACCTCTTTTGCAACAGTACTCATATTTGGTATTTTTTGACCACAGGGTCCAAAACCATGCTCCAAAACACAAAAGGAGGGGCCTCGTAAGGCCCCTCCTTAGGAAAGGGAATCGATTTATTCCACAGCCGTAGATTAATCCTAGCCGCTACTCCATCATGTCGAGGACGGAGGGGCGAAGCTCGTTCTCAGCAGCCTCGGGATCGGTTTCGCGCAGGCGGTTGATGTAGCGGTTGTACCACATCACGGCAAGGCCCAGGAAGACAACCACGCCGCCGACGTTGTAGACCAGCGTCAGCCACAGAGGCTGATCGAGCGGAATGGTGCCGCAGATAAGCACGAAGCAGAAGACCACAAGCAGGAATGCAGCAATGACCAGGCCAAAGGTGCGCGAACCCATGCGGAAGCCACGGGGAGCAGCGTCGAAGTTCTTGCGCAACATAAAGTAGGCAAGCAGGATCAGCAGCGGCGGGAGCAGAGCGGTGGCAGCCGTCATGTTGGTGACGATCATGAGCAGGTCGTCGAGGTTACCGGAGCCCAGGGCCGGGATGATCAGGATGGGGACGACGATGGCGAACTGCAGCCAGGCAGCGCGGGCAGGAATGCCGTGCTCGTTGAGCTCGACGATCTTGCTGCCAAAGACGCCCTTGGGGATCTCGGTGAAGAACACCTTGATGGGAGCGGAGGTCCACATCATGAGGGAGCCCAGCGTAGCGGCGAGTAGGATCAGGCCGATGACGCGCGTAGACACTTCCATGGGAATGCCAAAGTGGGCAAAGACAGCGCCGAACACGTCGAAGATGCCGGTGGAGATGGCAACGCCGCCCTCGGGGATGAATAGGTTAACCAGCAGCGAAGCGCCTGCATACAGAAGGCCGATGGTCAGGCCGGCGATAACGACGGTGCGCACGAAGGCCTTGACGCCGCCCTTGAGATCGTTAAGGAACACGCCGACGGACTCAGCGCCACCAACGCCCTGGATGATCCAGGCAAGCGTACCGAAGAAGCCCCACATAGTGGCGAAGTTGCTCATGTCGGGAGCCATGTTGGCGGGAGTAGGAGCCGTAGCGAACTCAACGCCGCCAAAGGCAGCAGCCAGGGACAGCAGGATGAACACGGCAGTCAGGCCGAGAGCCGCGGTCGAACCGAAGGAGGAAATAGAGCCGATCCACTTAGCGCCCTTGGTCGAAACCCACGTGGCAATAGCAAAGACGACGATCTCAATAATGGTGATCCACAGCTGCGAAAGCTCAGCATTGGCACCAAAGAACACGTAGCTCGCGTAGATGATGACATTGGGCAGGACGGACGCAAAGTAGAACAGGTTGACGAACCAGTAGCTAAACGCCGTCAGGAACGCCCAGCGGCCGCCCATCGAGGTCTTGACCCAGGCGTACACGCCCGACTCGGAGTCCTTGTTAAGGCCGACGAACTCGGCGGTAACCAGGGTATAGGGGACAAAGTACAAAAGCGTGGCGAAGAAGAACGACGGCGCAGCTGCCAAGCCGATGGCCGCGTTGTTGTTGATGATGTTCTTGATACCGAACACGGCGGCGACCGTCATGCCCAGCAGAGCGAACGAACCAATCGTTCCTCGTTTTTCAGAGCTCATAAGCCCTCCCAATCATCTATTAAATGTCATCTAAACCCGTCCGGGCTGCAAGCGCAATCGTGGACGGCGCACCTGCTAAGGGGAATGGGAAAAAGGGAGTCAACAAAGCCATCCCCCTTAACGGCGCGAAGCAAACGTCCAGGTGGACGAATACTACTTGTTGGGGAAGGAATAACCTTCGACCGTCACGTGCAGCACCACGACGCGGGGATCCGCAGTGTCGGCGAGGACGCGATACGCCTCGTCGATCTCAATGACGGCAACGCCGCCGGCAGGGATCACCACCTTCTCCCCCGCGCCCTCAAAGCGCTCGCGATCATCGATATCGCTGTAGGCGCGGGTGCAGGTGAGGCCTACCTTGGGGGCAACCTCGACAGTCAGGTCGCCGTCGAGCGGGGCGAGCACGGCATGATAGCGACGGTGACCGACCAGATCGGCGGTAGCCGCCTCGTGGGCGTTCACCCACCAATACACCAGCGAGTCACCGATGGAGTACGCCACATCGTGCTGCAGTTCAGAAACGCCGTCGAGCGCCTGTCCGGTACGCATCCACTTCTTGACGGACTTCATCTGAGCGTCGAAATCGGCGCGCGAGTTAAAGACATGCATGGCTTATGCCTCCTTAATGGGTGCCAGCGCCTGAGCCAAATCGGCAGACGTCAGCGGTCGCAGGGACACCTCAAAGCTGAAGTTCTCAAAACGGGTGCGATAGGAATCGAGCACCTCGGAACCCCAAGAGTTCGAGCCAAGGCCGAGCAGCTGGTCGTTGATGTTAACCGTGACCGTGTCGCCCGGAACAAGGTCGTAGACGTGCTTGGCATTATCAATAGCCTCGCAGCTATAGGGCCATGCCGAGAACGAGAACGGGTTGGAAGCGGCGTCGGCCGGACGAGTCACCAGCACGCCATCACCGTGGCTAGAGCGCAGGGCAACCCAGCGGGTACCCTCGCGGTTGGCACAGTCCTGGGGCATAACGTAGGGCGTGAACATGTCGTCGACCGTAGTGCGGTAATGACCGACCGGGTTGGCGCGCAGCGAGTCCGGATAGTTCTCGCCCGGGCCGTGGCCATACCACTCGACGGCACGATCACAACCGGGAACCTCGAAGGAGATGCCGATGCGCGGGATAATGTCCGAATAGTCGCCGTAGGGCTCGCCGGAAACCTTGAGGTCGACGCGGCCACTCGGAAGCACGGTATAGACGAGCTCGACGCGCATGCCGAACGCGCGGACGGGAGGAGCGATACGCTGGCTCACGGTAACGACGACCGCATTGCCGTCCTGCTTCCAAGAAACCTTGCGGGTGGACGTCTGCATTACATCGATGAAGTTATCCTTCCACAGGGAGTCGTACTCCTGAGCGTGGTTGTCGACGAGCGGATGCCAAAAACCAACCTGGGGACCAGAGGCCATGACGTCACGCCCGGATGCTTTCCACTTGCTCACGGTGCCGTTGACCTTGCTGAAGGTCAGCTCGCCGTTGAGGGAGTGAATGCGAATCTCCTGCTCGGTCTCCTCGACCGTAAGCTCAGAACGAGCTGGGGCGGCGATGGCCGGCGCCGGATGGTTTGCGATGGCAAACTGGCTTGCACCCAGCTGGAACATCGGCTCGCACCAGACGTGAGCGGCCATGGTGTAGGCGCGCACGGTCAGCAGGGTCTCGCCTACCGCGGCCTCGCGAATCACCAGCGGAAGCTGGACGGACTCGCCGGGGGCAACCGCACCGGGCATGAGCGTCTTGCGGCAAACCACGTCGCCGTCCACCAGGGTCTCCGCCGACAGGCAAACATCCTCGAGAGTGGTAAACCAACGCTTGTTGGTGACGGTCAGCTCGCCCGCCTCGGCATCGTAGGCCATGCGAACCGGGCAGATGACCTGACCATACTCAGTGAGGCCCGGGCTCGGCTGCTGCCAAGGGAACACCATGCCGTCGATGCAGAAGTTGCTGTTATTGGGGTAATCGCCGTTGTCGCCACCATACATATCGTAGGCAACGCCGTCCTCGGTCACAGCAGCCAAACCGTGGTCGCACCATTCCCAGATAAACTGGCCTTGGATGCAATCCCAGCGATCGAAGACCTCCTGGTACTCGGACAGACCTCCGGGGCCATTACCCATGGAGTGGCCATACTCGCAGTTGATGCGCGGCTTGGGGAACGGATGCTCACCAAAGTCGTTCATCTGCGACACACGGGAGTACATCGTGGAAATGACGTCGACGGTATCGGCGTTGCGGTCCTCCTCGTAGTGGACCGGACGACCATCGAGCTCGTGAGCCTTGGCGTACATCGCGCGGATGTTGCAGCCATAGCCGCTCTCGTTGCCCAGCGACCACATGATGATGCACGCGTGGTTGCGCTCCTGCATCACCAGGCGCTCAATACGGTCGACGTAGGCCGGCTCCCATGCCGGGTCGTCGGTAACCAGGGCGATGGTGCCGATATTCTCGAAGCCGTGGCTCTCCATATCGGTCTCGGCGACCAGCATGATGCCATACTCATCACACAGCTCGTAGAAGCGCGGGTCATTGGCATAGTGAGAGGTGCGCACTGCGTTGATGTTGTGCTGCTTCATGAGCTCCAGGTCGCGGCGCATGCGATCGAGGCCCACGGCGCGGCCCTTGTGATCGTCGTGATCGTGGCGGTTGACGCCATGCATCTTAAAGTAAGTGCCGTTGAGGTAGATATGATTGCCCTCGACCGTCACCTCGGCAAGACCCTGGCGATGCGGGACGTACTCGCTCACCTTGTCGCCGTCGTAGACCTCAAACGTAAGATCGTAGAGGAAGGGGTCCTCGGGATTCCAGAAGTGGGCATCGGTCACGCTGCACTCGGCATGGCCGTCGACGCACTCACCCGTAGCCACCACGTTCTCGCCATCGCTGAGCGTAAACACAACGCGGGAAGCGCCCTCGGCAACCGTATCGAGCGTGATCAGAGCGGCATCGCCCTCGCGGTGCGTGCGGAACCTAAAGTCGACCAGGTGCGCGGCGGGACGCTGCATAAGGTACACATCGCGGAAGATGCCCGAGGCCCACCACATGTCCTGATCCTCGATGTAGCTGCCATCGCTGTACTGCAGGACCTTGACCGCAAACAGGTTGTCGCCCTCGACGAGCGCGTCGGTCACGTCGAACTCGGCAGACAGGCGCGAACCCTTGGTCATGCCGATATACTGGCCGTTGACGTACAGCTCGCCATAGCTCTCGATGCCGTCGAAGCGAATGATCTCGCGAGCGCCGGCAGGAACGGCGGGAAGGTTGACGATGCGCTGGTAGACGCCCGTGGGGTCGTCGGAGGGAACGAACGGCTGATCAACCGGGAACGGGAAACCCTCGTCGGTGTAGGCAAGGTTGCCATAGCCGTCCACCTGCCACAGGTGCGGAACCTCCACGTGATCCCACTCGGGCTTGTACGTGGAGAGTTCCTCGTTGGAGACGGCAGCGGGGCCCTCAAAGAGGCGGAACTGCCACGAGCCGGACAGCTGGACAAACCCGCGCGACAGCTCGCGGCTGTACGTTGCAGCGAGATCGGCAGTCTCGTAACCCATAAAGTACGCATGGGGTGCCAGGCGGTTCCTGTGGGTGAGCGCTTGGTTTTCCCAATCGTTAATGGCGTCCATGGTGATGCTCCTTCATCATCGTAGTGATTCTTGTGCAACCGGTTGTCCTTATCTTACGGGCGATGCAAAAAACTGTGCAACCGGTTGTACAACCGCGACACTTATGTCACCCTGAGTATCGAAACTCAGCGCAAGACATCGTTCTCAAGCTCGTAGGCAACCGCCACGCCCGCTGATATCTCACCCATACGAGACGTATTCGATTGCGGCTTGGTTGCAAAACGACACCGGTCACCGGATATCATGAACGCTGTTCAGGCGCACTATAGTAAGCTGTATCCGCACCAGCCCGTATCAGCGACAACATCGACCGCATTCTCCAGGAGACGCCATGACCCAACCAGTTCGCACCGCACCTACGCTTGCCGAGGTTGCCGCAGCTGCCGGCGTGTCGCGCTCCACGGCATCGCGCGCTCTCAACGATTCGCCCCGCATTAGCGAGGAAACCAAAAGGCGCGTCCGCGCGGCGGCCAAGGAAGTCAATTTTGTCCCCAACGCTCGTGGCCGAGCGCTCGCTGTCGGGCGCACGGAAATCATCGCCGTGCTCGTGACCGAGCCTCTGAGTGAACTCTTCAGCGACCCCACCTATAGCGAGTTTTTGAGCGGCATTACCGAGGAACTGTCGGAGTCGTCCTATCTGCCCGTTATCTTGCAGGCGTCTTCTACGCATGAGCGCAACCGCGCACGCGAGCACTTTGAGCGCCGCTCGTTCGACGCCGTGATCGACGTCTCTCCCTACAAAGGCAGCGAGCTGCTCGAGGTGCTGCGCGAGCTGGGCGTACCCACCGTGTTGTGCGGCCAGCTCGAGGGCCACCCCTATCGCGATGTGTTCTCGACGGTCTACTCTGACGACGAAGAGGGCGGACATTTTGCGGCACTCGCCATGAAGGATCGCGGGCGCAAAGATATCGTCGCCGTGTTGGGACCGCAAGACAACCCCGCTGTTGTCGACCGCCTGCGCGGCTACCGCGCCGTCTTGGGCGAAGACCTCCCAGACGCAAACGTTATCTATACCGGCTGGAACAGCGGAGACGGCTATCAGGCCATGCACCAGATCCTCGCGCGCGAGATTGCTTTCGATGGCGTGCTCTGCGGATCGGACCGTATCGCGGCTGGCGTCATCACCGCACTCAACGAGGCAGGCCTATCCGTTCCTGCGGACGTTTCTGTCGTCGGCTTCGACGATCACGAGATTGCGGCGCGCTGCGTCCCCGCGCTCACGACCGTCCGCCAGCCCCTGCGCGAAGAAGGACACATGGCCGCCAACATTGCGCTCGACATGATCAAGGGTGCCGAGCCCACCACCTCCGTGATGCACATGCAGCTGATCCAGAGAGACTCGCTATAAGAAACTGGGGCAGGCTTTCTGCCAGACAGTTGTTGCGGAAAGCCTGCCCCGTTTTGAGCGCTCATTCTGGGGCACAGTTTCCGTTAGACAGCTCAACCGGAAACTGTGCCCCATTATTTGGCTGGATTCTGGGACGCAGTTTCCCAAAGGGGCCTGTTTGGGAAACTGCGACCCGTTCTGGACGCAAATTCCGGGTCGTAGTTTCCGCGACGCCCAGTCAACCTATGCCCCCGCAACGCCCGCGCATAAAAAACGAGGGAAGGCACGCGTCCTTCCCTCGTTACGGGCAATATGTAGCCGCTCGCCTACATCAGGCGCAGGCTGACGTCCTTGAGCTGGGCGCCGCTAACGGCACTCGGAGCGCCCGACATGAGGTCGGAGCCGCTGGCCGTCTTGGGGAACGCCATGACGTCGCGGATGGAGTCGGAACCGGTGAGCAGCATGCACACGCGGTCCAGGCCCAGAGCGAAACCGCCCATCGGGGGCGCACCAAACTTGAGGGCCTCCATGAGGAAGCCAAACTGAGACTCGGCGCGCTCCTCGGTAAAGCCCAGGAGCTTGAGCATGGACATCTGCATCTCGGCGTTGTGGATACGCATACCGCCGCCGCCGGCCTCAAAGCCGTCCATGACAAAGTCGTAGGTGCACGAACCGGCTGCCAGCGGATCGGCCTCGATCTTGGCGATGTCGGTCTCGGTCGGCAGGGTAAAGGGCTGGTGCTCGGCAGCATAGGCCTTGCGGTCCTCGTCCCAGTGGAACAGCGGGAAGTTGACGACCCACAGGAAGTCGTGGCCCTCGCGCTTGATCTCGAGTGCGTTGGCCATGTGAGAACGCATGCCGCCCAAGATCTCGTCAGAGAGCAGACGCGGGCCGGCGGCGAACATCACAAGGTCGCCGGGCTCGACGTCCATGCGCTCGCGCAGAGCCGCCATCTCCTCGTCCGAGAAGAACTTGACGATGGGGCTGTTGATGGAGCCGTCCTCGCGGAAGGCGATCCAAGCCAGGCCCTTGGCGCCAAACGTGGAGGCCACGCCGGCGAGCTTATCGATCTTGGCACGTGCCCAGGCACCGGCGCCCTTGGCGTTGATGGCTTTGACGACAGAACCCTCCTCGTTTGCGGCAGTCGCAAAGACCTTAAACTTGGAGTGGGCAAAGATGTCGGTCAGGTCGACCAGGTGCATGCCATAGCGGGTATCGGGCTTGTCGGAGCCATAGGTATCCATGGCCTCCCAGTAGTTCATGCGACGCAGCGGCGTGGGCATCTCGACACCCATGCGACCGAAGGCATCGGCCAGGACCTCTTCGAGCGCGCTCATAACGTCGTTCTGATCCACGAAGGACATCTCGATATCGACCTGAGTGAACTCGGGCTGACGGTCGGCACGCAGGTCCTCGTCGCGGAAGCACTTGGCAACCTGGTAGTAGCGCTCGACGCCACCGACCATAAGCAGCTGCTTCAGAAGCTGCGGGGACTGCGGCAGGGCGTAGAAGTTACCCGGCTGAATACGGCTGGGAACGATGAAGTCGCGAGCGCCCTCGGGCGTGGACTTAAACAGGGAGGGCGTCTCGACCTCCATGAACTCACGGTTGTGCAGTGCCTCGCGAATGGCAAAGGTAAAGTCGGAGCGCAGCTTGAGGTTGGCCATCATCTCGGGACGGCGGAGGTCCAGATAGCGATAGCGCAGGCGGGTGTCCTCGCTGGTCTCGATGCCGTCCTCGATCTGGAACGGCGGGGTGACGGACGTGTTGAGCACCTCGGCGTGGTCGGTCAGGACCTCGATCTCGCCGGTCGCGAGCTTGGTGTTGGTGGTCTCCTCGCCACGAGCGCGCACGACGCCGTGAATCTTGATGGGCCACTCGGGACGCATGGTCTCGGCGATCTTAAAGGCATCGCCGTCGGAGTGCTCGGGGTCGAAAGTGAGCTGCGTGATGCCCTCGCGGTCGCGAAGGTCGCAGAAGATAAGGCCGCCGTGGTCGCGGCGACGGCTCACCCAACCGGTGAGGGTGACCTCTTCGCCCACGTTCTCGAAGCGAAGCTCGCCGCAGGTACGGGTGTGCATGGAATGCTCGTCAATGGGACGGGTCTGGCTCATACCAGTGATCCTCCTTTATGGATCTGTGCCGCCCCGTGTCGTTCCGGGCGGCGTCGTACAGATTTGCCCAGCCTGCGTAAACCGCGCAGCCAGACATGGCGTTCTATCTTATCGCACCTGTGTCGATGTGCCGCGAAAAAGTAACTCTTGCCCAAAGACTTGACGGAGACGAAACAATTGACGCACCGTGGCCGTCGCCAAGGCGCGCCACGTGCGACAATGTGCCCCAATACAACTGCACTCGGAAAGGCCCGCCATGACTGCACGCCTCATCGTTATGGATATCGACTCCACACTCATCAACCAGGAGGTCATCGACCTGTTGGGCGAGGAGGCCGGCGTGGGCGAGCAGGTGGCACAGATCACCGAGCGCGCCATGCGCGGCGAACTCGACTTTAAGCAGGCGCTCGAGGAGCGTGTGGGGCTGCTCGCCGGCCTGGACGAGAGCGTGTTCAAGCGCACCTTTGAGCGCGTAACATTTACCCCCGGTGCGCTGGAGCTTGTGCGCTCGGCGCACAGCAAGGGCTGGAAGGTCGGCGTCGTGAGTGGCGGCTTCCACGAGGTCGCCGACAAGATCGTGGCTGCCGCGGGCATCGATTTTTGCCTGGCCAACCGCTTGGAGGTCGTAGACGGCAAGCTCACGGGCAAGCTGGCGGCAGACATTGTGACCAAGGAGTCCAAGCTCATCCAGCTGCTGGACTGGGCAGTTGAGTGCGGTGTCGACATGGCCCATACCGTGGCAATCGGCGACGGCGCCAACGACATCCCCATGATTCAGGCTGCGGGCACGGGCATCGCGTTTTGCGCCAAGCCCAAGACGCGCGAAGCCGCCCCGTTTGCCATCGACGAGCGCAACCTGATGCTCGCCATGGACATCATCCTGCGTGACTAGCCGATCCGTCTAACAATTGAATCAGTCTGTCCTATAGTTTCCGAACAATTTTGTCTTAGTGTTCGGAAACATACCCTTTGAGTGCTAGACTTTGCGCCGTCGAAGGGAACATATATGGATAAGCAAGATCTTGAGCAATTGCTGAGCGATGTTGCCGGCGGAACAGTCACCCCGGCAGTCGCCCTCACGCGCATCCAAACGGCGCCAACCGCCGATCTGGGTTTTGCACAGCTCGATCTTTCGCGCGGAGTGCGCCAGGGAGCCGGCGAGGTTGTCTACGGTGCCGGTAAAACCGCCGAGCAAATTGCCGCCATTATCGAAGCGCTGCGCGATGCCGGCCAGGAGCGCATCCTGGTCACGCGCCTGGATGCCGAAAAAGCAGCCCGTACCTCGGAGCTCCTCGACAACGGCATCGACCTGGGATATGTCCCGGACGCACAGCTCGCCCTCGTGGGCGGCAAGCCCTCCCCTACCGGCAACGGACGCATCGTCGTCGCCTGCGCCGGCACGAGCGACTTACCCGTCGCCGAAGAAGCCGCGTTGACGGCCGAGTTCTATGGCAACGAGGTCGACCGCCTCTACGACGTAGGTGTCGCCGGCCTGCACCGCCTGCTCGCGCATGCCGAGGAACTTGCCCAGGCGCAGGTGGTCATCGCCATCGCCGGCATGGAGGGCGCGCTGGCGAGCGTTATCGGCGGTCTGGTGAGCTGTCCGGTCATCGCCGTTCCCACCAGCGTTGGCTACGGCGCAAGTTTTGGTGGCGTAGCTGCACTGCTCGCCATGCTCAACTCCTGCGCCAGCGGCGTTTCGGTCGTCAATATCGACAACGGCTTTGGTGCCGCCTACCAGGCAAGTCTTATCAATCATCTGAGCGCCGGCACATCCCGCGCCCGTTAAGGAGCATTCCATGTCCAACCATCAGCATACGCTTATCATCGACGGCACCTCGGGCATCAGCGGCGACATGACCGTCGCGGCCCTGCTCGACCTGGGCGCCAGCGAGGAACACCTGCGCGAACAGCTCGCCACGCTGCCGATCGACGGCTTTTCGATCGCCGTGACGCGCGTAAACAAGCATGGCATCGACGCCTGCGATTTCGACGTCCAGCTTGCAGAGGAGCTCGAGAACCACGATCACGATATGGCCTGGCTCTACGGCAACGAAGCAGCTGCCGAGCACACGCATGAGCACCACCATCATGATCATGGCGAGCACGAACACGAGCACTGCCACGAGCATGGCCATGAGGGCAACGGTCATGGCCATGAGGACCATCATCACGCCCATCACCATCACCACCGTTCTTTGGCGGACGTCACCGCCATCATCGATGGCTCGCAGCTAAGCGATGGTGCCAAGCGTCGTGCCCTCACCATTTTTTCCGCACTCGCTGATGCCGAGGCAAAGGCTCACGGCAAAACGCCCGACACCGTCCTGTTTCACGAGGTGGGCGCCGTCGACTCCATCGTCGACGTCTGCTCTGTCGCCATTTGCCTCGATGACCTGGGTATTGAGGACATCGTTGTCGAGTCGCTCTCCGAGGGCCACGGAACCATCCACTGTGCCCACGGCCTTATGCCCATTCCCGTCCCCGCTGTCGTCAACCTGTGCCAGGCGGGCAATATCGCCCTCATGCCTGCACCAGTCGCTGGCGAGCTCGTGACGCCCACGGGCGCCGCCATCGTCACCGCGCTGCGTACGTCCGACCAACTGCCCTCACGCTACCACATCGAAGCCGTCGGCTACGGCGCCGGCAAGCGCCCCTACGAGGGTTGCTCCGGCACGCTCCGCTGTCTGCTCGTTCACGTGGATGCATAGCCATGGATGCCCGCAAAGAAAAAAGCCGCGCCGCCATCGTTGCGGCGTTCTCCGAGCTGCTACGCGAAGAGGACTACGGCAAGATTACCGTCGGCGACATCATCGCGCGCGCTCACGTAGGCCGTGCGACATTCTACGGTCTCTTTAAGAGCAAGGACGACCTACTGTCCGAGCTCGTGAGCGACATCTGCACCCACGCCCTCGACGACGATGGCACACCGCTCGACGACCCACTCGTGCAGGTCGAGCATATCCTCAACAACCTCTGGGAGCGCCGCCAGGGCGTTCGAGCCCTCGTAGCCGGCGCCGGCTCACGCGTCTTCGCCGACTGTCTCCGCAAGACCATCATGTCGCGCGCAGCCGAAACCGTCCCCGCCGACCCCGCAGGCCCCGCCGCCACTATGGACCGAAGCTTCCTACTACACCACATAGCCTCAAGCTTCGTAGGAATGGTCCAATGGTGGGCCTGGCACAACTTCCAAGCAGACAAAGCCGACGTAGCCAAAGACTACTTATCAGCCATAAAACCCCTCTTCAACTAAGCAAGAACATCATCCCAAAGCATCGCCCCAACCCAGGGCGCCACGCATCCCAAAGTGTCACTCGCGCTTCACCGCCCTCAACAGCAACAAGCCCCTCCCATCCAAATCCAAATTCAGATTTATATGTTGGGCCGCTTGCTCGAGCGCAGCAAAGACCCCGCAGCTGGCCGCATGGGGTAACTTCCCAGCGCATTCCGCAGGACGCAAAAAGGCTCGCCGCACGAAGTGCGCAGCGAGCCTTTTTGCATGTCCGAGGACGCGCTGGGAAGTTACCCCATGCGGCCAGCGGACAACTATGTAGCCTCAGACTAGAACATGCCCAAGAAACCGTGCACAAACAGCGCGGCCAGAGCGGCACCGACAAACGGAGCGATGCCAGGAACGAGCAGGCCGTACTTCCAGTTGTTGTCGGCCTTGTTCTTGATCGGCAGCACCTGATAGGCCATGCGAGGACCAAGGTCACGAGCCTGGTTCATGGCGAAGCCGGTGATACCGCCCATGCCCATGCCAACAGCCCAAACGATCAGACCGACGCAGATGGCGAGCATCAGGACGTTCTCGCCAGCACGGTTAGCAGCAGCAAGGATGGCGCTGATGAACACGAAGGTGCAGATAGCCTCGCAGAAGAAGTTGCGGGCATAGTTGGTGCCCTCGGTGGTGGGGTTGGTCGAGAAGATGTTGCGCTGAGCAATGGGATCGATGACACCATCGGAAGCCTTGAACTCATCGGCATACATAAGCCAAGCGATTACGGCGCCCACAAAGCCGCCGAGCATATCGGCAATCATGAAGGGGATGCAGCTGCTCCACGGCACCAGGCCTACGATGCACTGGGCAAGCACCATGGCGGGGTTCATGCACACGGCGCCGCCAAAGACAAACAGGCAAACCGAGATGCCAAAAGACCAGGTGGTGATGGCAAACATGTGGCCGGAGCCCTGATACTTGGTGCCCTTAAGCACGGTATCGCAGTGCACGCCCACGCCAAAGATGATCATGAGGGCCGTTGCGCCGAATTCGCAGAGGAGTTTGGTAAGCATAAAACCTTATCTTTCTTGTCGGTTATAAACGATTCGTTTAGGCCGCGTACTAGTGCTGTGCGACGACAACGCCCAGGCCATCGGGAATGACGGCCACCTTGGCATCGGCACCCTTCATCTCAAAGGCGAGCTTGAGCGCCTCATCGAGGGTGTTGACCGGCGTCATGTGCATATCCTTGATCATCTGGTGATCGCACAGGTCGGTGACCATGATCACAGGGTGATGCGCCAGGATGCGGGCAAAGATCTGGCTCGTCCACTGGTCGGGCAGGGTCTCGTCCTTAGGACGGTCGATGCAGGCACGCTCAAACTCCGCCGGATCGTTGTCGGCGATGTTGTGATAGAAGCCCTCGCCACCGTGGCCGTCGGCACAACCGGCGACGTCGATGATCACGCCGCCCTCGGGAAGCGTGGCCTCGGCAGAGCACATGCCCTTCACGGCCTGATAGATGTTCTGGTCGAGCGGGTAGCCGCCGTTGGTGGTGATGGCGATCTCGCACTCGACGGGCTCAACGCCGGCAAGGCTCTTCACGAACTCGCAGCCAGCCTCGTGTGCCTTATGGATGTCGCCTGCAAAGGAGCCGATAACCTCATGCTTGCCGTTGAGCACCACGTTGAGCACAAAGGCAAGGTGAGCCATCTCGGCAGCGGCAAACATGTCCTCGCTCACGTGGTTGTGGCACAGGTTGCCGGCACGCGAATGGGAATCGTTCACAAACTGACCGTTGTGGTTGTACATAATGGTCTTGTAGCTGGCGATGCCAGGCAAGACGGACTTGCGGCTACCAGAGAAACCGGCAAAGAAGTGCGGCTCAATAAAGCCCTCGGCAAGCAGCAGATCACAATCGGCGGCAATCTTGTTGATGATGCACTCGCCACCAGAAGGCAGGGTGCCAATCTTTTTCATCATGCTGTCGTCAGTCGCGACGTGCATAACGATTTCCTCGTTGGCAACAATCTCCTCGCCATACTTATTGACGAGCTCCTCCTGCGTCGACGGACGGTGCATACCCGTAGCAACCAAAATACGCACGCGAGCCTCGGGCGCAGCAGAATGAATGTGATGCAGCAGAATAGGCATCGTCACACGCGAGGGAACGGGACGCGTATGATCGGAGCTAATGATGACAATATCCTTCTTGCCAGCACAAAGCTCCTCGAGTGAAGGCGAGCCATAAGGATTGGCAAGCGACTCCTCTACCAGCTCTTCCTGCGATTTTGTAGTCTTAAACTCGTTTTGATGACCTTCCATCACACCCGCGAAGTTCTTATCCTCGAGCTCCAGATGCAACGTCTTGTGGTCAAACGGCAGTTCACATTCAAACAATGACGAGCGCCCTCTTCCTTTCAACTGACACACTAGATAAACCGTTGGAAGGATACGCCGCTCACCGAAAAACGCCACCGTCCACCGACTCATTAACACAACGTTCATATTTGACCCACAACAAAACGGCCACGATCCCAAAGGGGACCGCGGCCGCCTGTCAAAGACACTATAGACAGGATGACTTACGCAGCGCCGAGGCAAACATCTACCCCGAGACGTACGCACGTAAGCCATTTTGCATAAATGCGTTAATTAATTGCATAAAATGGCGCATGGATTTCTAGCCGTAACAGGGTAGTACCCTCCGGAGCGTGCATTTTTGCGAGTATTCAGCATCGCGGGATAAGATTTTGGTGTCAAAAGTCTTTCAAAAGGTAGATAGTCCTCATGACTCGCCCCATCTAGATAGCATGCGGCGAGAAACCAGCTATATATGAACATCGCCAAAGCCCAATCGTCGTGCAAAAGCATCAACAAAGGCAGCGAAAGCCGGCTATGGCCTTATGCATCAATCTTTGGCTGCTGAAAACTCCGTTTTTTGCACGTCGCCCCAAGCACCACCCTCACCCAGCGGCTGATCCGCCGTAAACCGAGGACGAAAGGACCCGATGGGTTTCCCTCTGAATGCACTCCGCAGCACGAAGCCCCTTCCAAACGCGCGAAGCGCGCCATTAATTCCCCCAGCCAGTAATCCGCCGAAGACCGGACATCGCAGGGCCCGCCATTAGTTTACTTTTAGGCACACTCCGCAGGACGCAAGAAGCCCTCGCCGCACGAAGTGCGCAGCGAGGGCTTCTTGCATGTCCGAGGACGTGCCTAAAAGTAAACTAATGGCGGGCCCGGACGACTACAGGGCTATCGATTACCCCGTGTTCTGCAAACCTGCCGAGACGCCGGTCACAGTCGAAAGAATCAGGCTCATGTACTCGGCCTTCTTCTCCTCGGCCATCTCGTCCTGGTTCATACGCACCTCGCGAAGGGCGCGGACCTGGGCGATGGACAGGGCGTCGACATAGGGGTTACGCACGCGGACGGCGCAGCCGAGCACGCGGCGGCGCTGCAGCGGCCACTCGTCACCGACGATGGCAAGGACCCACTTACGGGTGAGCTGCATCTCGGTAAAGACCTTCTCGGACAGATCCTGGCGATCGCCCAGGTGCAGATACATCTTGGCGATGCGCTGATCGGTCTTGGCGATCGACATCTCGATGTTGTCGATGAACGTGCGGAAGAACGGCCACTCCTGGTAGGCAGCCTTGAGCTGGTCAAGATCGCCAAGCTGCTCGCAGGCGGTGCCCAGACCGTACCAAGCGGCCAGGTTAATGCGCGCCTGGCTCCAGCTGAAGATCCACGGAATGGTACGCAGGTCGTCGAGCGACTTGGCGCCCAGACCGCGCTTGGCGGGACGCGAGCCGATCGGCAGCAGACCGACCTCGGTCAGCGGCGTCACGGTCGAGAACCACGGTGTAAAGTCCTCGGTGTTCAGCAGGTCCAGATAGCGCTCGTGGCTTGCGGCGTTGAGCTTCTCGGCCATATCCCAGAACTTCTGCGTGGTCTCGGTGTTGGTCTTCTCGACACTCGGGGCCGACTGCAAAAGCGTTGCGGCGGCAACGGACTCAACATGACGCTGAGCCAGCGTGCGGTTGCCGTAACGGGCAAAGATGACCTCGCCCTGCTCGGTGAGCTTAAAGAAGCAGTTGACCGAACCCTTGGGCTGCGCAAGAACGGCCTTGTTGGCCGGGCCGCCACCACGGCCCACGGCACCGCCGCGACCGTGCATGAGCACCAGGTCGATATCGTTCTTCTCTGCCCACTTGGCGATGCGCTCCTGCGCGGAGTGCAGCGCGAGCATGGCCGTGGTAGGACCGGCATCCTTGGAGGAGTCGGAATAGCCCAGCATGACCTCCATGCGGCGGTTGGTCTGGGCAAGGCGCTTTTGCACCACGGGCAGCGTAAGCATCTGGTCGAGCACGTCGACGCAGCCCTCGAGGTCCTCGAGCTGCTCGAACAGCGGGATCACGTCGAGCTCGGGGACATCCTCCTCGTGTGCAAAGGACAGGTGGGCGAGCTCAAAGACGTCGGCCACATGCTGGGCGCTCTTGGTGAACGAAATGATGTAGCGGTGCGCCATCTTCTTGCCGTAGCGCTTCTGGATGGAGCCGATAGCGCGGAAGGTATCGATGACCTCGCGCGTCATGGGCTGCAGGTCGCCATGGATACCGTTCTCGTGGATATCCTTGAGGGCGCGGGCGTGCACCACGGAGTGCTGACGGAACTCCATCTCGACCATATGGAAGCCGAAGGACTCGACCTGCCAGATGATAGTCTGGACCGGGCCGTAGGCAGCACGGACGGCACCGCAGGCAGCCAGCGAACGCTGGACGACGCGCAGGTCATCCAGGAACTCATCGGCGCTATGGTACATGGTGTCGGTGATGCGGCGCACGGTGGCGTTGAGTCGGTCTGCCATGACGAGCATGACGGCGCGATGCGGCTCGTGCTCGGAAATCAGCTCGGCGCGGGCCGTGTACCGAGGGCTCATCTCGACCTGATGGTTCCACAGGTTGATGAGCTCGGCAGACGGCTTGCTGTAGGTGGCCTCGAGCGTGAGGTTGCGGCCGATGCGGCGGCACTTGTCCTCGAGCTTGAGCACCATGTGGGTGAAGTACTTGGCGGCGACCTCACGGCTCACCTTGGCGGTGACGTTGGGGTTACCGTCGCGGTCGGAACCGATCCAGCTGCCGGGATGGAAGAACGCCGGGCACAGCGGCGGCACGGTACCGGCTTTGTCGCCCAGCACCCAGTCGTCAAATCGACGATAGATGACGGGGATGACGTCGAACAGCGTGTTATCGAAGATGTCGATGATGGTATCGGCTTCCTCGACCGGCGTGGGCTTCTTGAGCGCGATGGGGCTCGTACGCACCAGGGCGTCGATCTCCTGCAGCATATGGCGCTCGTTCTCCACCAGGTCGGAGCCGCCCAGACGCGGACGCTCCTCCAGCAGGTTGGAGATACGGCGAATCTTGCCCTCGACGGCCTTACGACGGGCCTCAGTGGGATGCGCGGTAAAGACGGGATGGAACTCAAGCTTGCCGAGCAGCTCGTTGGCGCCCTCGACGCCCAGTTCATTCACCAGCTGGTGATAGGCGACGGTGAGCTCATTGGCGGGATCGACCTCGGTATCGGTCGACGCACCGGCCTCGCGCTCGCGCAGCTGCGCCACACGGTAGTTCTCCTCCGACAGATTTGCCAGATGGAAGAAGCTCGTAAAGGCACGGACAATGACCTGCTGCTTATCGAGCGGCAGGCTGTCGATCAGATCGACGACTTCACGAAATGCCACGGCGGTGGGCTCGTCGGCGGTGGGCACGCCCTGCTCGTCGACGGCCTCGTCGGCAGCACGCGTACCGGGGTTGCCGGCATTGGCCACAATCTCGGCCGACAGGATCTTGTCGAACAGGTCCGCGATCTCAGGATCATACTCGCTAAGCACACGACGCTCCAGGCGCAGGAACAGCGCCAGATTGTCGCGCAGCTCCTCGGGGATCTCGATCTCGGCGAGACGCTCCCTGGACTCGGCATTCGAGCCGATTCGGTTAACGAGGCGGTTGACCACGGCAGCGACGCGCGCCGCGGCTTCGGGTACAGACTGGTTGCTTAGGTTCTCAGCCACGTTTCCTCCCATTCCTCCTTCTATGCACGTAACATGCGGTATTTATTATAGGCACTCGGCAAAAACTTTCGACGCTGATTGCGCTTTACCACACAAAAGTATTTTCTGCATTGCAAGGGTTTTTACTCTAAATGGTCGTATTTCTCGGTGGATGGCATACGCAAACGGGGGTGTTTCGCATAAATGCGAAACACCCCCGTAACAATCGCTCGCCGCAAGCGGGACGTGTTAGCGGATCCGCAGCTCAAAAATCATGCGCTACAGGCGCTCGCGAACCGCCTCGACGACGTTGGCCAGATCGGCAAGAACCTCTTCGTGGCTCTCCATGTCGCGCACCTTGACCTTGCCGGCGGCAAGCTCGTCGCCACCCAGGACCAAGATAAGCTTGGCGCCTACCTTATCGGCCTGCTTAAACTGGGCCTTGAGCGAACGGCCCTGATAGTCGGCCTCGGTCACGATACCTGCGGCGCGAAGCTCCTGCGTAATGGCAAAGACGTTCTGGCGCAGCTCCTTGCCCGCGTTGGCGGCATAGACGCACGGGGCCTCATCGGCACCCAGGTCGCTGCCAAAGGCCTGCAGGGCCAGCAGGGCGCGCTCAAAACCGACAGCGAAGCCGACGCCTGCCGTGGGCTTGCCGCCCTCGAGCTCGACCAGGCCGTCATAGCGGCCGCCGCCACCGATGGAGCCGACACCGGCGCCAGGGGCCTCGACCTCAAAGACGGTGCGGGTGTAGTAGTCCAACCCGCGCACCAGGGTGGGATCCTCGACATACTCGATACCGGCGGCATCCAGATAGCGCTTGACCTGCTCATAGTGCTCGCGGCACTCGTCGCACAGGTTGTCACCCATCAGCGGCGCGTCGGCCATAATCTCGCGGCAGTGGTCGTTCTTGCAGTCGAACGCGCGCAGCGGGTTAAGCTCAGCGCGCTCGCGGCACTCATCGCACATCTCGTCGGCGTGATCGAGGATGAACTGCTTAACCTGCTCGCGGTAAGCCGGACGGCACTGGGCATCGCCCATCGAGTTGATGAGCAGACGAAGCTTGGAAAGATCGAAGCCCAGGCGCTTGTAGAACTCCATGAGCATGATGATGCACTCGGCGTCTGCCGCCGGATCGGGAGCGCCGAGCCACTCGATGCCCACCTGGTGGAACTGGCGCAGGCGGCCCTTCTGGGGACGCTCGCCGCGGAACATGGCCTCGGCGTAGTACGCCTTAAACGGCGTGGAGCCCTGGGGCACCAGATTGTTCTCGACGACGGCGCGCACCACGCCGGCCGTGCCCTCGGGGCGAAGTGCCAGGCGCTGCTTGGGCTTGAGTTTGGTGTCGGTGCCCTCGGTAAAGACGCGCTCCAGGTTGGCACCGCTGAACACGCGGAACATTTCCTTGCGCACGACGTCGGTCGACTGGCCGATGCCGTGGACAAACACGTCCACTTGTTCGATCGCGGGCGTCTCGATGGGCTTAAAACCAAACGGCTCGAACACGCCGGCCGCAATCTGCTGCATCTTTTGCCAGGCGCGCATCTCGGCGCCGATAA
>CAUBQN010000014.1 GCA_958438125.1 uncultured Collinsella sp.
TATTAAACCCCCCAAACCCCCCCCGGGGGGGGCGCTTCTCCCCCACGTGGGTTTGGGGTCCGGGTGGGGCCAGACGCGCCGCCGCTGTTTGTGATCCGTTTTCCTCCATCCCCTTCGGATCACGTGATCTGTTGGGGACGGAGGAAAAGGGACCATTTCGTAGGCCCGTGGCCGCCTTGGAAACCGAATGATGGTACGAGCATCCATTCGGCTTCCAAGGCGGCCACGGACAGAACAGGGCAAACAGAAAAGAGCGACGGACGTCTACTCCCCCGCCACGTTCGCGCGCAGCTTGGCGGCGATGGGCTCGGATGCCAGCAGGAACACGAGCATGACCACGGAGCACGCCAGGCACACAATCCAGGTGCTCGCAAAGGAGCCCGTGGCATCGAACAGCACGCCCGAGACAATGGCACCTACGGTGCCGCCGACCATCTCGAGCGAGGTGATGGTTCCCGTGACCTTGCCAAGGTCGGCCATGCCAAACTGCTTGGAAGCCGCGATCGCGGGCGTGATGGTGCCCATGCACGTTCCGATACCAAAGCTCACAGCGGCGACTATAGGACCGAGGTCCGTCGTCGGGAAGCACAGCGCCACGCAGGCGATAATGCACGCAACGGAGCCAAGGATATTGCCAAAGCGGTCGTAGATCGCACCGAGCGAAATCTTGGCAATAACGACGGTGACCATGTAGGCCGAAAGTACGGTACCCGCCCACATGGGATCGTGACCGCCCGTGACAATCTTGGCGCCGTTGACGGTAACACTCGTCATGTTGGTGACCTGGTTGGGCAGGATGGCGCCATTGACCAAGCCCATAAAGAGGAAGGCAACGACGAGCAGCCAAAACGCCGGGCTCTTCTTGATACGAGACCAGCCGACGCTAACCTCGGGCGCCATGTGCTCGTCCTTGTCGCCAACCGTCGAGACAGACGGATCGCCCGGGTTCTCGCCGAGCGGCTTGAGGCCGATCTCGGAAGGCTTGGTGCGGAAGGAATAGGCCGTGATGGGCAGTGCCGCCACAATGCAGACGGCAGCGAGTACAAGGAAAGCAGAGCGCCAGCCCACACTCACGATAAGCGAGCTCACAATGGGAGACAGAATAGCGCCGCCAAAGCCCGAGCCCGAAAGTGCGATGGAGATGGCAAGGCCTCGCTTGGCGGTAAACCAGTTGGCTGTCACCAGGCTAATGAGCAGACGGGTCGAGGCCACAGCGAAGCAGCCCGAAACGGCAAAGAGCACGTAGACCTGCCACAGCTCACCGACAAAGCTCATGCCGGCAAGCACCGCCGAGGTAGCGATAACGGTGAGCGAGCCCAATACGCGGCCACTCACCTTATCGGCAACATGGCCGATAACGAGCGAACCCACGACACTCACCACGGTGGAGATGGCATTGGAGATGTTGTACTGGGCAAGGGAAATGCCCAGGTCGCTGACGATCAGCGGCTGGAACAGGCTCATGCAGTTGACGAAAATCGTGTAGCACGTGGCCATGATCACGAAGCCGGAGATCACCACGAGCCAGCCGGGGAAGAACTTACGCTGCTGGGACATACTGCTCCTTATTTAACAGACGAATAGCCGGCGCCGGGCGCCGGTAGTGCCCAAGATTGCCTTGAAAGACAAGGGCATAGGCCTTACGGCCATGCCCGCAGGCTTGAAAGGCAAGGTTGGGTGCTACCGGTGGTCGGCGATGTAGCCCAAAGCGACGGCGGTATAAGCCGCGGCACCGAGGGGAAGCTCGGCATCGTTAAAACGCGCCTTGGGATGGTGCTGGGCAAAGTGTTCGTCCGTGTCGGTTACGGCCGCGCCCACGGTAAAGTACGCACTCGGAATCTCGCTCGAGATAAGCGCGAAGTCCTCACTCGCCATGGCATGGAAAAGCGGCAAGAAAGCCGCCTTGGGCAGCACTGCGCCCACGTAGCCAAGCGACGCCTGAGTCATATCGCTGTCGAGCACAAGCGGCGGAACATCCGAAAGCGTCTCGATGGTCGCCGGCGTACGATATGTTGCGGCAACGCCGTTAACGACCTCCGCGATGCGGGTCTTGAGGTGAGCCATGAGCTCAACATCAAAGCCGCGCAGCGTTCCCTCGAGCACGCAGGTGTCGGGGATGACGTTGGCCGCCAAGCCGCCGGCAAACTTGCCAACGGTAAGCGCGACTTCCTTGGCCGCCGGCACCTCGCGGGAGATAAGCTCCTGGAGCGCCAGGTGCACATGCACGCCCGCCGTGATGGGGTCGATGCAAATCTCGGGGCTCGAGCCATGGCCGCCCTTGCCCTGAAGCGTGATGCGAAAACCGTACACGCCCGAAAGCGCCGGGCTGCCGTAGAGCACCAGGCCAAGCGGCGACTGGCTGTTGACATGCATGGCAAAGGCCGCCTGAGGGCGCGGGTTCTCGAGCAAGCCGTCGGCGATAGCGGCGCGAGCACCCTCAAAGGTTTCCTCGCCCGGCTGGAACAGCAACTTAACCGTGGCATTGGCGTCGACAAGCTCAGCCTCGCGGGCCTTGAGCAAACGGGCCGCACCGAGCAGGGCCGTCGCGTGCATATCGTGACCGCAAGCATGCATGCAGCCATTGGTGGATGCAAAGGGCTCGCCGGATTCCTCGACAACGGGCAGGGCATCCATGTCACCTCGGAGCATGACGACCGTTCCGGCCTGCTCGTCCTTGCACGTGCCATTGCCCTGAGCGGCCGCGGCCGCACCGGCACCGATCAGGCCAACGACGCAGGAACCGTCGACGAGCGTAGTATGGGGGATGTCCATCTCGTCCAGACGTGCCTGGATATAGGCAGACGTCTGCGGAAGATTGTTACCGAGCTCGGGCATCTGGTGTAGATCGTGTCGCCACGCAGCGAGCTCGTCTGCAAAAGCCTGAGCTTCTGCGACAAGACCGTCACCGATAGCGGTCTGCGCCGTTGTGGTAGCCTGAGGCGCTGGTTGCGGTTGAAAATCGGACAGAGCTGGTGCCATAGATGCCCTCCAGTAACGTTTTTGCAGCACGCACTTTGATAGCGTAAAGTGCAAGGTACAACTGTAAGGGCATGACATAAAAAATGCGGCCCTGGGAGGGCGGCGCAACAAGTTGTTTACAATTGCGGGTGTGATTTTCGGCGCAAGAAATCGAAATGCGTCTCGCTCAAGATAATCGACAGGAAGATGAGCGCGAAGCCGGCAAGCAGGCGCGAGGTGAGCGCCTCCCCCATCAGCAGCACCGAGAACAGCACACCCGAAGGCGACTCCATCGAAAGAAGCAGTGAGCCCGTCGAGGCGGGGACATGCGCCAGACCGACGTTTTGGACGAGCAGCGCCACGCATGTGCAGCCCACCGAGAGAAACGCCATCGCACTGATAAAGCTCGGCGTCCACACGGACAGAGGCACTTGGGTTTCGAATAGCAGCGACGTTGCCAGGCTCAGCACGCCGTTGCCCACAAACATCCAAAACGTAATGACGTTGATGTCCATTTTGCGACCGTACTTGGCGGTCACCGCCATCTGGATGGCGAAGAAGACCGCACCCGCCAGCGTAATGACGTCACCGATGTTGAATTCAACGCTATCGAGCGCCACCAAACCAATGCCCGCCAAGCACAGCAGCGCCGCGCCCAGGTTATAGCGGGTGAGTTTTTCGCCGCTCAGAAAATAGCTCGCGAACGGCACAAGGATGCAATACGTGCCCGTCAAAAAAGCATTCTTGCCCGCCGTAGTATGTGCCAGACCGACCGTCTGCAACGCATAGGCCGCCCACATGAGCACGCCCATACTCAGGCCAACGATCAGGTTGCGAGCGTTGAGGTGCGCGATGATGCGTTTGTGGAAGACGGCAAACATGACCAACGCCGCGGGCAGAAAGCGTACATAGAGCAGCTCGAACACCGGAATGGTGTCGAGCGCGTCCTTCATAGTGGTAAAGGAGTAGCCCCAGATGACCGCCACCGAAAGGAGCAGAACCTTCCAGAACAGCGGAGAGCGTGCGCCGGCGCCGCGGAAGGTGCCGCCCGCGCCCAGGTCTTCACGGGCTACAGGGCTATCGGGCAAGTTTTCGATTTCGTTGGCAGCATATTGGGCCATGGAACATCCTCGCACTCAATCTGGGCGTGGTGTCCGCACGCGTATGGCTGCGTGCCGCCTCATGGTCAAATAAAAACAGGGCGCACCGGACCCCCGGCACGCCCCGCTACTGTAGCAACAACCAAGCAGCCCGTGCAATTCACTACGCTAAAGCATCGGGTTGGAAGATCTCGATGTTCCGACGGCGTTTACGTTGCTGAACTAAATCAATTTGGTTGACTCCAGTTTTTCGATGATCCAGTCGTTGGCTTTGATGACCGGGCGGCGGAAGACGACGCCCAGGGCCAGTGACGGAATCAGATAGCTCGCCAGAATGCCTAGCTCAATCCAATACTCCATATGGTAGGCACCGGCCATGGCGGCATGCATGGCGTTGATGCCGTGGGTGAACGGCAGGAACGGATAGATCGCCTGGAACACGGGGCCGGTCATCTCGATGGGGAACGTGCCGCCCGAACCGCCGACCTGCATGACCAGCAGCACAACGGCAAGCGCCTTGCCGATATCGCCAAACGAAACCGTAAGCGTGTAGACGATATTGGAGAACACGAGACTCGCGACCCAGCCCGCCAGCACAAACTGCAGCGGGTCGTCGCACTGGATGCCAAAGAACAGGATGTCGCCCGCACACACGAGCGTTGCCTGCAGCAGGGCCAGACCGCCAAAGAACAGGTAGCGGCCCAGGTAGATCTCGTGCAGGCGCACGGGGATGAGCTCGTTGATAAGCTCATCGTCAACCGAGACCTTCATCATGGCCGCCAGCACAATCGAGCCCACCCAGAGCGACAGAATCGTGTAGAACGGTGCCATGGCCGAACCGTAGTTGCGGATCGGATAGACCGGCTTGCGATCGAGCGCGACGGGGCCGGAAAGCGACACGGCCAGACCCTCGGGATCATTGCCGATCATCGTCTTGATCGTAGCGAGGTCATCCGACATCAAGGCGCCGTCGAGCTCGTCCTTAAACGCACTGATCTTGTCCGACGCCTCGCCCAGCTGATCAGAAGCCTTGTTGACCAGCTTTGCAGCCTTGGAGAGGCCCTTTGCCAGCGAACCGGATGCGTCGGTCAGGCCAGCAACAGCACTATCCAGATCGTTCGAAATACCGTTCAGCGAATCCAAAACGCCCGAGATGGTCTTCTTGAGCTCCTTTGCCTTGGCCGAAAACGTAGAGTCGTAGTCAGTCTTAGCGCCCGAGATACCAGCCTTGGCATCCGCGATTGCCTGATCGACCTCGGCACGCGACTTATTAACCTCTGCCATGCTGTCAGAGAGAGACTTCGCGGTGGCCGTCAAGTCCTTGGCGTTGTTGCGATACTCCACAGCAATCCTGCTCAGCGATGTTGCCACAGACTTGAGGCTGTCCTGGAGTTTTTCGTCAGTCACCTGATCGGCAAAGCTGCGGAGCTGGTCGGCCGTGGCGTCGATATCGTCGGCACGCGTGTTGAGCGCCGCCGCGGCATCGTTGAGCTGGGACACTGTAAGGTCGACATGTTGATTCGCGGCATCAAATGCCTTCGCAAGCTCGGCGGACACGTTGTCAAACGAGCCCGCGCTTCCGTCAATCGCGGCATTGATGGCGTCGTTGGCGTCCTTCAGCGCTTCCTTGGAATCGCTAATACCGCTCTTGACATGCTCCATCAGCTGCTTCGTTGACTCATCGACCGTGCCCGTCTGCTTGAGCATGCCGCTCGCCGACGTCAGCGAATCGGACGTGGAGCTCAAAATGCCCGCCAGCGACGAAGCATTTGCCCGAACGTCTCGCAGGTCCTCAATCGAATCGCCGAGCGTCGAGGACAGGTTGGCGATAAAGTTACCCACCTGGTCGGTGCTCATGTAATCGAGCAGGCTGGACACCGTCTTAAGACCGATCGTCGTAATGGTCTCGGTAAAAGTTTTGTTAACCTGGCTCTGGACGGCGCTCGAACCCTTCTCGGTCACGATCTGCGCAATGGCGTTGGCCTTCTGATTCTCGTAGAACTCGATATCGGCATGCTTCACGTCGGTCGAGAAAAGCGTCATCATGTCAGCGCTAAACGTTTTGGGGATAACGACGGCAGCATAGTACGCGCCCGACTTAACGCCCTCGATAGCCTTTTCGCGATCGTTGAGCACAACCCAATCGAAGCTCTCGTTGCCGCGTAGGGTGGCGGTCACGTTTTCGCCCACGTTAACCTCGACGGGGATCAAATCGCTCTCGTAACCCTCATCGGTGTTGACCACGGCGATCTTAAGATTGCCGGTGTTGCCGTACGGATCCCAGCTGCCGGCGATGTTAAACCACGCGTACAGACACGGCACGATAATGAGGCCCATCACGACAATCAAGCCGATCACGGAGCGAGACACGTTTTGGACATCGCGCTTAAACAGATGCAGGATGTTCTTCATTTATGCCTCACCTCCTTTGGAGTGCTTGCCAAGCGCGGTGGTATCTCCATCATTTGTGGCTGTGCTGTCGCTGCCCTGAGATTTATGGTGCGAGCCTATATGCGGCAAGCGGCCCGTGGACTGATCGCAGCCCTTGGCACCACGCTCGCTGGCGTTGAGGCCAAACATGTGGCGGGCGGCAGGAATGGCGGCCGTGTGTTCGCGCATCTCGCGACGCAGGTCCTCATCCGAAAGCGCCGAGATGCGCATCTGGGTATTGAGGCTCGCGCGGATATATTCGATATTGATAAGCCAGCCGCAGATGGCAATAACCGAGATGATCCAAATAACAAGCAGGATGATCTTGCCGTTATTGTCGATATCGAGAACCGTCGACAGGACAAAGAGCAGGACCTGAACGCCCACCACGGCGGCAAAACCGCCCTTGATGTAGTACGGGTAGCGATGTTCAAAGGCGACCGCATGATCGAGCAGTTCGCGACGGTACGAATCGGAATCGAGCATGACACGCATGGCCGTGCGCAGCGAGTAGCGCTGGCGCGGCAGGTCGTTGGACTCGCAAATCATCATACCGGTCGTGGAAAGCTGTTTATCAAAGAGCAGGTTAAGGTTGAGCAGCAGCGGACGCAGCTGCAGGCCGATAAAGAGCGCCACGATCAAGAACACGCCCAGAATGCACAGGTTAAACAGGTAGTTGAACGAATACATACCGCCGACCGTCTCGCGCAGCAGATTGATGCCGTAGGTAAAGGGCAGCAGCGGGTGCAGCCACTGGAAGAAGCCGGGCATCATCTCGATGGGGTACATGCCCGACGAACCCGGGATCTGCACGATGACGAGAATGACGCCGATAGCCTTGCCGATATGCTTAAACGTGGTGGACAGCGCATAGATGATATTGACGTAGGTGAACGAGATGGCGATGCCGCCCAGCACGAACAGCAACGGGTTGACGCACTGTACGCCAATAACCAGATCACCCACCGTAACGATGATGGCCTGCAATGCGCCCAGGATCACCATGAGCAACCAGCGGCCAAAGTAGCCTTGGCGCGCCGTAAAGCTGCCAACACCTTCACGGTCGACCTCGAGCTTGTAAATGGCGATGAGCACATAGCCGCCCACCCAAAGCGCCAGATTGGTGTAGAAGGGAGCGATGCCCGAGCCAAAGCTCTTGACCGGATAGATTGACTTGGACGTCAACTCAACCGGAGACGCCATGAAATCTGCCACGTCATTGACATCGACGCCTATCAGATCGGCCAGCTCGCCCATGGACTCGGAGGTCTGCAGCGCCGCGATGTCATTGGCGGCGGTTGCAAGCTTGTCCTGGACCTTGGCAAGCGAGGAATCGGTCTGGGACAGCGTGGTCTTGGCCTGGCCGAGCGTAGCGCTAAGCTGCGCCAACGTGCCGCGCGCATTTGCAAGTGTAGGTGTCATACCCGAGACGATACCGGTCAGGTCGCCCGAAACGGCAGCAAAAGAGTCGAGCGCGCTCGAGGCCTTCGGCAGCGCGTTTTGGCCCAAGTCCGTCTGGGCTTGGCCAAGGTTGGTCGCACCGGTATGAATTGCGTTATTGATAGCGTCACTGGCACCCGAAACAGCCACTGCGTCATTCGCCATGGCGCTCGACTGCGCGGACAGACCGTCCTTGATGCTCTGAAGCTTTTCATTCTGCTCTCGAAGCAAATCGATGGTCGATACAATGCGCGCGTCAATTTCCTCGGAACCTGTCGACGTGTCATTGGCGAGAATCTCCAAGTGCCCGATAACGGCCTTATTGTGGTCGATCGTCGCTTGAAGAGACTCGAGCGAGTTGTCGATACGGGTGGTCGTAGATGTGACCGCGCCCGTCAGCTTGCCGATGGCAGCGTTCGCAGAGGCCGACGTCTTGGTGAGCGCAAGGCTGCCTTCCGAGAGCGCCTTGGAGAGCGAGGTGATGGAGTTGCCCGCCGTGGAGCGAGCTTCGCTCAGCAGGTCGTTGCCCTGGGAGATCGCCTGCGTCAGCGACGGTGCCTGGCCTTGCAAGCCGGCAAGTGCCGCATCAGCCGAGGCGATAGCGCCACTCGTCTTATCGATGGCGGCATTCATATCGCCAATCGAATCGCGCACCTCGCCCAAGGTGTCGGACGCCTCGGACACCGAACTTGCCAGCGAGTCCTGAGTCTGGGTTGCCTTGTCCTTTAAATCGACACCGGCATCCTTGGCGATACCGGCAACAGTCTTGCCTACCGTAGAGACAAATTCCGAGTTGATCTGCTCCTCGATGGTGTTTGCACCGGTATCGGTAACCTTGGGCGCAATGGCGCTCTTCTTCTCATTGACGTAGTACGTGAGCTTGGGCTGATGGTAGTTGCCGTCGAGCATCGAAACCAGGTTATCCGAGAAGTTCTTGGGAATCACGATAGCGGCATAGTACTCGCCGCTCTCGACGCCCTCCTTGGCATCGGCCGTCGAGTCGACGAACGTCCAGCCCAGCTGATCGTTTTCCTTGAGCTGATCGACAACCTGGTCGCCCGCATTGAGCTCGCCCACCAGGTCGTTCTGAGTGCCCTGATCATTGTTGGCGATGGCAATCTTGATGCCCTGGGTGTTTCCATACGGATCCCAGTTTGCCACGATGTTGTACCAGGCATACAGCGAGGGGATAACGCACACGCCCAAAGTAACCACCAAGGCAACGGGGTTCACAAGCAGTCGCTTGATGTCGCGCTTAAAGATCGCAAAGGACACCTTTGCATTGGATAGTTTGCTGCCGAGACTCACGCTTGGACCATCCATCCTGTCGTTAAATCGAATCGTACTATCGACAACCATTGTAGTAGGCGCTTTAACGTCTCAAAGCACAATGGTGTTGAGTTTTGCGGGTAGCAATATACTACGAAGATGATTTAACGTACAGTTGTACAGTATCTTAAATTCCCGCAGCTCCCAAAACCACAACCCGCACAAATTAGCAATCCGACTAGTCGTTGGGGACGTTCTTAACCGACTAGTCAAACAAGAACGTCCCCAACGACCACCCCAATGACTACTTAGGACCACGAAAGCGTCGTAGGTTGAGCATAAGTCAGCGAAAACGCCCCCAAGCGAGCAAGGTGACGTGAAAGAGGAGGGAAGCGTACTTCGGTACGCGACCGACGATTGAACGTCAGATTGCCGCTTAGGGGCGTTTGCAGCGTCGAGCCGTTACGCGGTTCGTAGAACCGCGTAACTTGCTAACTACATCAAGTTGCAAACAGCCGCCGCGAAGGCTACGGGGTCCTCGGGGAGGATGCCCTCGACCAGCAGAGCCTGGTCATAGAGCAGACCGGAGTACTGCTTGATCTTGTCGGCGTCGCCTGCCTTCTGGGCAGCGACAAGCTTGTCAAAGACCGGGTGCTTGGCGTTGAGCTCGAGCACGCGCTGGCTCTTGGGCATGCCGTCGGGCGCGCCCTCGGGTCCCTTCTGGAGC
This sequence comes from uncultured Collinsella sp., assembly GCA_958438125.1. Lineage (GTDB taxonomy): Bacteria > Actinomycetota > Coriobacteriia > Coriobacteriales > Coriobacteriaceae > Collinsella. The sequence continues at coordinate 9,925 of CAUBQN010000014.1, forward strand.
ACCTTCTCCATCTCAAGCGAAAGCGGACCCTCGGTGGTGATGCAAGCGGGGGCATCGGTCAGGCGCGCAGAGACGGCGACCTTCTCGACCTTGTCGCCGAGCGCCTCCTTCATGGCGCTAAAGAGGTCCTCGTTCTCCTTGGTGGCGTCCTCGGCCTCCTTCTTTTCGTCCTCGGTCGCCAGGTCAAGATCACCGGTCGCGACGTTCTTGAGCTCCAGATGACGATCCTCGACCTCGGGCTCGGCACCGTCGGCCACGGCCTTCTCGGCAGCCTCGCGGGCGGCATCGTCCTCGTAGATCTTGGGCATATCGGCGGCAACGTACTCACGCATAGCTTGGAACGTGAACTCATCCACATCCTGCGTCAGCAGCAGCACGTCATAGCCGCGGTCGAGCACGCCCTTTACCACGGGCATCTTGGCCAAGCGCTCGCGCGAATCGCCGGCGGCGTAGTAGATGGCCTTCTGATCCTCGGGCATGCCCTTGGCATACTCGGCCAGGGTAATCATCTTCTGTTCCTTGGCAGACCAGAACAGCAACAGGTCGGCGAGCTCATCGGCCTTCATGCCATAGCTCGAGTAGATGCCGTACTTAAGACCGCGACCAAAGTTCTCAAAGAACTTCTCGTAGGCCTCGCGATCGTTGTCGCGCATATCCTCAAGATCGGCGGTAATCTTCTTTTCCACACGCTTGGCGATGGCCTTGAGCTGACGGTTCTGCTGCAGCGTCTCGCGCGAGATGTTGAGCGACACGTCAGCGGAATCCACGACGCCGCGGACAAAGTTGTAGTAGTCGGGCAGCAGGTCGTCGCACTTCTCCATGATCAGGACGTTGGAGCTGTAGAGTGCCAGACCCTTCTCGTAATCCTTGCTGTACAGATCGAACGGCGCGCGGCCCGGCACAAACAGCAGGGCATCGTACTCGAGCGTGCCCTCGGCATGGAAGCTGATGGTGCGCGCAGGATCGTCAAAGTCGTGGAACGTGGACTTGTAGAACTCGTCGTAGTCCTTCTGCTCGACATCGGAGCTGCGCTTCTTCCAGATCGGTGTCATGGAATTGACGGTCTCGAGCTCCTGGTAGTCCTCGTACTCGGGCTTGTAATCGTCGCCGGCGTCCTCGGGCTTGGGTTTCTGGCGGCTCTTGGACACCATCATCTGAATCGGGTAGCGCACATAGTTGCTGTACTGCTGAATCAGGCTCTTGAGACCCCACTCGGTCAGGAAGCGATCGTAGGTCTCGGCCTCGCCGTCGGCATCGAGCTTCTCGTTCTCGCGCAGCGTCAGGATGACATCGGTACCGTGCTCGGCGCGCTCACCGTCCTCGATGGTGTAGCCCTCAAGACCGTCGGATTCCCACACATGGGCGACATCCTCGCCATAGGCGCGGCTGACGACCTTCACATGGCTGGCAACCATAAAGGCAGAGTAGAAGCCCACGCCAAACTGGCCGATGATGTCGACATCGGAGCCCTGCTGCTCGGCGTTCTCGGTCTTAAACTCCTCGGAGCCGGAATGGGCGATGGTGCCCAGATTGCGCTCGAGCTCCTCGGCGGTCATGCCAATGCCGTTATCCGAGATGGTAATGGTGCGGGCGTCTTTATCAAAGGAGACGCGAATGGCCAGGTCGCCCTGGTTGATCTTGACGCTCGGATCCTGCAGGCTCTTAAAGTTGAGCTTGTCGACGGCGTCGCTCGCGTTAGAGATAAGCTCGCGCAGGAAGATTTCCTTATTGGTGTAGATGGAGTTGATCATGAGGTCGAGCAGTTTTTTGCTCTCGGTCTTAAATTGACGCATGTGCAGTCCTTTCGCGCTACCCCCGTCCGCAAAAACGGCTCGGTTGCCCGAGCCGCATCGCAGACCTGCTATGTTCAGACTTAGATTTTATAACCCAATAGCGCGCATATATACATACGGAATCGAAAAACTGTATGTCCGAGCGCTCCAATGCGTCAATTGCCAAGGAGTGTCCCCAGCTGCCGGCAGAAAAGGAACGTCCCTATCTGCCATCTACGCGCTTGGCCATCCAGACATGGGGCTGGCCCTCGTCTTCGTAATCTACCGGGGCAATTTGCGTGTAGCCCGCCTTTGCATAGAGCGGCAACACGTATTCCTGCGCATGCAGCTTAATAAGCTTAGCGCCGGCATCGCGTGCACACGAAGCACTGGCCTCGACGATCGCACTCGCCAGTCCGCGACGACGCATAGCCGGCAGCACGGCGACGCGCCCCATAATGTAGGTCTCCCCCGCCGCAACGCCTTCGTCCATGTCGCATGCCGGCAACACCGGGGCCTCTGCGTCAGCCACGCGCTCAAGCTCTTCGGGAAACACGCGCGAGCAACCGGCAAGCTCGCCGTCTACATAGAGCGTCACATGAATGCAGTTTGGATCCTCGTCGATAGCGTCGAACTCATTCTCGTAGCCCTGCTCGCCCATAAAAACGACGCGGCGCACCAACGCCGCGTCATCAAAGCATCCCGTCTTAAGTTGGATATCCATAGCTGCCCTTTCATTCAACGCGAACGTTAGGGACAGATTTTAGCGAAAATGAGCTCCGCGCACGCTAAACTTCGCGCGAGCCTTCGCCAGGCAGTCGTAATGACCCACGTTATGGGCATCGCTCGCGATGAAGCTGTACAGGTTCTGATCGAACAGGCGCTGTGCCGGCTTTTTTTCGCGACCAAAGCGACCGCCGGCAATAAAGTCCGCCGAAGCCTGCAGCTTGCAGCCCATATCGACCAGGCGCTCCGCCACGCTTACATCCTTTTGAACCGCACGATAGCGCTCAGGATGAGCGATGATCACCTGGTAGCCACGGCACTGCAAATCGTAAATCGTGTTCTCGTACTCTCTAAACGCATACGCATCGGCATGCGTCGAAAGCTCGAGCAGGAACTCATTGGTTCCATCGAAATGCAAGTGCTCCGCGGCATCGATACCAAGCTCAACGAGCTTTCGATGGTTGACCTCAAAGCCCATCTGGAGCGGAAAACCGTCAGCGTTATCACGCAGCAGCTCAAAGGCATCCCACATCTTGTCGTAGTCAAAATAGGGATCACGGCAGTGAGGAGTGCAAACGATTCTGGTTACACCGGCCCGCTTGGCAGCCTCGAGCATCGCCAAGCTCTCATCGAGATCGGCGGCGCCGTCGTCTACACCCGGCAGGATATGGCAATGAATGTCACGCATAGGTCAGCCTTAATCAACTAAACGTTTGCTCGGTTGGTGAAGATGCCCTTTTTGGAAGTCCCCCGATCGTCGGAGCCCTTCTTAACCTTCTTACCGTCCTTGGTGTAGTAGGAGTAGTAGTACTCGCTGGTCTCGGTCTCGCAGTAGTTCATAACGGTACCGATGAGCTTGACCTTTTCGGACTTCTTAAGCTGGCCGATAGCGTTGAGTGCCTCCTCGCGCTTGGTGAAGTCCTCGCGCACGACAAAAAGCGCACCGTCGGTCAGACTTGCGATCTCGGCAGCATCGATGAAGGTGCCGACCGGGGGAGCATCAAAGATGACGTACTGGAACTTGGCAGACAGTGCCTTTACCAGCTTGGCAAAGCGGTGAGAGACGATGATGTCGGCAGGATTGGGAATATGCGGCTCGGCATCGAGGAAGTAGAAGTTCTTCTGACCCGTCTCGACAATTGCCTGGTCAATGGAGATCTGCTCGGAAAGGACCGCATAGAGTCCGCCGCGCGAACGAACGCCGAGCATATCGGAAAGGGACCTGCGGCGCATATCGGCCTCGACCAGGAGCACGGACTTGCCGCTCGTGGCGATAGCCTGGGCAAGGTTGATGGAAACCGTAGACTTGCCCTCGTTGGGAATCGAGGACGTGACGGTAATGGTGCGAATGGGGTCGTCCACGCTCGCAAAGCGGATGTTGGCCAGAAGGGTCTTGGCGGCATTCTGTACAACGAGCTTATCGGTGTTCTTTGCCTTAGCCATGCCTATTTACCACCTTTCATAGCCGGAATTCGGCCAACAACGGGAATGCCCAGGAGCTCTTCCGCCTCTTCGGCACCGCGGATGCGGGTATTGAGCATGTCTGCCAAAACGACATAGGCGACTGCGATAAAGATACCGGCGAGGAACGCGACGGCAATATACAGCGTGCGCTTGGGGCCGCTGGGGGCTTCGGGGGTCTTAGCCTCGTCGATAACGTTGATGCTCTGGGCAGCGCCGACGTTCTGAGCGACCGTACTCACCGAGCTAGCTATGGCCTTTGCGACCTCAGCCGTCTCCTTGGCATCGGTGCCGGTAACCGAAAGCGTAATGACACGCGTGGTGGTCTCGGAGGAAACAGACACCTTGTAGTCATCCAGATCGGTGAGGCCCAGTTCCTTGGCGGCGCCGCTCTTAACGCTATCGCTATCCAGCAGCGTGGCGATATCGTTGGAAAGCATCTGGCTCGCCGAGAGATCGTTGTAGCTCATCTGGCCGCTATCGTCGGTCTTGGCGAGAATGTACATGCTCGTCGTCGCGGTATAGGTGTTGTCCATCGCGGCGAAGGACACGATGCCCATGGCGATCGCGCAGACCACCGGAAGGGTGATGACCAGCTTGAGGTGCTTCTTCAGCAGCTGGAACAGTTCGAGAAGGGTCATGCAGCTTGCCTTTCATTTCCCCAGTTCGGATTGACAAAACTGTTCGTATGTTATCGCATCTTTTTACCGAGACCAAACTCTATACATAAGAAACAGGCTCTCCTGTAAAAATGTCGGAAGCAATCGTAAAATTGCACAACAACGCCGCACCCGAAAGTCAAATGCGGCGTCTGCATCAATACCTATGTTGTATCGCTATGCGAATGGCTCGTCCTGCTGTATGGGAAACGTCACCGTAATGGTGGTTCCCACGCCCAACTCGCTCGACAGATCGAGCGTGGCGTGATGATACAGGGCCGCATGCTTGACAATGGCAAGCCCCAGACCGGTTCCGCCGCGCGCCTTGGACCTACTCTTGTCCACGCGATAGAACCGCTCAAATACCTTGCCCTGTTCTTCAGGCGCGATACCGATTCCCGTGTCGGCGACCGCAAGGAACGGATGGCCTTCGTCGTTGGTGCCGCACTGCAGCGTAACCGTACCGCCGGGTCGATTGTAGCGGATGGCGTTGCTTGCCAGATTATAGATGAGCTCGTCAATCAAGCGCGACACGCCCTCGATGACCACAGGCTTGGTCTCATGACTTATCGTCACATTCGCCTGACGGGCGACCTGTTCAAGACGCTGCTCAACCGCGTAGATGGCACGCGAGAGCTCAATAGGCTCCGTGGACCCAATGGGCACCGCCTCGCCCTCAGTTGCACGCTCGGCCTCGTCCAAGTTAGACAGCGTAAGGATGTCGTTGACAAGCGCTGCCAAGCGGCCCGCCTCACGATAGATGCGACCGCCAAAGTTGCGCAGGTCGTCCTCGCCCTCGACCATGCCGTTTGCGATGAGCTCGGCATAGCCCGAAATCGCCGTAAGCGGCGTCTTGAGCTCATGGGTGATATTCGCCGTGAACTCGCGGCGCATACGGTCGTTGTCCGCCAGCACCGCCATTTGGCGCTTGAGTTCCTGGCGCTGCGACTCGATACGCTCAAGCATGGGGACCATCTCGGCATAGGCGTGCTCATAGCTACGGCGTGGGTGGTCCAAATCCACCTCTTGCAACGGCGCGATGATGGCACGGGACTCGCGGCGCGCCATAAAAAACGAGAGTACCGCGCCCGCTGCTGCGATAAGCAGCATCGGCGCCACCATCGACAGCAAAATCGCTGCAACGCCAGGCTGGGCCTGCGCCAAGCGGACAACCTGGCCGTTATCAAGGGCGACGGCGCGATACAGCATAATCTCGTCGAGCGTAGAGCTTGCGCGCTCCGCGGAACCCGAACCATTCTCAAAGGCCTCGATGACCTCGGGGCGATCGCCGTGGTTGGGCAGTGTGGAAGGCGACGCCTCGTTGTCGTAGGCAACCGATCCATCCTTGTTAATCAGCGTGATGCGCAAGTCCTCACGATCGAGGCTACGCAAGAACGGGATGGGCTCCTGCTGCTCGTCGAGGGCGGCAGCAATGAGCTCGGTTTCCTGCGCCAGATTGGCACTCGTGGCATCCGCCAAGGTGTTTTGCACAAAGAACGCACCCAGCACCGTAAACGCCACGATAACCGCCATGGCACAGACAAAGATCGTCACAAAAACGCGGTGGGACAGCGTATGTTTTCCCTGGGGGGCGAAGACCACGGGTTACTCCTCCGATGCGGTGGCCGCGGTGTCGTCACCTTCGGCACCATCACCGGCAGAAGGCTCGGCCAAGCGGTAGCCCACGCCGCGCACGGTCTCGATGGCGCTGGCATGCTCGCCCAGTTTTTGGCGAAGCGTCTGCACGTGCACGTCAACGGTGCGCGAACCGCCGTCGAAGTCCCAGCCCCACACGCTCTGCAGCAACGACTCGCGGGTAAAGACCACGCCGGGCTTGCGCATGAGGTACTCGAGCAGGTCGAACTCGCGCAGGGTGAGCTTAAGCGGCTCGCCGGCAACGGTCACCTCGCGATGGCTGGGCGAGAGCACGATGTCGCCCACGTTGAGCACATCGCTTGCCTGTTTGACCATACCGCCGCGACGCAGCAGTGCGCGGCAGCGGCTGGCGAGCTCCATGAGCGAGAAGGGTTTAGTCAGGTAATCGTCGGCACCGTCATCGAGCGCCATCACCTTGTCGAGCTCGGTGTCCTTGGCGGTAAGCATCATGATGGGCACCGTCGCCGTCAGGCGGTCGGCGCGGAGGCGGCGCATAATCGCCAAACCATCGGTATCGGGCAGCATGATATCGAGCAGCACAGCATCGGGCACCCGTCGCGCCACGGCGGCCTTAAACTCGCCGTCGCACGAAAAGCCCTCGGCCTCGATTCCCTGCTTGCGCAGCGCATAGACCGTCAAATCCCTGATGTTGTCATCGTCCTCGACGTAATAGATCATGTTGAACCCCTTTGCGGCCGACATGACCGCATCTTAACCCTAAAGGTGCCTGTACTAGATGGTATCAGCCAAAACGGCCCGTCAAATAATCCGCCGTGCGCGGATCGATCGGGTTTTTGAAGAGCTGGGCAGTGGGCGCATGCTCCACCAGCTCGCCCAGCAAAAAGAACGCGACCGAGTCGGAGATGCGCGCAGCCTGCTGCATGTTGTGCGTAACGACCACCAGCGTGCAGGTCTCCCTGAGCTCGCAGGCCAGCTGCTCCACCACCAGCGTCGATACGGGGTCGAGCGCCGAGGTCGGTTCGTCCATCAGCAGAATGTCGGGCTGCACGGCCAGCGCACGGGCGATGCACAGACGCTGCTGCTGGCCGCCCGAAAGACCCAGGCCCGATTCTTTGAGCTTGTCCTTGACCTCGTCCCACAGAGCGGCGCGTCGCAGGGAGTCTTCGACCAGCTCGTCGAGCACGACGCGGTCGCGCACTCCCATTCCGCGAGGACCGTAGGCGACGTTGTCGTAGATGCTCATGGGAAACGGGTTGGGGCGCTGAAACACCATGCCCACGCGCTGGCGCAAACGGCAGATGTCGTAATCGCCCAGGATATCTTGACCATCGAGCGCAATCTTGCCCTCGATTCGGCAGTCCTTGATGCCGTCGTTCATGCGGTTAAAGCAGCGCAGCAACGTGGACTTTCCGCAGCCCGAAGGCCCGATAAACGAGGTGATCTGCTTGTCGCGAATCTTGATATTCACGTCCTTGAGCGCATGATGGTCGCCATAGAACAGGTCGAGGCCCTCGACATCGATGCGCGTCGGCGAGGCGGCAAGATCCTCTGCCGTGGGGCGAGTCGCATCCCCAACCTCGCGCTCGTGCGCGGCCTCGGCCTGCGCTTTCATGAGTTCTTTAAGCTCCGTGGGCTCCACAGCCGCAGCAGCCGTCATACCGCATACCTCCACATCGATATCAATTCAGCAGTATCGATAGTAGAAATCGCGGCTCATATGCACGTGAGCGCATTGTCAAGTGTTTGTAAGGGCACGCTGACTATGCGGCGGGCAGCTCGATGGTGAATATCGTGTGTTCGGGCGTCGATTCACATGCAACGGTACCGCCGTGTGCCGCGATGATCTCCTTGGCAATAGCAAGGCCCAGACCGGCACCACCGCGATTGGTCGCACGCGCCGCATCCAGGCGATAGAACTTCTCAAAGATCACCTTGAGCTTTGCCTCAGGGATGGGATCGCCCTGATTGATAAAGCGCACGCGCACGCCACCGTCGTCCCGGCGTCTGGCCTCAATCGTGATAGTCGAGCCCTCATAGCTATAGGCGACGGCGTTTTTCATGATGTTGTTGAACACGCGAGCCATCTTGTCGCCATCCACGAGCACCGTCAGGTCCTCGCGAATATCAACTTGGGCTTCCTTATGCTGCTCGTTGAGGATGGGATAGAACTCGTCAGCCACCTGAGCCAGCAGCAACCCCAGATCAACATAGCCGCGCGTGAGCACGATATCGTGGAAGTCAAAGCGTGTGATATCGAAGAACTCTTCGATGAGTGCATCGAGCCGGTGCGCCTTGTCGAGAGCCACGCCCGTAAAGTGCGCACGTTGCTCAACCGGCAGCTCAGGAGCCTCTTGCAGCAGCGAAAGATAGCCCACCACACTGGCAAGCGGGGTGCGTAGGTCATGTGCCAAGTACGTGACCAAATCGTCCTTGCGATGCGACTCGTCACGCAGAGCTTGCTGCACCTTGCGCTCACGGTCACGCACGCGGTTAAGGGCGCCCTCGACCTCCAAGAAGTCGCCGTCAATGTTGTCCCAGGTGTCGGGGTGATCGATCAGGCGATCTTGAATACGAGCGGCCAGCACACAATCGGCATGCTGCTCGCCCTGTTCGTAGCCCTGGTAGTACAGGGCGCGGCCGCACAAGAACAGCACGCACGCGGCAAGCGCCAGCACAAAGCCAAGCATGTTGAATACAAAGCCGGCATCGAACAGCACCGGCCCTTCGATGCCGCCGAGCGCCATGGCGCCAATCGCCAACGTCATGGCCCACGCGGCGCCGCCAATCACCATGCAGCGGCGCACGATCTCAAATCGATCGATCAGCAAAAAGCCGACAAGCAGCACCGCCAAGATTCCAGCGATGTTATCAATGCCAATCAGCAGCAGGCTCAGCAAAAAGAGCAGCACCGTTGCAAGCGCGCGGTTGTCGACGACCGACCTCACGTATTCAAAGAGTCGATCGGGCACCTCGAACGCTTGTCTATCGTCTTTTGTCATATCAAGATCCTCACAAGCGAAAAGCGTTATTCGATTATGTAGCCGACGCCCCAGACGTTTTTGATAAAGCGCGGCTTTTGTGCGTCGTCGCCAATCTTTTCGCGCAAGTGGCGAATGTGCACCATCACCGTATTGTTGGAGCCGGGCATAAAATCCTCGTTCCACACCGCACGGAACAGGTCCTCCACGGCCACCACGCTGCCGCGATGCTCGACCAGATACAGCAAGATTGAATACTCGGTGGGTGTGAGGCGTACCGGTGCACCGTCCACCGTCACGGAACGAGCGTCGCGGTTGATCTCCAAGCCGTCGAGCTGAATGGTCGGCGACTCGGCCGCCTGTGCACGGCTACCGTAGCTGGTGTAGCGGCGAAGCTGAGCGTGCACGCGCGCGACGAGCTCCAGCGGACGAAACGGCTTAACCACGTAATCGTCCGCGCCAAGCGAAAGGCCCTCGATCTTGTCTTGCTGGGCATCGCGCGCCGTCAGCATGATCACAGGATAGGTATGGCTGGAACGGATCGTACGCAGCAGCTCAAACCCATCGATATCGGGCAGCATGACATCCAGCAGCGCCAGATCGAACTCCTGCTCCAAGATTGCCTTGGCAGCATCGGCCCCGCTATAGGCAATCTGGACGTCAAAGCCTTCTTTTGTAAGGTAGATGCCCACTAGGTCGGCAATGGCCTTCTCGTCATCAACTACCAGTATGCGCTCGTTCATGCGTGCTCCTCTCGCGCTCCATTATGCCCGAGGGGGCGCCCGTCACACACAACAAGCGTGGGTGATTAAGTCGGCCTTAAGCACCCTTGTGCCCGTTCGGGCGCGGATGTGGGCCACGCACGCACGCGATGATCGCCGACGCCGGCAAACGATATACTCTAGTTTCAGAAGAGACCATCCCGTCGAAAGCGAAATCCGTGAAGTCCCTCACCTCTTTTGCAAAGCGCTCAGCCCAGCTTGCCGCCGGCTTTGTCTGCGCTATCGCCCTTGCCGCTGGCGTGCCCACCGTCGCCGGCGCCCAAGTGCTCACGACCGACAATGTTTGCGGCAAAACCGCCGATGTGCGCGGTATCACGGCCGAAAACCTGCCCGATATCGATGCGACCAATGCCCTCGTCATGGGCAAAGACGGCACCGTCTACTATGCCCGCGATGCCGATGAGCAGGTCAAAATTGCCTCGATCACCAAGGTCATGACCGCAATCCTAACCGTCGAGAATTGCAAGATGGACGAGAAGGTCACAGTGAGCAACGCCGCGGCCACCGTGGGTAATTCGACCGCCGGCTTGCTCGAAGGCGACGAGCTTACCGTGGAGCAGGCACTGCGCGGCCTGATGATTCCCTCGGGCAACGACGCCGCCATCGTGCTCGCCGAATATGTGGGCAAGAAGATCGGCCCTAAGACCAAAGACGCCGAGGCCACCTTTGTGAAGGCCATGAACGAGCGCGCTAAGAAGCTCGGCTGCACCGGTACGCTTTTTGAAAACCCGCATGGTCTGGACTTTGATGAGTGGGCTGGCGATATGCACTCAACCGCACACGACGTAGCGCTGATGATGCAGGAGGCCATGAAAAACGACACGATCCGCGAGGTCGTAGCGAGCGAGGATTCCTGGATCGAGGTCACGGGCGCCAACGGCACCGACCATTCGCATTCCATGGACACGCATAACTATTTGCTGGGCCAAGATGGCAACATCGGTGGCAAGACCGGCACCACCGACGATGCAGGCTATTGCTTTACGAGTGCCTACAACCGCGATGGCGACGAGATCTACACCGTCGTTTTGAACTCCACTACCACCGACCAGCGCTTTACCGATACCGCAACCCTTGCCAATTGGTACTACGGTCACAAGGTGACGGTCGCGATCGCCAACACGCAGGAAAAGACCACCAACGACAACCCGCTTATGGCACGCATTAGCCAGACAGATTGGACGGACAAGACGATCGACGCCACGCTCGCCGACCCCACGGCGCAAGCGACCGTGTTTTCCCTTGCCGGCGAGGTGACCGAAAAGGTTAGCTACGACGATCTTTCGGGCACGGTGCATGTGGGCGACAAGGTGGGCAGCGTTACGCTCAAGCAAGACGGCACCAAGATCGCCGTCATGGACCTGGTTGCTGACGAGGAAGGCGCAGGGCCGAATCCCATTGAGTGGCTCCTTGTGAAGCTCGACCGCCTGGGCCGCCGCATCGACAACCGCCCACTCACGGCAGAAAGCGAGACCGTCGCCAAGGCACCCGAGGTGTAAGGTCGAAGAACAATACACTCGCTGAAAGGAGGTGTCCGAAAGGATGCCTCCTTTTTTGGCTTATAGGACAAAATGTGTGTCCCGATAGAACACCCGTTTCCATCCATTAATCCAGCCAGAACGGGTACGGGTCCCTGTGGTGGAGGTC
>CAUBQN010000015.1 GCA_958438125.1 uncultured Collinsella sp.
CTCTCCTTCCAGGAGTACTTCGAGCGCCTGCGCACCGAGGCCGAGCGCTGGGGCAAACCCATGGCTGCCGTCCTGGGTGCCCTCATGGCCCAGGTCGACCTGGGTGCCGGCGCCATCGGCGGCAAGGACTCCATGAGCGGTTCGTTTGAGGACGAGGCCGGCGAGCTCAACGTTCCGCCGACCCTGATCAGCTTCGCCGTCGCTGTGGGCAGGGCCGCCCGTGCCGTCTCGCCCGAGTTCAAGGGCCTCACGCACCGCGTCGTCCGCATCGCCCCCGCTACCTATGGCGAGGACTACCGTCCCGACGCTCAGCAGCTGCTCTCCGCGTTTGACGCCGTCGAGGCGCTCACTGCCACCGGCAACGCCCTGGCCATCTCCACGCCCGGCTACGGCTGCGGCGCCGAGAGCCTCTTTAAGATGTGCGTCGGTAACCAGATCGGTATCGAGCTTGCCGAGGATGTAGACGTGGAGAGCCTCTTCACCCCGCTCTATGGCAGCTTTATCGTCGAGCTCGCCGAGGACGCCGAGCTGCCCGAGGTCGCCGACGGCATTGTTCTCGAGCCCCTGGGCACCACCGTCGAGGGCTATGTCATCGACACCGGCTCCGAGGTCATCGAGCTCGCCGAGCTCCAGGAGGCCTGGGAGAGCGGCATCGAGGGCGTCTTCGCCTACCGCAGCGCCGGCGAGACCCCCGAGGTCGAGACCATCGACTTCCGCGCCAAGGACATCCACGTGTACGGCGGCGCCAAGATCGCCCGCCCGCGCGTGATCATCCCCGTGTTCCCCGGCAACAACTGCGAGTACGACAGCGCCCGCGCCTTCCGTGCCGCCGGTGCCAAGGCCGACGCCTTCGTGATCAACAACCTCACGCCCGAGGCCGTCGCCGAGAGCACCCACGAGCTTGCCCGCCGCATCCGTGCAAGCCAGATCGTCATGATCCCCGGCGGCTTCTCGGGCGGCGACGAGCCCGACGGCTCTGCCAAGTTCATCACGGCGTTCTTCCGCGCTCCCGAGGTCACCGAGGCAGTCCGCGACCTGCTCAAGGCTCGCGATGGCCTGATGCTGGGCATCTGCAACGGCTTCCAGGCCCTGATCAAGCTCGGCCTGGTGCCCTACGGCGACATCGTCGACGCCACGCCCGATGCGCCCACGTTGACGTTCAACACCATCGGTCGCCACCAGAGCCGTCTGGTGCGCACCCGCATCTCGTCCAACTTGTCCCCGTGGCTGTCGCAGTGCAGCCTGGACGACCCCTATACCGTCGCCATCAGCCACGGCGAGGGCCGCTTTGTCGCCAATGACGAAGTGCTCGCCCAGCTGATCGCCAACGGCCAGGTCGCCACGCAGTACGTGGGCGAGAACGGCAAGCCCAGCATGGACCTTTCCGTCAACCCCAACGGCTCCGCACTCGCCATCGAGGGCATCACGAGCCCCGACGGCCGTGTCCTGGGCAAGATGGGCCATGCCGAGCGTCGCGGCGACAACCTGTACCGCAACGTGCCCGAGCATGTCCCCGGCGACAAATTCATGCCGATCTTTGAGAGCGGCGTAGCCTACTTCGCTTAATACGTTTCCATCGGGTACAATCCCCTCGGGTAACAACACCCGCCACCGGCACCCCCGGTGGCGGGTTCTTTTTTGCTTTGCGCGTATAGGAGAAGGACATCATGGAAAGCCGCAAGCCGTATCTCGCCACCCTGCCCGGACTCATCCTGGGCTGTCTCGTTTGCTGCGCGCTCTGGGGCTCCGCCTTCCCCTGCATCAAGATCGGCTACGGCCTCTTTGGTATTCCCGCGCACGACAGCGCCTCGCAGCTGCTCTTCGCGGGCCTGCGCTTCACCCTTGCCGGCATGCTGGTCATTGTTGGCATGAGCGTGGCCCAGCGCCGACCGCTCGTTCCGCAAGCGCGCGATATCAAGCCCATCTGCATCTTGTCGCTCTTCCAGACTATCGGGCAGTACTTCTTTTTCTACCTGGGCCTCTCGCGCGCCAGCGCCATGTCGAGCTCCATCATCGAGGCCAGCGCCAACTTCCTCGCAATCCTCTTTGCCGCCCTGGCATTTCACACCGAGAAGCTCAATGCGGCCAAAGTGCTCGGCTGCGTACTGGGCTTTGCCGGCGTCGCGCTCGTCAACCTTTCGGGCGCGGACGGCACCTTTGGCTTTACGCTCGACGGCGAGGGTTTTATCCTAGCCTCCACCGTCGCGGGTGCCCTTTCGACCTGCCTGATCGGTATCTTCTCGCGTGAGCACGACGGCGTCTTGCTTGCCGGGTGGCAGTTCTTAGTCGGCGGCCTGGTCCTCACCGCCATCGGCTTTTTGATGGGTGGCGCGCTCTCCCCCACGGCGATTGCCCCCGCCATCGCGCTCATCATCTACATGGCGCTTATCTCCGCGGTCGCCTACTCGCTGTGGTCGCGCCTGCTTGCCGTCAACCCCGTCAGCCGCGTCTCGGTCTTTGGGTTTATGAACCCCGTCTTTGGTGTGCTGCTGAGCGCGCTGCTGCTCGGCGAGGGCGCTGGCACGAGCCCCATTACCGTCATCGTTGCCCTGCTGTTGGTTTGCGGCGGCATCATCATCGTAAACAAGCCCAAAAAGGCCTAGCGAACTGCCTCGTTCCAAGAAAAAGACGAGGCGTATCTTCGACAGCCGCTACTAATCCCGCCAACGCAATAGGGGCGCACGACCATCAATGCGGTCGTATGCCCCTTTTCTAGCGTATTTGTACGCCGGCTTTCTTTTTCTCGGCCTTGACGCGATAGAGCTCCGCATCGGCAGCGCGAAGTAAGTCTTGCCAGGTATCAACACTATCGCCGACCCGCGCGCAACCGATGGACATCCGCAATGCATACGGCACCTCGGCATGCGCGAGCTCGTCGTTGATTGTCGCGCACAGATGCATGATATCCTGTTCCGCCGCTGCCTTTTGGAGCACCACGAACTCATCGCCACCATAACGCGCGATAAAGCCACCAGACGCCGAGCAGACATCCTTGAGCGCCGTCGCAACAACCTGAAGAGCATGGTCGCCCTCCACATGTCCATAGCGATCGTTAATCTGCTTAAAGCCGTCAGCGTCCATCATAAGCAGATATACATCTTCGGCCTGATCCACATTTGAAAAGAGCGACAGCATATAGGTCTCAAAACGGTTGCGGTTGTTGAGTCCAGTCAACGGGTCAGTCGAGATCAGTTGCTCCTGGCAGATGATATAGAGCAGCAACATGCTAATCATTATGCCGACACAAAGGCCAGGCACCGAGTATACGATCTGAAAGGTACCGCCCACCAGGGCCGGAATGGCGAAAAATGCCAAGGTTCGATAGATAGCCTTCGTCTGCAGGCTCTCGACCCTATGAGATTGCACAAACGCATGCAGGGACGTATGTATAACGTAACAGTAGCTGACAATGGGCTGGATCATATAGGCAAAGCCGCGACGATACACGCCCTGCGAATCGATATAGAACAAGGCGTGCGTCCAGTAACTGGTAAAAGCCAGCACGACCACCAGAGCCGTAGGCAACGTTACAAGCACCACCCTATAGCGCGAGGTCACAAGGCGAGAGCCCTGCATCGTCTCGGAATAGATAAACCAAATGAGACACGCGATGGCAAAGAGCGAAAACGAAACCGCGTTGGAAATCCAGTTGGCAGCAATACCCAACGTGCCGTCCGCACCATCCGAAAGCGTCCAGATCATATCGAATAATATGTACGCGGCAGAGGTGTAGCCAAGCATGCTAAACAATAGCTGCAGGGTGCTCGAGAACAAAGAGCGACGACTTCGCGCGGCAAGCCCGATAAGAACAATCATGCATAGCAGGAATATCTCAATCTTGAGTGCCTTAACCACTAGACGCCATCCCTTCAATATCCGAATGGTCAGAATCGCCCAATTCGAATCAGGGCAATAAACACCCCTTTACTCCGCAGGGGTAAAGGGAATCATAGCAAAGCGCCCGAACATCACTGCAAAACAGTTTCTGTTCGGGCGCTCGGACGGCGCGAATTGCACGCCGGAATCAATTATCGGTAACGGCCGTTACTCGCCGTCGATGTCGGTCGCGACGGCCTCCTCGATGGCCTCGGCACCGGCAGGCGACAGGTCCTCCTTGCCCTGGCAGAACTTCTTGTCGACCCAGCCGGTCAGAATCGGAGCCATGATTGCCGTGATGATAACGGCAGTGGCGATCTGGGCGTACGCGGTGGGCGCAAGCTCGGCGTAGCGCGGCGCGACCTCGGCGAGAGCAACCGGCGTGGTCATAGCCGTGCCGGCGATGGTGGAGCAAGCCACAGCAGCCTTGCCGTTACCACCGCACAGGCGCTCGAACGCAAAGGTGATGGGACCGACGACAAACAGCGTGACAAGGCCCAGCAAGATGCCGGAAATACCGCCGGTGATAAAGCTCGACAGGCTCATGGACGCACCGAGCTGAAATCCGATGACGGCAATCGCGGGATTGGCACCGGGAACCAGCAGGTTCTTGATAAACGGGAACAGGTTGCCCAGAACCATGCCGATAACGAGCGGCAAAATGGAGCCGATGATGGTACCGACAGGGATGTTGGCAAGGCCGGAAACACCGAGGATGATCATGGTGACGGCAGGGCCGGCCGTAAAGAACAGGATACCGACGGCGCCCTGCTCGGACTCATCGCCGAACTCGCCCATGATGCCCGTATAAAGCGCCATGTTGCAAAACGTGATGCCGCCGATAATAGACACGGAGCTCAGGCCCAGGAAGTTGTCGTTAAAGAAATATGCCACACCCAAGCCAAGGGCGGCCGCAACAACAAGCTTGGGAATCAGCACGACGATGCCGGTCTTGATGGCGCCCGGCGTGGACTTAAAGCTGATGCCGGCGCCCACAAACAGCAGGATCGCGGCAACGATGGTATTGGAGCCACCGCGGCAGGCAGCCGTAAAGAAGCCGCCGATCTCAAAAACCTGCGGGCAGAAGGTGTTGAGTAAAAGACCGACGATCATCGGATAGATCATGATGTCGCCCGGGATGCGCGGGACCCTGAATTTCTTTTGCTCGTTGGCGGTTGCTTCCTGTGCCATGAAACCCCCATTTCCGCTGACGGGGTACAAAAGCCCACGTCACGCTTTGCTACAGTAAAGTTTGACCATGGTACCAGAAGAAATAGACCAGCTCGGTGAAAAATTCGACAAGTTGGGATGGAACGAGATTCGGCGCCCGCGACGCCACCCCTATATAAGGCTCAAGACGATATAGAGTACGATGCCCGAGACGCAGCACCACAGCATCGATTTTGTCTTGACCGCCACGACCACGACGCCGGCGGCCGCAATCCAGGGAACCAAGGCAGGCCAGAGTCCCGCGTCGAACGCGCCGGGGCTCACCAAGTCGTTGGCGACCAGCGCGGCAAAGGCAGCGGGCGGGATATAGCCCAGGGCCTCGGTAATACGGGGCGACAGGGTCCGCCCGCGCAAGGCGAACGCCGGCGCGACGCGAAAGAACGCGATAGCAGCCCACGACGACAGCCACAGAACCAAGAACTCGTTAACGGGCATCGCGGGCACCTCTTCCGTCAAATACAGCATCGCACGCCAACGCAATGGCAATGCCGGCCACGACGCTTGCCGGCACGGCAATATTCGTGAGGCCCAAGAACTTGCATATGGCGACAGACACCGCAGCCATAACAGCAGCCACGACATTGCCGCGCGACAGCCGCTGCGAAAAGAGCAGGCAGATAAAGAGTGAGGTGCAGACAAAGGCTGCAATGGCGGTGGGAACATCGACAACGGCGCCGACGATGGCGCCCGTCGTACACGAAACGCCCCATGTTGCGATAAGGATCACGTTGAGCACGAAGGACTCACGCGGGCCCCAATCCTCCCCTTCAACCAACTTGGCAAGCGAGATGCCGTATGCCTCCTCGGTAAGTGTCGCGGCAACAGCCAGCGTCTGACGCTTCGAGGCACCCGTCAGATGCGGCGCGATCGATGCCGAGTAAAGCGCAAAACGCGAGGAGATGGCGGCGACGCTCGCGACGATCGATGCTGCAGGCACACCCGCCAGCCACAGGTTGCAGATCATAAACTGCCCGCTGCCCGTCACAAACGTGCTGCTCAGAGCAAAGACCATCCAGGGCTCCATTCCCGTCTGCCCCATGATCATTCCGCACGGCGCGCCTATTGCAACATAGGTAAGCATCACCGGCCAGACGGTTCTAACGATTTTGAGCACCATACGCTTCTCATCCTGACAAGGTCTCCGAGCCGCATGTAGCGATACGGCAGAATCATCATCCGACAGCAACCGAGTTCACCTACAATTGCCACCGGATCGAAAGACATAACTTTTTAGGAAGTCATTATGACAGCTATCGATCGAGACCGGGCGCGCGCGGCCTTCAAAAGCTACACCGATGCCTACGACGCCACCAACCCACGCATCGCGCTCAAAATCGAGCATACGTACCACGTGGCCGAGGCATGCGATGCCGTAGCGCGCGAGCAGGGCTGGTCGTCAGAAGATATTGACCTGGCATGGCTTTGCGGCCTGCTACACGATATGGGCCGCTTTGAGCAGCTGCGACGCTGGGACACCTTTAAGGACGCCGAGAGCATGAGCCATGCGGCGCTGGGCATCGAGGTCCTCTTTGGCGAGAATCCCGCCGATGCACCCGCCACGACAAACATCCGTGACTTTATCGAAACCGGTGCGCATGACGAGCTCATCCGAGCGAGCATCGCCTATCACAGCGACTTTCGCCTGCCGGCACAACTCGACGAGCGTACACGGTGCTTCTGCGATATCGTGCGCGATGGTGACAAGATCGACATTATGCGCACCATCGCCGACAGCACCGTCGACACTATCCTCAAGGTGGACGAGAAAACGTTTCTCGGCAGCCGTTTCTCGTCGCCGACACTTGCCGCCTTTGACGAACACCGCTGCGTCGCACGCGATGAACGCAACGAGCCCGCAGACTACCTGGTGGGACTCATCTGCTTTATGTTTGAGCTCGTCTATCCAGCGAGCCGCGCGCTGGCGCGCGAGCAGGGCGATATCTACCGCCTGCTCGACGCACCCTTTGGCATTACGCGCCCCTTTACCAATCCCGCCACGCAAGCGACCTGGGAGCGCCTAAAGGACGAGATGCGCGACTGGCTGGCGCGTGCCTAGCGCTCAAGCTGGGCCAGCAGCTCTTCGACGACCTCGACGGCATCACCGACAACCTTGTACTGGGCAGCACCGAAAATGGGGGCATCCGGGTCCTCGTTGATGGCGATAATGCACTCCGCCCCACCGATGCCGGCAAGATGCTGAATGGCGCCCGAAACACCGATACTCACGAGAAGCTTGGGCGAAACCGATACGCCCGTCTGGCCAATCTGATGGCGATACTCCAACCAGCCGGCCTCCACGACGGGTCGCGTGCAGCCAAGCTCGGCTCCCAGAGCCTCGGCGAGCCTTCGCATCAACGGCAGGTTTTTCTTGGAACCAATGCCGCGACCCACCACGACCAGGCGCTCGGCATTGGCGATCGAGGGCTGCTGTCCCCACTCCTCGGCGGGAATCGAGATCTCGACACGAGCCTTAGCATCATCCGCAAGCATCACCTGGGTGATCGCGCCGGAACGGCCGTAGTCGAAGTCGGGCGCCTTAAAGATGCCGGGACGAACCGTTGCCATCTGCGGACGGTGGTTGGGGCAAATGATGGTGGCCATCAAGTTGCCGCCAAACGCCGGGCGCGTCTGCTGCAGTAGGCCCGACTCCGCATCCATCGAAAGCACGGTGCAGTCGGCCGTAAGACCCGTCTGCGAACGCACGGCAACGCCGGGTGCCAGTTCGCGACCAAAAGCGGTCGCACCATATAGGATGGCCTCGGGTTTGCGTTCGGCTACCAAATCGCAGATCAAGCGGGCGTAGACCTCCGCATCGTTTTGGCGCAGGCGCTCGTCGCGACAGGCCAGGACTTCGTCGGCGCCCGCGCAAACCAGATGCTCCAAGTCCCCAAGCGAGCCCTCGGGGCTCATGCCGACCAGTGCCACCAGACGGCAGCCGCGAGCATCGGCAAGCTCGCGCCCCTTGCCCATGAGCTCGTAGGCCACGGGAGCCACGGCATCGTGCTCGTCAGTCTGCACGAAGACCCAAATGTCTCGATATGCATCAAGGTCCACCGCACCAGCGGCCTCGTCACGCTCGATCGAGATAGCGTTGACGGGGCAGGCGTCGACGCACCCACCGCATAGGATGCAGCCGTCAGTTACGCGGGCGCATCGGTTGGGTCGCTCGCCTTCCACTACGATGCCGCCCGAGGCACAGGCGCGAACGCAGCGACCGCAGCCGATACAGGCTTCGCTATCGATAATCAGTCCGCTCATCTATGCCATCCCCTCGATAATCTTGGCAAGTTTTACCGCCTGCTCGGACGCCGTTCCCTCAACGGCCTCGCACGTTTGATCACGGTCGGGCACAAACGAGCGCACGACCTGCGTCGGTGATCCGGCAAGGCCACAACGCGAGGGATCGGCGTTCGCGTCGGCGGCACTGACCACGCGCACGTCCGCCTCCTCTGCCGCGCGAATACCGGCAATACTCGGCATACGCAACTGGCCAATCTCCTTGGCAGTCGTCATCGCGCACGGCATCTCAAGATACACCGTCTCCTCGCCGGCATCGCATCCGTGAACGAGCGCCAGCGAGCCACACGTCGTAAAGCCCGCGCTTTGCACGCAGCTCACGTCGGTCACGCAGGGAATCTCAAAGGCACCGGCAAGCTCGGGGCCAATCTGGGCCGTATCGCCATCCACCGCCATCTTGCCGCAGATGAGCAGGTCGAAGTCCTCGTCGAGCGCTTCGATGCCGCACTTGAGGGCGTAGGTGGTTGCCAGGGTATCGGCACCTGCAAAGGCGCGATCGGTCAGCAGCAGCGCGTCGTCGGCACCGCGGGCGATGCAGTCGCGCAGCAGTGACTCGGTCGCGGGGATGCCCATCGACACCACCGTCACGCGCACATCCATGCCAAAGCCGATAAAGTCGTCCTTCAGCGCCAGCGCGCATTCCAAAGCACTCGCGTCAAAGGGATTAATGACCGCCTGCTTGCCATCGCGCACGATGGTATTGGTCTTGGGGTCCATCTTGACCTCGGTGCTGCCCGGCACGGCCTTGACGCACACCACCATATGGAAATCGCTCATCTTCACGCGCCCCCTTTCTGGACGAGCTCATCCAAGAGCTTCTCCGAAAACAGGTTACCGCGACCCAGCTGCCCGGCAGGATCGAGCTGGAGCTTGAGCCGCGCCGACTCGACCATGGCCTCGTGACCGTACATCGTCTCTAAGAAGCCCGCCTTGATCTTGCCGACGCCGTGCTCGGCAGAAACGGCACCGCCCATAGCCGTTACCTCCGCAGCCCACCGGGCAAACAGCTCGCCACCGCGACGGTAGTCCTGCGCATCGCGCGGCAGGATGTTCACATGCAGATGGTTGTTGCCGATGTGCCCCCAGGCAGCAGATTCAAGCCCGCTTTCGGCCAGTGTGCGGCGATAGAGGGCCACGACATCGGCAAGGCGTGCATTGGGCACCGACATGTCCGAGCCCAGTTTGGTGATGGTGGGATCCGTGCGGCGACGCTCGTCGATGAGCATGTTGACGCTCTCGGGCACCGCATGGCGGAAGAATCGCTGACACTCGCGATCGACCTCGGTGCGCGCGACCCATGTCGCATCGTCGCGGCCACCCGCAAACTCGAGCACCCATCCCAGGTGGTACAGTTCCTCGGTCGCCTGGGCCTCGTCATCGCAGTCGAGCTCCACGTAGACACAGACCTTGGCCTCTTTGTCGAGCGCCGGCAGCGAGGCAAACGCCGTCGACTGCTCGCGCTGGCGACGCAGAATATCCAGGGCGCCAGCATCGAAGTACTCGATGGCAGCCGCATGGGACAGGACGGGACGCACAGAATCGGTGAAGGACACGGCCTTGTCTTCGCTGTCGAAGAAGCAGCTCACGCCCCAAACGACCGCAGGCGCCGCCTGCAGGGCAATCTCGAGCTCGGTGATGACGCCGATTGTGCCACATGCACCGATAAACAGATCGATGGCATCCATATCGTCAGCAACGAAATAGCCCGAAGCATTTTTGGTCTTGGGCATGGTGTAGTCGGGAAGGTCGAGCTCGAGCGCGCGGCCCTCTGCCGTCACAAGCGACAGGTGGCGACCCTGGGCAAAAGCCTCGCCGCGCTGAAGCTCAAGCAAATCGCCATCAGCCAGCGCGACGCGGAGTCCCGTGATATGTGGGCGCATGGGGCCGTAGGCGTAGCTGCGAGCACCGGAGGCGTTACATGCCGCCATGCCGCCCAGACAGGCAGATGCCTCGGTGGGATCGGTGGGAAAAAACTGCTCGGGGGCCTCTTGGAACTCCTCGTAGGCCTCAAGCGATGCCTGGTCCCAACCAGCGGTCGGCAGCACCTTCTTGCCCAGCTGCTTGCGCAGTTCCGAGAGCACAACGCCCGGCTCCACGCGCAGCAGAAATTGGCCTTGTTCATCGCGGCGAAGGCCCAAGTAGCGATTCATGCGGGAAGTATTGAGAATGTGACCGCCATGAGGCACGGCGCCGGCGGCAAGGCCGGTCCGGGCGCCCTGAACCGTCACCGGGACACGCTCGACATGGAGCTTTTTCAAAATGGCGCGGACCTCGTCCTCCGTTGTCGGAAACGAGATGCTCGAGGCCTCGCCCGATGTGCGAGACTCATCGCGACCATACTCTTCGAACTCGTCGGTGAAGGGTTTAATGGTTGCAGGCACGCGAACTCCCCCTTTAGCTAACTACAGTGTTTGCAGGGAGATGTTACCGCATCGTTTCGTCGACGTGTTCGAGACCGTCTCCATAATTGGCGTTTTTTACGTTCGTGTAATTCGGTGAGCGGCTGGATTTCCTCGACAGACGATGCTTTTGACACATATAGCCCCGCCGTCGCCGACCGCGCGATTGTCGCTCGAAAAAAGTTGGAGTATTTTTTGCCGCCATTTACCTGCGGAGACGCCAATCCGTCAAGCATTTGGTCAGAAATTGGTCAAGTAGCGGCTGATACCGTCGGCGTCGACAGCCAAACCGATAGTAGTTTTGGCCCAGAAGCAGGGAGGTTCCCATGGCATATTACTGGCCCCAGTACGGCATCGCCATCGAAGTCGACGACGATCCCCATCTCCTGCCTTTTGACGAAGAGGCATTCCCCGATACGACGGTCTACCACGTTACCACCGATGTGATCTGCGACCCCGAGTCGTTCTCGGCGCTCGCCCACCACATCGCGCATATCCACGACATCGAGCTCCCTCCCGACTTCGACGAGCTTGTCTACTCGCGCCGCCTGATGCTTCACATGCTCTTTGGAGCGGACCCGTCCACCTTTGCGCGCATCTATGCCGCCAAGGATGCCGCATGAGCGCGAAGAAGCCGCCCCACTTTGCAGGTCTGGGGCATCGCAGGAAGCTCATCGTTGCCTGCTTGGCCATCGTCTGTGCCCTTGTCGCCGTAGGACTATACGCTTGGCAGTCGCAGCCCGTACCCGAGACGGGCGCTTCGGTTACGACGGCCGAGGGCAAAACGCGTCAGGAAATCCAAGATGAGCTCGACGCCATCGTCCGCGACAACATGATGACGATTTCGGTCGCACCGGTCGCTCAGCTGCAGGAGGACGGCAAGCTGCGCGTCAACGTGCAAAACGTCCAAGACAATAAATTTCCCCAGCGATTCCGCGTCATCCAAAACGACGAGACCATGTACGAATCCGGTGTGGTCGAGACCGGCAAGACAATCGAAACGTGCCCCGCCGGCGACATCAAAGAAGGCGAGGCGTACATCGAGATCCAGGCACTCGATGCAAAGACCCTCGACAGCCACGGCAATCCGACACGTGTCAAGGTACGGGTTGAGCAAGCCGAGAACTAGCTTTCCGGCCGACGCGGCACCGCACGTAATTCACCAGCATTCGTCCAATCATCGCGGGGACGGTCCGCGGCGAATAGAAAGGAACAACCATGGACATCACCAGGAACATGAACGGAGCCAGAGCGCTCGTCGTGGGCGCAGGGCTCGCGCTCGCGCTCGCAATGGGCGCGGCCCCGACGCCAGCTATGGCAGCCGGGCGCGTTGGAACCACGAAAGTAATGGTCAGGACCGAGATCGACAACGTTGAGTTCAAAGTTCCGACGGTTATTCCCTTCGTCGCCAAGGCCGACGGCACGCTTCAGGGCCCCTCAGAAGACGCGACCACCATCGACAATCATTCGGCCTACGGCATCCATGTCACCAACATGAAGATCGACGCCATGAACACCTGGACCATTGCTGCCGACGCCAAGGCCGGAACCGCACAGAACTCCATCGACTTTAAGGTCGGCCCCGACGGCGCACTCCAGAACGCCAGCGCCGCAATGCAGAAGACAGGCCTCGATCTTTCCAAGAACGCAGCCTTCGACATGGGCTACCAGGGCATTGCCGGCGGCACGGACAAAATTAAGCTCAAGACAAGCGGAAACGTCGCCCGCGTCACGCGCGACATCTTCCGCGTAACCGGCGAAGGCGATCAGGTTGCAACGATCACCTGGACGGTCGAGCCCGGTGCGCACACGGCATAAGGCCGTCGCCCTGGCCGCCGCCGTCAGCATCCTAGCGTTTGGGCCAGCCATGGCCTTTGCCCAGCAAGAACAGGCGCAGGCCGCCACGCAAGTGACGGTCGACCTCTCGGAGCTCGACCGCGGCGACCGCGAAGAACCGTTGGCGCAGACAGGCGACAGACGATGGCTCTTGGCAGCAGGCGCCACAGCAGCAGGCGCGGGAACCGCCGGCCTCGGTCTGCACATCAAACGTAGCCAGAAACAAAACACGGACAGGCCGCACTAAATTAGCTAAGGAGACCCCATGGCATCGAAGAACCTTTTGCCCGTCGTCGCACTCTGTGGCGCGCTCGCAACCGGAACGCCTGTCGCCGCTTGGGCGACTCCCGTCATGGCAGACTCCTTACCAGCAGCCCTAAGTTCCGCACCAAATCCGTCGAGCGCCATTGCGTGCAAGCGTTTTTCGATCGCACAGGCCGCGATCTCAACCTCGGGATGCCTTCGTCGTAATACGGACGGCTCGATAGTCGTGGATATCAAGCGTTCGAACAAGGCAAACGGCTCCCAGGCGGGGTGCGCCGTCTGCACGTGGCGCTCGGTTGTGCTCGATGCAGATGGCGATCCATGCAATTTAGAGCTGCGCATCGACATCGCTTCGGTCGATGACTCGGCGAACGGAGCGAAGGTCGCCTTCGACGGTACGTTTTTCGAGAAAGGAGGCGGTATATGTCTGGGCTGCGCCGCCGCGAATGCAGACGATGCGCAGCCCACCCTCTCATTCACGGCATCGTTGCGGCTGACCAAAGCCGGCACCGATGCCATCGCGGCGGGAGAAGCGTCCCTGCTGTTCTACGCCGTCAGCGCCAAAGACACAGACGCTCATTTCGAGAAACCAGCCGGATCACTCAGCCTTACACGAGGGATAGAGGCAGGCCCTATTGAAATCGATGCCCACGCGCAAAGCAGGCAACGAATTCTTGCCGACCCGGCGCTTCTCGAAATGGAGTGGAACGGATCCGGAGCCATCGGAATTCTCCCCTCCGCGCTTGACGCCAAGACGCTCCCCCCAAACGACGAACCCATCAACGCAACCATACAAGAAGAGAGCGCGGATAAAGAAGCAGGTGCGGGCGACACGCCGTCGCCGACAAACAGCGTCCCAGCTTCTTTCGAAGCACCGAATGAGCCCGCTACCGATCCAAACGATCCCGAGCTCGCGGACAGCCTGGGGCTTGCTGATCCTCAAGAGATCGATGAAGGTAACTGCTGCGTGCTTGCCGCGCTCGACCACACAGAGGTCATCGACGCTGCGAACATCGAAGTTGCCGCCGCCAATCAGCCCGTCCGCAAGTCGGCTATCATCGCATTTCCTGAATCCATCGAAGTCGTCTTTTTGCCATCGGGCGAGGTCGTGGCCCCAACACTGCTCACCTTGTTGGGCGCCAAGAATACTCGAAACGAAATTAAAAAGGTCACAGTTGTCGACCCTGCAACCACCGCCAAGCTGCGTCTATACGCCGTTGCCGCAAACGGAAGCAAGACCCTGGAATTCGATGGCGACACACTTCTAACCTGGCGACGTCTGGACATTATGCAAGACGTCTCGTACCAGATCGAGCTCGAAGGGTTTGATCGTGCCCGCGATGCCAATATCATCGCCGCGGCTATTGAATCCCCGCAGCGGCTTATGACACTGCGCTTTGAATACTATCCCTATGTCCCGACAACCACCTGAGGCTTAAATGCTGCGCATCATTCCTAATACCACTTATATAACGTATTAGATGGGTTGCGATGTGCCTCGCATTTCGTTCTGCTACGATTGCCACGTTGGCATCAATACAGGAGGGCTCATGCCGGGCTTGGGAACAATCATCAACGTTGTGCTTTTAGTTGCGGGCGGTCTTTTAGGATTAGCGGGCGGCCGCTTCATTACACCGCGCATCCAAGACACACTCATGAAAGCATCGGGGCTGTGCGTCCTGTTTATCGGCCTGGGCGGCACCATGCAAAAGATGCTCATCATCGATGGAAAGGCGCTAGCGACCACCGGTACCACCATGCTCATCGTCTCATTTGCGCTCGGTTCGCTCATCGGCGAGGCCGTCAACTTGGAAGCCGCCATCGAGAACCTTGGCGAATGGCTCAAGCGCAAAACCGGCAGCGAGGGCGATAACGAGTTCACCAACGCTTTTGTCTCGACTTCACTCACCGTGTGTATCGGCGCCATGGCCATTGTGGGATCGATCCAGGACGGTCTGCTCGGTGACTGGTCAACGCTTGCCCTGAAAGGCGCATTGGACTGCATCATCGTCTGCACCATGACGGCGTCGCTTGGCCGCGGCTGCATTTTCTCCGCCCTGCCCGTCGCCGTGTTCCAGGGGACGATCACGTTGTTTGCCGGCGCGCTCTCCCCCATCATGACCACAGCAGCCCTCAACAGCCTTTCGCTCGTAGGCTCCATGCTCATCTTCTGCGTCGGCGTCAACCTCATCCGTCCTCAGACCTTCCGCACGGCCAATATGCTCCCCTCCGTCGTCATCGCCGTCATCTACGCCCTCCTGTTCTAAATCTATCTACGCAGCGGTATCTCGAACACCTGTTTGATGCTGTGCTATGATATGAGGTCACCGTAGCTGCGTTCGAGAGGAGGAGCGGTGGCCGACCAGGACATCAAGATGCTCATCGAGCGCATTATGGCCGAGGCCCGGACCCATCAGTCTGCCCGCTTCTCACATGAAGTCTACGCAGACGAGCCGATTCTCAAAACCGGCCGACAGATGCAGAATTTCCTCCCCGACCAGTACCGTAAAATGCGCGAGATATCGCGCTGGCAGGATGACCCCAAAGGCGGCGCAGGTCGCTGGCTTTCGGAAGCCGAGCTTTTCTACCGCCAGGGCCTGCTGATGGCCGACTTTGAGGACGACTGTCCCTACAACGGCACCTTTAAATCGTACTTTCCCACCTACAACGCCATGAGCGACCGGCAGTTGCGCGGCTACTTTACCTGGCGTGCCCAAGTGCGCCGCGGAACCGTCGAGGAAACGTCTACGTCCTTTGCCTTTCTGTATCTCTATGAGCTGATTTGCGGCATTGGCGTAGATGACCCGCTCGATGGTTTTAACAAGATCAAGGCTTTTTGGGATGTCTATCGCGCCTTCGAGCCCGGCATCGATCGATTTGCACGCGTGTGGCTGCAGGATTACGCCGTGTTCCACGGGCTCGACCCCAAGCTGCTTCGCGACTCTAAAACCGTCATGTTCGATAACGCCCTTATCGAGCTGCGGCGCGCGGCACGAGACCTTGTACCAGCACCGGCACCGTCCGGCCAGACCCCCAAGCGTCGCAAAACCTCCGAGCCCACGCTCCCCCTTCCGCCCGATGAGGTGCGCGAGGAGCGACTCATGGCCGCCATCAACGCCCTCTCCACGTACAACCTAAGTAACTCGCGGCTCGACCGCAGCCACCACCGCGATCTGCGCCACGTGGCGTGCGCCGTGTATGTCCGTATGGCGCGCTACTATGACACGCACCGAAAGACCGGCATCGTGGCGAGCTTATTTGGGGAGGAGACGGCCATGCCCTACACCATGTTTGCCTCGGCCGTATTCTTTGCGCCCGAGCGCCACGAGGACTGCGAATACCGCTTGGATCCCATCCATATCTACCGTTGCCAAAACGGCTTTTGGGAATGCATGCGTATCCACGGTAGTAGGCAAAAGAGCAGCAAGCTCGGTGAAATGATGCGCGCCTGCGACCAACGCCTGCGCCTGGCGCTGGACCCCGCCCATCCCCTTAAGGAAGAAAAGGTCCCCAAATATCTGGCCAAGATTATCGATGACGAGATTGTGGCATGGCTTTCGTGGGACGCCGCACACCAACCCGTCAAGATCGATATCGATCTGAGTCAGCTGGGGCACATTCGGAGCGCCGCTGCGCAAACGCGCGAAGCGCTTTTGATCGATGAAGAGCGCGAGGACGGCACACCTGTGGAAGCCGAGGCAGCGGACTCAGGGCAACCGGAAGCCGAGCCCGTAGCCGACGCGATTGTCGAGGCGGTCGCGGCACCCATTCGGCAGGACGAGACCGACGAGCCAACCATATCCACCGAACAGTTTGGTGTCGTGGCACCGCTTCTCGCGCCGACGCCCCCGCTCGCAGCGGCTGCGCCCACTGACGCCGCGAGCGAACTCGCGCCCGCCGCAACCGCGTATCTGCGCGCACTGCTCGAGCAGAACGCAGCGCAAGCGACATCGGCAGTGGCGCACTCGGGACAGAGCGAGGACATGCTCGTCGATAGCATCAACGAGGCGCTCTTTGACCTGGTGGGTGACACCGTAATTGAATTTGGCGCGGCAGGACCGCAAATTATCGAGGACTACGAAGCAGACGTGAGAGGATACCTAGACTATGAGTGATACCGCATCCGCAGCACCCCGCGTGCCCAAGCGCGTCGCCGCCGTCATTCTCAACTCGCTCAAGGGCGGCGTGGTCCCGCGCATCGGCCTTCCCTATATCACCGTGGGACGCGAGGTCGAGATTCGCGCCCTGCTCACCGATTTGAGTCTCATCGCCGACGGCGGCGCAAGCTTCCGCTTTCTGGTCGGTCGCTACGGCGCCGGCAAGAGCTTTTTGCTCCAAACCATCCGAACGCATGCCATGGGCGAGGGATTCGTCGTCGCCGATGCAGACTTATCCCCCGAGCGCCGTCTGCAGGGCGGGCAGGGGCAGGGCCTTGCCACCTACCGCGAGCTCATACGCAATATATCGACCAAGACGCGCCCCGAGGGCGGTGCGCTCAACCTAATTCTGGATCGCTGGGTTGCCTCGTGTGCCGACGTCGACGAGTCGGTCGTCAATGCCCAACTGGCCCCGCTCGAGGAGATGGTCCACGGCTTCGACTTCACCCGCATGCTTCGCCGCTATCGCACGGCCGTATCCGAGGGCGACGAGGAAGCCATGAGCCGCGTGACCAAATGGATCCGCGGCGAATACCGTACCAAGAGCGAGGCTCGCGCCGAGCTGGGCTCCTCGACCATCATCAGCGATGACGACTGGTACGACTACGTTAAGCTCATTGCACGCTTTTTGGTCTGCAGCGGATACAAGGGCATGCTGGTGCTCATCGACGAACTCGTGAATCTGTACAAGATTCCCAACGCGATCACGCGCCAGTACAACTACGAGAAGATCCTGACCATGTACAACGACACACTCCAGGGCAAGGCGCAGTACCTGGGCATGATCATGGGCGGCACGCCAACCTCCATCGAAGACCGCCGCCGCGGCGTGTTCTCCTACGAGGCCCTGCGCAGCCGACTCGCTCAAGGCCGCTTTGCACGCGAGGACCTTAAGGACATGCTCGCGCCCATCATCCGTCTGCAGCCACTCACCTACGAGGAGCTGCTGGTGCTGATCGAAAAACTCATGCAAATTCACGCCGGCTACTTTGGCTGGACGCCCACGCTTACCGAGAACGACTTGGTGGACTTCCTCAAGATCGAGTTCGGTCGTGTGGGAGCCGACACACATCTGACGCCGCGTGAAGTCATTCGCGACTTTATCGAGCTGCTCGACATCCTATGCCAGAACCCCAACGCCAACGTAGCCGAGCTGCTGCAAAGCGTCGGCGGCGACACGCTGGCGCCGGCAGCCGCAACAGGCGACACCGGCACCGCAGACGGCGACCGCAACTTCGCCGAATTCACCATCTAACCTGCCAAAAAGGGACAGGTTTATTTTGGCAGGCTATATCCTGGCAAACGTTGAAGCAGTAATGCAGCAAGCCACTGCCCGCCGCGTTGAGAGATTCGCTTTTGAAAGGAGGCCCCGTGAACGCCTTTGACCGCTACGCCCCGTTTATCCAAGACTTCATCTACTCCCACGATTGGGAGAGCCTACGCTCTATCCAAGTTGCAGCAGCTGATGCCATCTTTAACACACGAGACAATGTGCTCCTAACGGCATCCACAGCTTCCGGTAAAACCGAGGCAGCCTTCTTTCCCATCCTGACCGAGTTTTGGGAGAACCCGCCCGCGAGCGTGGGCGCCCTCTACATCGGCCCCCTCAAAGCGCTCATCAATGATCAGTTCGTCCGTCTCAACGACCTCTGCGAAAAGGCCGATATCCCTGTCTGGCACTGGCATGGCGATGTCTCGCAGTCGCACAAGGCTAAGCTCATCAAAAAACCGAGCGGCATCTTGCAGATTACGCCCGAGTCACTCGAGGCGCTCTTGATCCATAAGCACATGGCGATCCCGCGCATGTTTTGCGACCTGCGCTACGTGGTTATCGACGAAGTCCACTCGCTCATGCGCGGCGACCGTGGCGGGCAGACGCTCTGCCTTATCGAGCGACTCTCGCGCATGGCTGGCGTGCAGCCTCGCCGCATTGGCCTTTCGGCCACCATCGGCGACCCCGAGCGCACGGGCGCCTTTCTCTCACAGGGAACGGGGCGCGACTGCGTTATCCCCCGCTTTGAAGAACCGCGCCGCGTGTGGCGCATCTCCATGGAGCACTTCTACAACTCGGGTCCCCAGGCACAGCAGCGGGGATTCATGGGCACAGGTCCGCAGGAAGCCGAAGTACTCGCATGCGAGCGCATCGAGGCGGCGGCATCCGCGGCACTGCCCGCCGGCGCCCAAGACATGCACCACAGCGGACAGCTCACACAAGAGGAGCGCCGTCAACGTCGTGAGCAGGCGCGGGGCAAGGCCGCTCCCAAAGACCGTCGCACTTCCTCGGCCCCCGAGGGCGAAGTCGACATCCCACGAGCGACCAAACAGGCATTACTCAACCCCACCGACACCGCACCCGACAACGCCGACCCCGGCATGGGCTATATCTTCGAACACACCCGCGGGCGCAAGTGCCTAGTCTTTGCCAACTCGCGTGAGGAGGCAGAGGCCGTGTGCTCCATGCTGCGCAGCTACTGCGAAAGTCGACACGAGCCCGACCGCTTTCTCATCCACCACGGCAATCTTTCGGCATCGCTGCGCGAGACGGCCGAGGAACTCATGCGCGACGAGGAACAGGCACAGACAACCGTCACCACCTCTACGCTGGAGCTCGGTATCGATATCGGCCGCCTGGAGCGTGCCTTCCAGATCGACGCGCCATTTACCGTCAGCTCCTTTTTGCAGCGAATGGGCCGCACGGGACGCCGCAATCTTCCGCCCGAGATGTGGTTTGTCATGCGCGAGGAAGAGCCCGAGCCGCGCACGATGATGCCCGAGACCATTCCGTGGAAGCTCCTGCAGGGCATCGCGCTCGTACAACTCTATCGCGAGGAAAAGTGGGTCGAGCCACCCGAGCTCGATCGACTCCCCTACAGTCTGCTCTACCACCAGACCATGTCGACGCTTGCCAGCACCGGAGAGCTCACGCCGGCAGAGCTTGCCCAGCGCGTGCTCACGCTCAGCTACTTCCACCGTGTCTCGGCCGATGACTATCGCGTGCTGCTGCGCCACCTCATCAAGATCGACCACATCCAAGTCACCGAGGGCGGCGGGCTCATCGTGGGCCTCGCGGGCGAGCGCATCATCAACAACTTTAAGTTCTACGCCGTGTTCCAGGAAAACGAGGAGTTCACCGTTCGCAGCGAGTCGGCCGAGTTGGGCACGATCGTCAATCCGCCACCGCCCGGTGAGCGCATCGCCATCGCCGGACACTGTTGGATTGTCGAGGAAGTAGACTGGAAGCGTCATACCGTCTTTGCCACGCAGGTCAAGGGCCGGGTGCCAGCCTACTTTGGCGACTGCCCCGGCGACATCAATACACACGTACTCGAGCGCATGCGCAAGGCGCTCAACGAGCACGCGACATATCCGTACCTCATGGGTAACGCACGGGCCCGCTTGGCGCAGGCTCGCCATACGACCGAGATTTCGGGTGCGGGAACTAAGCCGCTCATCAACCTGGGTGGCGACACCTGGGTGCTCTTCCCCTGGCTGGGCAGCTACGCCTTTTTGGCACTCGAGCGCATGCTCAAAATTAAATGTGCCGCGGAGCTGGGCCTTCGCGGACTCGACCCATCGCGCCCGTACTTTATGCAGTTTAAGATGAAGGCCGACGAGGAGACGTTCTTTGAGGTGCTCGCCACCGAGGCCGAGAAGGACTTCGATCCCATCGAGCTCGTCTATCCCGGCGAGGTACCTTATTTTGACCGCTACGACGAGTTTGTTCCCGAAGAGCTCGTGCGCAAGGGCTTTGCCGAAGGCGTGCTCGACATCGAGGGTATGAAGCAGCGCGTCCTCAGCTGGCGCGACCACACCTAAGACCAGTCTTTTTGGGACGGGGAGACTTATTTGTCGTGAAGGACGGTGCCGAGGAAGTCGGTGTCGAAGGACACGGCTTCGGCAAAGGCGTAGTTGCCGTCGCTGGCGATGAGCAGGTAGTTTTCCTCGCCGCCGAACTTCGCATCGCCACATGGGACTACCCAGGCGTGGACGAATACCTCGAGTGCCGTGGCAGCGCAGGCGCGCAGGAACGTCGCATCGCTCCCCTCGTTTGCGCTCACGATATTGGCAACGTAGATGCCGCCGGGGTTCAGACTGCCCCGCACCAGGCGCAGCGCCTCAACGGTCGCCAGCTCGCGCACGGGCTCGGCACCGCCAAAGCAATCGCTCACGACCACGTCGTAGCGACGATGGCCCACGCTCGTCA
>CAUBQN010000016.1 GCA_958438125.1 uncultured Collinsella sp.
ATGCTCGATCCGCGTGGACGCAAGGGCCTCATGAAGGCTTGCCGCGCGTTGCACGCTCGCGGCATGACCATCGTGATGATTACGCACTTTATGGAGGAGGCTGCCGAGGCCGATCGTGTCGCCGTGTTTCAGACGGGACGAGTTGCCATGCTGGGCACGCCCGATGAGATTCTGACGCGGGCGAATGAACTCGTTCAGCTCAACCTTGACATGCCAGAGTCGTGCCGTTTGGGCATGGCACTTCGTGCGGAGGGCGTGCCCGTTTGCGCGCAGGTACGTGAGGCGGATATGGTCGCCGAGATTGCGCAGGCTTATGCCGAGCGAAGTGGGGCAGGCATCGCGGGGCAGTCTTCCGTATCCCAGTCGGAAATCGCTGACGGCACTGTTCCGGTAGACAACGAGGGCAACGCGTCGGAGCCCGTCATCGAGCTATCCCATGTTTCGTACAGTTATTCGCTCAGTCCGCGCGAGCGCCGCCGCTGGCATAAGCGCTCGGCCACTGCGGGCAAATCGAGCAAACAGGCTCTCTGGGGAAACGACCCAAGCAGCCCGTGGGCGCTGCGCGATGTATCGCTGACGGTGCGTCGCGGCGAGTTCCTGGGCTTGGCAGGTCATACCGGTTCGGGTAAGTCGACGCTGGTCCAGCATCTCAACGGTTTGATTCGCCCCCAGGAGGGATCCGTTCGCGCGCTGGGGCTCGATCTGTCAAACAAGAAAGACGCCGCCGCGGTTAAGGCCAAGGTCGGCGTGGTGTTTCAATATCCTGAGCGTCAGCTGTTTGCCGAAACCGTGGCGCAGGACGTGGCGTTTGGTCCGCATAACCTTGGCTTGCCGCAAGATGAAGTCGACCGTCGTGTCGAGTCATCGCTCTCACGCGTGGGCCTCGACCTTTCCACGGTCGGCGACAAGAGTCCCTTTGAGCTTTCGGGCGGTCAGCAACGGCGTGTGGCATTCGCCGGCGTGCTCGCCATGGAGCCCGAAGTCCTGGTGCTCGATGAGCCCATGGCGGGGCTCGATCCGGCTGCGCGCAGGGATTTCCTTGAGCTTATCGATCGACTTCACCGCGATGGCCTGACCGTTGTCATGGTTTCGCATAGTATGGATGACCTGGCCAATTGCTGCGACCGTATTGTCGTGATGAACGAGGGCGCGGTGTTTGCCGAGGGCACGCCCGCTCAGGTTTTTGCGCATGCCGATGAGCTTAAATCAATCGGCTTGGGCGTTCCCGCCGCCCAGCGTATGGCGCTGGCGCTTACGGAGGCGGGCGTGCCGCTGCGCTTTGACGGCCTCTATACGGTTGAGTCGCTGACAGACGAGTTGGTGGACCTGCTAATCGGTTGCTCGGGCGGTCCTTCTAACGTCGCGGACATTGCTAAATTCAAGACGGTCGCGCGAGAGAAGGGCTGCTAATGGAGGCGTTTTCGTTTGGCAGCTACTATCCCGGCGATAGTGCGATCCACCGCCTGGACCCGCGAACTAAGTTGCTCTTGGGCTTTGTGTTTCTGATCACGACGCTGACCGTCGGCGGCTTCCGCGGACTGGCCCCTGTCGCAATGATTGTCGTGCTGATCTATGCCGTGTCTCGGGTGCCGGTTCGTCGCGTTCTGTCGTCGATGGCGCCGCTGCTGGCAATCGTCGTCGTGGTCGCGGTGCTCAACTTGTTTACCGACCAGAGCGGGCGCATTCTGTGGCAGCTCGGCTTTTTGCAGATAAGCGAGGGCTCGCTGCATTCCGCCGCCTTTATGGCGTGCCGCCTGACCTTGATGATGGCCGGTATGAGCGCTATCACGCTCACCACGCCGACGCTCGACCTCACCGCGGGCTTTGAGCGCCTGCTCGCACCGTTTGCGCGTGTGGGACTTCCTGCGCACGAGCTCGGCATGATCATGGGTATCGCGTTGCGCTTTATGCCGCAGTTTGCCACCGAGATGAAGCAGACGGCGGACGCGCAGGCGAGCCGCGGTGCGCGCGTGACGGGGGGCCCGCTCGGCGGCGTGCGTATGCTCGGCAGTGTGGCGATTCCGCTGTTCACCGGCGTGTTCCGCCATGCCGAGACGCTGTCTGCTGCCATGGATGCACGCTGCTATCACGGCGAGCAGGGCCGCACGCGCCTGCATGCGCTTGCATTTGGCCGCGGCGATGCGTTGGCGGCGGTGGTGACGGCGTTGCTGCTCATCTGCGTCATCGTCATCAATCTTCAACTTGTTTAGGCGCGATTCGAGCGCAAGAAAGGGGTCCCTATGACCGACAACGACCGCACGGCTCAGCTTGAGCGCGCCTGTTCGTATCTCAGGCGCATTCCGGCGTGGTATCTGGCCACGACCGATGTGGCCGACGGGCATCAGCCTCGCGTGAGGCCGTTTTCGTTTGCCATGGTCGATGACGGTAAGTTGTGGTTTTGCACGTCGCGCGACAAGGATGTGTGGGCGGAGCTGAGCGCGAATCCCAAGTTTGAGCTCTCGGGCTGGAAGCCGGGGGAATGTTGGATCGTATTGACCGGCGAAGCCGCACTTGAGGACGACGCAGTTGCGAGCGACAAGGTGCGTCAAGCGGGTTTTAAGCACATGGTGGGCATTGGCGAGGAACACGAGAGTGCCAACGACGGCCGCCTTGCTTTCTTTTCGGTCCGCAACATTGCTGCGCGCTTCTGTGATATCGACGGCAGCGAGGAGCGCCTGGAGCTCTAGCTCGCACAAACCAGGTTCCCAAACTAGCTAGTACAGGAGGAAACGTGGACGGATTGAATACGGTTTTGGAGTATCTGACGTCGGTGCCGGCGTGGTATCTGGCGACGAGCGTGGATGGGCAGCCGCATGTGCGTCCGTTCTCGTTTGCTCAGATTCAGGACGGTAAGCTGTGGTTTGTGACGGCGCGCACCAAAGACGTGTGGCAAGAGCTGCTGCAAAATCAGCGCTTTGAGGCCACGAGTTGGTGGCCGGGCCATGGCTGGCTCATCTTGCGCGGGCGTGCCGGCTTGGATGACCGGGCTTTAGACGAAATGCGCGAAGCCGGGTGGAAGCATCTAGAGCACCTGGGCGAGCACTATGAGGGGCCTAACGACCCCACGCTCGTCTTCTTTAGCGTCGAGGATCCCGAGGCTTTTATCTGCAATCACGACGAATGGGTGCCGGTCGAGCTCTAACCAGCTGGCTCATCCCAACAACTTGGTTTTTCGCATGGGCGGGCCCCGTATTGCCTGACGCCGTTAGGAGCGCCGGGCAATACGGGACCTGCTCTATTTGTCAATTCCTTCAAGCGAATGTGTCGGGAATGTTTCAATGCATGAACATGCAAGCTATTTACGTATTCATGCATCTTTCGGTGCTAAAGTTTCAAGCCACTTCATAACGACCGCTGCGAAATGCGCATCGGTGCATAAATCGCAGACAAGGAGTCTGATATGTCTTTGAAGGTTGGAATCGTCGGCGCGGCTGGATATGCCGGAGCCGAGCTCATTCGCCTCGTGCTCGGCCATCCCGAGTTTGAACTTGTTGCCATTACGTCCAACGCCGATGCCGGCCAGCCGCTGTCCGCGGTGTATCCGAGCTTTGCTGGCGTGAGCGATCTGGTTTTCACCACGCATGACGCCCCCGAGCTCAAGAGCTGCGATGCGGTTTTTCTTGCCGTGCCGCACACGGCTGCCATGGCACAGGTGCCCGCGCTGCTTGCATCGGGCGTCTCCTGCTTTGATCTTTCGGCCGACTACCGTCTGAACGACGCGTCCGTCTTTGAGGCATGGTATGCCGCCGAGCACACGAGTCCCGAGCTGCTCAAGACGCGTGCTTTCGGCCTGCCCGAGCTGTTCTGCCAGGACTTGGAGACCGCTGCTTCCAGCCATGCCGCTGGCAGGCCCGTGTTGGTCGCCTGCGCCGGCTGCTATCCCACCGCAACGAGCCTCGCTGCCGCGCCTGCCGTGCGTGCGGGCTGGGTGGCCGAGAGCGGTCCCGTGATCGTTGACGCCATCAGCGGCGTGACGGGTGCCGGCAAGTCCTGTAACGCTCGTACGCATTTTTGCAGCGCCGACGAGAATTTGGAGGCCTATGGCGTGGGTAAGCATCGTCACACGCCCGAAATCGAGCAAATCCTCGGTCTAACCGATCGCGTCGTTTTTACCCCGCACCTGGCACCGCTCAAGCGCGGCCTGCTCTCCACGGTGACGCTGCCGCTCACGCCGCAGGCCATCGACTCCCTGGCTCTTGAGGATGTCGTCGACTATTACAAGCAGTTCTACGCTGGACGCACCTTTGTGCGCGTGCTCGACGCCGGCCAGCAGCCCAAGACGGCTTCGGTCGTCGGAACCAACGCCGCCCAGATTGGCCTCGCGCTCAACAAGCGCGCGGGCGTTCTGGTGGCGACGGGCGCCATCGACAATCTGTGCAAGGGTGCAGCAGGCCAGGCGGTCCAGTGCGCCAACATCGTCTTTGGTTTTGACGAGCGACGAGGCTTGCCCACAGTGGCGTGCCCGGTGTAACACATTCGATTGTTAACGATTTGGTAGTCGGGCATCGAGTGGGGCGCCACTCTTAAGCTGGTCTCATGATTACGACTGGCATGGCGCACCAACCGATGTCCGTTTTTTGTTTGACATAAGGAGTCATAAAGACGATGAATATCGAGCTGTTTGATATCAAGATTCGCGCCGTCGAGGGTGGCGTTACGGCAGCGGCCGGCTTTAAGGCCACAGGCATCCATGCGGGATTCCGGAAGAATCCCGAGCGCCTGGATTACGCGCTCGTCGTGCCCGATAAACCCTGTCCCGGGGCCGGCGTGTTTACGACTAACCGCTTTTGTGCGGCGCCCGTGCAGGTGAGCCGTGCCAACCTGGGCGGCGCCGACAAGGGCTACGGCGTCATTGCCGGCGTTTCGGTCAACTCTGGCAATGCCAACGCCGCCACGGGCGAGACCGGCCTTGCATGCGCGCGCGAGACGTGCAGCATCGCATCGCAGGTCATCGGCTGCGAGCCCCAGCAGATTCTGGTTGCCTCCACGGGTGTGATTGGCCAGATTCTGCCGATCGACACGTTTGAGACCGCCATTCCTGCTGCCTACGAGGCACTCTCCGCCCACGGTGGCGCCGATGCCGCTCGCGCCATCATGACGACCGACACGCACTCCAAGGAGTACGCCGTGTCCTACGTCAGCGAGGCTGCGGGACACACAGGCAATGCCTATACGGTGGGCGGTATGTGCAAGGGCTCGGGCATGATCATGCCCAACATGGCCACCATGATCGCGGTCATCACTACCGATGCCCCCGTCGAGCCGGCGGCGCTCCACGCCCTGTTGCTCTCCACCGTCAAGCAGACCTTTAACAAGGTAACGGTCGATTCCGACACCTCGACCAACGACACCTGCATCATGCTTGCCTCCGGCGCCGCTGCCGCAGATGCCGAGCCTATCGTCGAGGGCTCCGATGCCTTCGACGAGTTGGCATTTGCCGTGCACGAGGTGTGCGAGAGCCTGGCGCGCAATATCGCCGCCGATGGTGAGGGCGCATCCAAGCTTGTTACGGTCAACGTTACCGGCGCCGTGAACGACGAGGAGGCCGATATCGCCGCCCGTGCCGTTGCCAACTCGCCGCTCGTTAAGACCTGCATCGCCGGCCACGACTGCAACTGGGGCCGCGTTGCCATGGCGCTTGGCAAGTGCGGCGTGAAGTTTAATCAGGAAGACGTTTCCATCGACATGATGGGCATGCCTGTCTGTCGCGACGGTCTGACTGTTCCCTTTGATGAGGACGAGGCTCTACGACGTTTCGAGGCGCCCGAGATCGTGATCTCGGCCGACCTGGGCGCAGGCGACGCGGCAACGACCGTGTGGACCTGCGACCTCACGCATGAGTACATCTCCATCAACGGCGACTACCGTTCCTAGATTCCGGGCACGCTGCGCATCTTGCCGCGATTGCGGACAGCGGAGCACGGCGCGATAACGATACGAAAGACGAGGCAGATTATGAAATTCGCACGCGATTGTCGTTCGAGCGAATCCAACGAAGCAACCGCGCAGCTGCTGTTCGAAGCGCTGCCGTGGATTAAGAACCTGACCGGCAAGACGGTTGTTATCAAATATGGCGGAGCCGCCATGGTTGATGAGCAGCTGCGCCGCGACGTGATGAGCGACATCGTTTTGCTCAAGATCATCGGTATGCGCCCCGTCATCGTGCACGGCGGCGGCAAGGCTATCAACGAGGCGCTCAGCCACTATGACATCCCCGTCGAGTTTAAGAACGGCCAGCGCGTGACCACGCCGGCGACTATGGATATCGTGCGCGAGGTGCTGGGCGGCAAGGTCAACCAGGAGTTGGTTGCTGCCATCAACCACCACGGCAACCTGGCCGTGGGCGTGTCGGGCAGCGATGCCGGCACGCTCATCGCCGAGCCGCTCGACCCCGAGCTCGGTCGCGTGGGCAAAGTGACGCACGTCAACACCGACTATATCGAGCGCTTACTCGATAGCGAGTACATCCCCGTCATCGCTACCGTCGCGGCGGGGGAGGACGGCGGTTTCTTCAACATCAACGCCGACACCGCCGCCGGTGCCGTTGCCGCGGCGCTCCACGCGCATAAGGCGATCTTTTTGACCGATGTCGATGGCCTGTACAAGGACTTTAGCGACAAGGACTCGCTTATCTCCAACCTAACGCTCGACGAGGTTAACGAAATGCTCTACGGCGGCGAGGTCGATAAGGGCATGATTCCCAAGCTGCGTGCGGCCGTCGATGCGCTTACCGGCGGCGTATTTCGTGCCCACATCATTAACGGTACTACGCCGCATTCGCTGCTCCTGGAGCTGCTGACCGATGCCGGCGTCGGCACCGTGATCCATTCCACCGAGACGGCTTACGAGTTCGATACGCATCCGCATCCGCTTTCGACGTTTGCTGCGCGTCTGACCGAGAACCTTGACGAGGTCGAGAAGCTTCAGACGGTCTAGCTGACCCGCAGCCGCCCCATTCCTGCACCCATAGCCCCGCGCCGTCTGGCGCCCAACGAAAGGCATCCCATGTCACTTGCAGCTCAGCAATCGCTTGAA
The DNA here is from genome assembly GCA_958438125.1 of uncultured Collinsella sp. GTDB lineage: Bacteria > Actinomycetota > Coriobacteriia > Coriobacteriales > Coriobacteriaceae > Collinsella. The sequence goes on from CAUBQN010000016.1 coordinate 7,036, forward strand.
TCCCATTACGTTATGCATACCTTTGGCCGCTCTCCGGTCGAGTTTGTCGAGGGTCACGGCATGAAGCTCACCGGCGACGATGGCCGTGAGTACCTCGACTTTCTTGCCGGCATCGGCGTGTGCAGCCTAGGTCATGGCGACCCGGCTGTGCTCTCGGCGCTCGAGGCGCAGACCAAAAAGCTCATGCATGTCTCCAATTACTTCTACATCGAGCAACGTGGACAGGTCGCGGCGCTGCTGTCCAAGCTTGGTAACGACGACGTAGATGGTGCGCGCGTGCTTGCCAATGCCATTGTCGCCGGCGATGAGACCACGGCAGCTGCTCTTGGTGCCCCGGCTGCGGACGAGCAGGTGTGGGAGACCTTCTTTGCCAACTCCGGCGCCGAGGCCAACGAGGGCTCGATGAAGCTCGCGCGCCTGTACGCCAAGCGTGCCGGTAATGGCGGCAACACCATCGTGTGCATGCGCGGCGGGTTCCACGGCCGTACGCTCGAGACCATTGCCGCCACCATGCAGGATTGGCTGCAGGACAGCTTCCGCCCGCTGCCGGGTGGCTTTGTGGCCTGCACGCCCAACGATGTCGATGAACTGCGTGCGATCTTTAAGCAGCTGGGCAGTGAAATTTGCGCCGTGATGCTCGAGCCGATCCAAGGTGAGAGTGGCGTGCACCCTATGACCGAGGAGTTTATGGCGGCAGCGCGCGACCTGGCACACGAAGTGGGCGCCGTGCTTATCGCCGACGAGGTCCAGTGCGGCATCTTCCGCTCCGGCAAGCCGTTTGCGTTCCAAACCTATGGCGTGGAGCCCGACATCATGAGCCTTGCCAAGGGCATTGCCGACGGCGTGCCCATGGGTGCCGTTGTGGCAAAGAAGGAGATTGCCGACGTGTTTAAGCCGGGCGACCACGGCTCGACCTTTGGCGGTAGCTGCTTGGCCGTCGCGGCGTGCGCCGCGACGCTCTCCGCGCTTGTGCGCGGCGATTATGCCGACCATGCTGCCAAGGTGGGTGCCTATATGGAGGCAAAGCTCGCCAAGCTGCCGCACGTGACCGAGGTGCGTGGCCGTGGCCTGATGCTCGGCTGCGATTTGGATGATGCCGCGGGCGACGCGCATGATATTGTTGCCCGCGCGCTGGCTGCCGGTGCCGTGATTAACGCTACGGGTGCCCATACGCTGCGTTTCTTGCCGCCGCTCGTCTGCGAGGAAGCCGACGTGGACAGTCTGATCGAGATACTGTCGGGTGTTTTGGGCTAACGCGGCGCAATAACTCAATTTGGACCGGGTTCCGGACTGCGGACGTGCCCTATGCGGCATGATTCAGCGGTCTGGAACCCGTTTTGCCTTAGATTTGCTAAGGCAGGGAGACCTGCTGGTCAAAAAACATCAAATATGAGTACTGTTACCGATTTGGTAGCAGCAATTTTGGACTAATAAGGCCAGATAGCAAGTCGAAATGGCGATGAATACACGATTTTGATCTGACTGTTAGTCCTTATAATGGACATATGTTGCGTAACCTAAGCAAACACTATCTGTTTATATGTTGCAAGCAAAGTAGCAGTACTCATTTTTGCCATTTTTTGACCACGGACCTTGAAATAAGGGGTCCTTAGGGTTCGAATCCCATGCGCCGGGCACAAAAAAGAAAGGCCTCCAACACCGGAGGCCTAACAATTCAATGGTGGGCGATGAGGGATGTCCGCGTGCGGCTGGCGCCGCCCGCATCCGCTTCGTCGCTCCGCTCCTCGCGTGCTGCGCTGGAAAACGCTTCGCGTTTCCTCAGCTCCGCACCCTTGCGGGTTCGAATCCCATGCGCTGGGCACAAAAAAAGAAAGGCCTCCATCACTGGAGGCCTAACAATTCAATGGTGGGCGATGAGGGATTCGAACCCCCAGCCTTGTGCGTGTAAAGCACCTGCGCTAACCGTTGCGCCAATCGCCCGTGCGGAGAGAGTATAGCAAAACAATCGCCTCATTCACCTCATATCCATTAAAGGTAACTGGCGCGTGTCACAGCGGAGCTGATTCAGTTGAGATTGCCTGAACATTCCGCCCCTCTTTACGCCCTCGGGTATACTCAAAAGCTACTGATTCGATTTGATGCCCAGCAACAGCAGAGGGGATAGTATATGTGCGGTTTTGTCGGTTTTGTCGGTGGGACGGATAACCAATCCGAGGTGCTCACCAAGATGATGGACCGCATAGTCCATCGCGGTCCCGACATGGGCGGTCAGTTTATCGACGGCCGCGTTGCCCTGGGCTTCCGCCGCCTGTCGATCCTCGACCTGACCGAGGCTGGCGCCCAACCCATGGCCAACGAGGACGGTAGCGTCGTCATTGTCTTCAACGGCGAGATCTACAACTTCCAAGAACTCCGTTCCGAGCTCGAGGCCAAGGGCTACAAGTTTCACTGCGGCGCCGACACCGAGAGCCTCCTGCACGGCTACGAGGAGTGGGGCGAGGCCGTCCTCGATCGCCTGCGCGGTATGTACGCCTTCGTCATCTGGGACAAAAAGAAGAACAAGCTTTTTGGCGCCCGCGACATCTTTGGCATCAAGCCGCTTTACTACTATCCCATGGCCGATGCGGGCGACGGCGCTCCGGGCGTGCTCTTTGGTTCCGAGATCAAGAGCTTCCTGGACTACCCGCACTTCCACAAGGCGGTCAACAAAAAGGCTCTGCGTCCGTACATGACGCTGCAGTATTCGGCAACCGAGGAGACCTTCTTCGAGGGTGTCTACAAGCTGCCGCCGGCGCACTACTTTACCGTCGATATCCCGACCGGCAAGATGAACATCGAGCGCTACTGGGATTGCGATTACTCTGCCGTCGAGAAGCCGTTCGAAGAGTATGTCGATGAGCTGGACGAGGTCGTGCACGAGAGCGTCGAGGCCCATCGCATCGCCGACGTCAAGGTCGCGTCGTTCCTCTCCGGTGGCGTCGACTCCAGCTACATCGCCGCTTGCCTCATGCCCGACAAGACCTTCTCGGTGGGCTTTGACTACAAGAACTTCAACGAGACCAACTACGCCAAGGAGCTTTCCGATAAGCTCGGCGTCGAGAACGTTCGCAAGATGATTACCGCCGACGAGTTCTTCGGTGCGCTCGAGGACATCCAGTATCACATGGACGAGCCGCAGTCCAACCTGTCTTCCGTGCCGCTGTGGTTCTTGGCCGAGATGGCCCGCAAGGACGTTACCGTCGTGCTTTCGGGTGAAGGTGCCGACGAACTCTTTGGCGGCTACGCCTACTACGAGGACACGGTCCCGGTGCGCAAGTACAAAAAGATGGTGCCGCTGCCCATCCGTCGCGCGCTCGGTAACCTGGCGCTGCATATGCCGTACTTCAAGGGACATAACTTCCTGGTCAAGGGTGCCGAGATCCCCGAGAAGTCGTTCCTGGGACAGGCTCTGGTATGGCCGGAGCGCGAGGTCGACGGCGTGCTCAAGCCCGAGTACAACACCGGCGACGGCGCCTTTGAGCTCGCTGCACCCATCTACGCACGCGTGAAGGGTCAGCCCGAACTGGTCAAGAAGCAGTACCTGGACATGAACATGTGGCTCCCGGGCGACATTCTGCTCAAGGCCGACAAGATGTGCATGGCGCACTCGCTGGAGCTGCGCGTGCCCTTCCTGGACCGCAAAGTCATGGAGTTCGCCGAGCACATTCCCGATCGCTACCGCATCAACGAGAACGGCAACAAGCAGGTACTCCGCCACGCTGCCAACAAGTCGCTGCCCGATGAGTGGGCCACCCGTCCCAAGGTGGGCTTCCCGGTGCCGATTGTCTACTGGCTGCGCGAGCAAAAGTGGTACGACTATGTCAAGGAGTACTTCACCGCGCCGTGGGCAAGTGAGTTCTTCAATACCGACGAGCTCATGCACCTGCTCGATCTGCACTTTGCGGGCAAGGGCGATTTCCAGCGCAAGATCTATACGCCGCTCGTGTTCCTAGTGTGGTACAAGCGCTTCTTTATCGACGAGGGCCAGCCTTCTGTTCAGGCTGCCTAGTCTCGGCCTACGAATGCCTGCGCGTAACGGCTCCTCCGGGAGCCGTTTTTGCGCGAGCACGTTTCAGTTACTATGAAAACCGTCCCTGCCAAATGGCTGAGAAAGGTGAAAGATGCACCATTCGGATTCCGCGACCGTGACCACGGTCGATACGCTTGCCAAGCTGCTCGATGTGTGCGGCGAGCTGCGCGCATCAGAGCAGGTTGACGAGCGTGCCGTGACCGGTTGCTCGTTTGATTCGCGCGCGGTCTCGGCAGGTGACGTGTTCTTCTGTAAAGGTGCTGCCTTTAAGCCCGCGTTTTTGAGCATGGCGCTCGATGCGGGCGCCGTCGCATTTGTGTGCGAGGAGTCGCTGGTCGAGTCTCTGGAGCCGCTGGCGAAGGAGAGCAGTGCTGCGATGCTGGTTGTTGATAGTGTTCGCACGGCCATGGCCCTGTTGCCGCCGGAGGTCTACGACCGTCCCGACCACGACGTCAAGATCGTGGGCATCACCGGCACCAAGGGAAAGACCACGGCCGCTTTTATGCTCCAGTCGATTATCAAAGCGGCGGGCGAGTCCTGCGGCATGATCGGCTCGGTGAGTACCGACGATGGCATCGAGTGCTATGAGAGCACCAATACTACGCCCGAGGCCCCCGAGGTCTGGCGCCATATCGCCAACTGCCGCACGTCCGGTCGCCAGTCCATGGTCATGGAGGTCTCGAGCCAGGCGCTCAAGTACCAACGCGTCGAGAATCTGCCGTTTGACGTGGCGTGCTTCCTCAACATCGGGCGTGACCACATCTCGCCGATTGAACACCCCACGTTTGAGGATTATTTTGAGAGCAAGCTCAGGATCTTTGACCAGGCAAAGACCGCCGTGGTGAATCTGGGCACCGATGAGGTTGACCGTGTGCTAGAGGCAGCGTCGACGGCCGAGCGCTTGGTGACCGTTGGCGTCGAGCATCCCGAGGCAAGCCTGTGGGCGAGCGATGTCCGCATGCTCGGCTTTAACATCGAGTTCAACTTGCACGGCATGAGCGCCGACGAGCCCGAGGCGGGGGAGAAGGTCCTGCTGGGTATCGCGGGCGACTTTAACGTGGAGAACGCGCTGGTCGCTATCGCCGCTGCGCGCGAGATCGGCATCGGTATCGAGGCTATCAAGAAGGGCCTCTCAAAACTGCGTGTGCCGGGCCGTATGGAGGTCGTGGAGTCGAAGGACGGCCGCGTGATTTGTGTCGTCGACTACGCGCACAACCAGCTTTCGTTCCGCTCGCTTTTCTCGTCGGTCAAGCGCGCGTTTCCCGCTAGTCCGGTCATTGCGCTGTTTGGCGCCGCCGGCGGCAAGGCTCAGGAGCGCCGCGAGCAATTGCCGCGCGAGGCCGCACCGTATTCCGACTTGATGATCTTTGCCAACGAGGATCCAGCTCACGAGGACCCGATGAAGGTCTGTCGCGAGCTTGCCGAGCATGTTCCCGACGATACGCCGAACAAGATCATCCTCGACCGCGAAGCCGCTGTGCATGCGGCGTTCAAGGCGGCGCGCGAGGAGTACGTCAACCCCGATGCTCCCACCATTGTCTTGCTGCTGGCAAAGGGTGACGAGGAGCTCATGCACGTGGGCGACGAGTTCGTGCCCATCGAGAGCGACCTTTCGCTGGCCAATCGCCTGATCGATGTTACCCAGTTTGACTAATGAACCATGATGACGGCGGCGCCCTGAGTGCGCTGTCGCCATAAGCGTGTTCCCTCAATCAAAACATGCCGTCCAAGTCCAAACCCTTCTACGTAAACGGAGTAATCATGTTCCACAATACCCTGCCGACCGTCGCTGAGCTTTCGGGCGAGATGCGCGAGCGCTTGGCCAAGGTCAAGTACGTCTTTACCGACCTGGATGCCACGATGCTCGCACCCGGCTCGTGCGTGCTGCGCGACAACGACGGCAACCCCTCGACCAAACTCGTTGAGGCCGTCGTGGCGCTCGCTCGCGCTGGCATTCAGGTGGTTCCCACCTCGGGGCGCAACCGTACCATGATCCACGAGGACGCGCGCGTGCTCGGTCTCAACTCCTACATCGGCGAGATGGGCGGCCTGGTCATGTACGACCTCAAAGCCAACGATTGGGAGTATCTGACCGGCGACATGCCCTACGACCCCTCTTGCGGCCTCACGCCGCACCAGGTGATCGAGCAGACCGGCGTGTGCGAGAAGATCCTCGCCCGCTGGCCGCACAAGATCGAGTATCACAACGACATGTCGACCGGCTACAAGTACCGTGAGGTCACCGTCGGCATGCGCGGCGATGTGCCCGACGATGAGGTTCAGGCCATCCTGGACGAGGCCGGCTGCGGCCTGGTGTGGGCCTGCAACGGTCACCTGACGCATCTGTCCAAGCCGACGACGCTCGAGCTCGATCGCGTCGAGGACGGTCGCGCATTCAACATCAACCCCGCGGGCCTCAACAAAGGCGTCGCCATTGCGCGCTTCTGCGAGCACCTAGGGATCGAGCGCGAGGAGACGCTCGCGCTCGGCGATTCCGAGTCCGACTTCTACATGGCCGATCACGTGGGCACGTTCTGCCTGGTCGAGAATGGCCTGACGAGCGCCGGCGCGCCCGAGTTCCTGGCTGCTTGCGAGAACGCTTTCGTTACGCGTGGCAAAATTGTCGACGGTTGGGCGGCGACGGCAGAGCTGCTGGTCGCGGCGCGTTCGTAGCGCGCCGCCGCCGCACTTGGACATGTCTTTTCGAGAGAGACTGGTGAGGTAATGTCCGATATCGAGAATTCGGCAGGCGACACGCGCCCGATTGGCGTGTTCGATTCTGGTTTGGGCGGTCTGACGGTTGCGCGCGCCATCGCGACGGCGCTGCCGCACGAGTCCGTCTACTACTTTGGCGACACCAAGCGCTGTCCCTACGGCACGCGTACCGAGGATGAGGTGCGCTCGTTTGCGTTGCAGGCGGGTCGTTGGCTTTCGAAGCACGACGTCAAGATTATGGTCATCGCCTGCAACACGGCGACCGCTGCGGCCTTGCGTCTGGCCCAGCAGGTGCTCGACGTTCCCGTCATCGGTGTGATCGCGCCGGGTGCCCGTGCAGCAATCAACAGCACCCGCTCGCGTCGCGTGGGCGTGCTCGCCACCAACCTCACCATTCGCTCGGGCGCCTACACGCGCGCCATTCAGGATCTAGATGCCGGCGTCGATGTATACGGCTGTCCTGCCTCGAGCTTTGTCGAGGTTGTCGAACACGAGCTTGCCTCGGGTGCACATCTGCAGGAACAGTGGCTTGAGAACGAGGATATCTTCGATACGCCTGCCGTGCGTGCGCTGGTGGGTGCCACGGTTGAGCCGCTGCGCGACCACGGTATCGATACCGTGGTGCTCGGCTGTACGCATTTCCCGCTGTTGGTGGGACCTATCCGCCATGCGCTGGGGCCTGGGGTGCGCGTCGTGAGCTCCGCCGAGGAGACCACGCGCGAGCTGACCGATATCCTCATGCGCCGCGAGCAGCTGGCGGGCGACGCCGCCGAGCCGCAGCATCGTTTTGCCACGACGGCCGATAACATTGCCGAGTTTGCGGTGGCGGGTAGCTTTATCTTTGGCCAGCCGCTCAAGAGCATTGAGCATATCGATATCGACGAACTGAAATAGATACATGGTCACCGACCAAAGGCTCACTTTCACCTTTTGCCGAAAGGATATTTCTATGGAGTATATGCAGGTCAACCGCGCCAACGGCCGTGCCGCCAATGAGCTGCGCCCCGTCAAGCTCACTCGTGGCGTCATGAAGCACGCTCACGGCTCGTGTCTGGCCGAGTTCGGTGACACGCGCGTGCTGTGCGCCGCCACTATCGAGGAGGGCGTGCCGGGCTGGCGAAAGGGAGCTAAGGCCGGCTGGGTGACCGCGGAATACGCCATGCTGCCGGCGTCGACCGGCAAGCGCTGCAAGCGCGAGCACGCCAACCGCAAGGGCCGCTCCATGGAGATCGAGCGCCTCATTGGCCGCAGCCTGCGTACCGTCGTCAACATGAAGGCGCTCGGCGAGTACACCGTCACCGTCGACTGCGATGTGATTCAGGCCGATGGCGGCACGCGTACAGCGAGCATCACCGGCGCCTGGGTGGCGCTGCACGACGCCCTCGCCATGTGGGTCGAGGCGGGCAAGATCGAGCGCATCCCGCTTATCGGCCAGGTGGCTGCCATCTCCATGGGCGTTGTCGACGGCAACACTCTGCTCGACTTGGATTATTCCGAGGACAGCCATGCCGAGGTCGACATGAACCTCGTCGCCACCGACACCGGTGAGATGATCGAGCTCCAGGGCACCGGCGAGCAGGCGCCCTTCGACCGTAAGCGCCTCAACGCCCTGCTCGACCTGGGCGACAAAGGTATCGCCGAGCTCATCGAGCTTCAGCGCCAAGCCCTCGCCTAACCTACCAAAAAGGGACAGGTTTAATTTGGTAGGTTTTATCTGCGGAGACGTCTAGGCACAAGACAGCCGTTGATTGAGAGGGGAGAGGCAGAGGCCCTCGTCGCCCTCGGCGCGGCATTGCTATAGAGACAAGGAGACCACTCATGGCACTTGAGAAGATCGACATCGACACCCTCGACCCGGCGGCGACCATCGTCGTGGCAACGGGCAACGCCCATAAGCTCACTGAGATCGAGGCCATTTTGGGCAAGGTTATGCCCGAGGTGCGCTTTGTAGCGCTCGGCCAGCTGGGCGATTTTGAGGATCCCGAGGAAAACGGCACGACGTTTTTGGAGAACGCCATCATCAAGGCCCAAGCCGCGGTCGAAGAGACGGGGCTCATGGCCATTGCCGACGATTCGGGCTTGGTCGTTGATGCCCTGGACGGCGAGCCGGGCGTGTATAGCGCGCGCTATGCGGGCGTGCACGGCGACGATGCCGCCAACAACGCCAAGCTGCTCGTTAACCTGGAAGGCGTGGCCGACGAGGATCGCACCGCGCGCTTTATGAGCGTCGTTGCGCTCATCGACACGGACGGTTTGGTCACCTATGGCGAGGGCGCCTGCGAGGGCACTATCGCACACGAGGGCCGCGGCGATCACGGCTTTGGCTACGACCCGCTGTTCCTGCCGGTCGACACGCCGGGCAAGACCATGGCCGAGCTGACGGCTGACGAGAAGAACGCCATCAGCCATCGTTTCCACGCGCTCGAGCATCTGTCCGCCAAGCTGACGGGCGAGGAGTAGACCGTGCGTGCGGTGGTGCAGCGCGTGCTCAACGCCGGCGTGACGGTCGACGGCGAGTGCGTGGGCCGCATTGGACGCGGCTACCTGGTGCTGCTGGGTGTGGGCCATGGCGATACGCGTGCCGAGGCCGACAAGCTGTGGGGCAAGCTCCGGGGCTTGCGCATTAACGAGGACGAGAACGGCAAGACCAACTTGGCGCTTGCCGATGTCGACGGCGAGGTGCTCGTGGTGTCGCAGTTCACGCTGTTCGCCGACTGCCGCCACGGTCGCCGCCCATCGTTTACGGATGCCGGCGCCCCCGATGTCGCCAACGAGCTCTACGAGTACTTCCTGACGCTTGTTCGTCAAGATGTCGAACACGTAGCACATGGCATCTTCGGCGCCGATATGAAAGTCGACTTGGTCAACGACGGTCCATTCACCATCGTCCTCGATACCGACAATCTTTAGGTTACGCGGTTTTACCAAACCGCGTAACAACTGGTCATGCGAGGTTGTCGTCTGGTACGTATTTGGGACCGGGCTTTTTTAGCTACTTGCGTATGGCGGCAGCAGGGTGCTATAGTATTAGAGTTTTGTCTATCTTAGGGGTATTATCCCCTTTTTGAATTGCACCTTCTGGAGGCCCTGTTCATGGAAGAGATGGAAGTCAATCACGTCGACGACATCCACGAGAAGCTGACCGATATGGTGGGCGATCGCGTCAAGGTGAAGGCCAACATGGGCCGCACCCGCGTTGTCGAGCGCATGGGCACCATCAAGAGCGTCCACCCCGCCGTCTTCATTGTCGAGGTTGACGAGCGTCGTGGCCGCAAGTCGCGTCAGTCCTACCAGTATATCGATGTCCTCACCGGTCAGGTCGAGCTGTTCGACCCTGAGAGCGGCGAGCATATCTTTACCCCGCTCGGCAATCAGCTCGAGGAGCATTAACGGTGACCGATCGGTCCCTGACTCTTTCCGCGCCGGCAAAGATTAACCTCTACCTGGGGGTTCATACCGAGCGCGATGACCGCGGCTACCACAGGGTCGATTCCCTGATGGCGGCCGTCGGTCTTTCCGATACCGTGACGGTCACGCCGGCGCAGGCGCTGACCGTCCAGACGGTTCCGGCATCAGATTTTCCCATGCAAAAGAATACGGCGTATCGGGCTGCGGTTGCTATGGCCGAGCATTATGGTCGCGAGGCAAACATCTGCGTGACGATTGAGAAGCGCATTCCATTGTGCGCCGGCTTGGGCGGCCCCTCGACGGATGCGGCCGCGGTCATTGTCGCCTTGGCGGAGCTCTGGGGCATTGATCGCACCGACCCAGCGCTCGACGACATTGCGCGGGGCATTGGTGCTGACGTCCCGTTCTTTTTGCACGCGAGTCCTGCGTTCTACGTAGGTGGGGGAGACGTGCTGGCAACTGAGTACCCCGCGCTGCCCGCGACGCCTGTCGTACTGGTTAAGCCGCGGGAGGCGAGCGTTTCGACAATTGAAGCCTATCGACGTTTTGACGAGGCCCCGGTGCCTGCGGACAAGCTCGGCGCGATAGCTTCTGCCTTGCGTGCTGGTGATGCCGAGACGGCATATGCGCTCATCCATAACAACCTGGGTATCATTTCCGCACAGATGGAGCCGCAGATTCAAACGGTTCTCGATTGGCTGCGTAAACAGGACGGCACCGTTGCTGTAGATGTGTGCGGATCGGGTGCCTGCTCGTTTGCCATTTGCGACACCGCCGCCACGGCCGAAAGGCTTGCCGACGCTGTCCAGCAAAATGGCTGGTGGGCCTGCGCGACTGAGCTCATTCCCAACACGGTTCAAATCGACGCGCCAAAGAAATAAAAATTTCTCTAGCACGCGGCGAAAATCTTTGTTATTATAGTCGAGCTAACGGGTTGTGGCTCAGTTTGGTAGAGCACTGCGTTCGGGACGCAGGGGTCGCTGGTTCAAATCCAGTCAACCCGACCAGAGCATGAGGAGGGACCGCTTCTTGCGGTCCCTTTTTTTAGCTAGTGTTGTGATACCGCGATACCCGCGGTATACTCATTCGAGCTTGTCTCGCTGTATTGTGGAGGTCTACATGTTTGGACTGAGGGCTCCTGAGCTCATCATTATTCTCGTCGTTGTCCTGATTATCTTCGGGCCCAAGAACCTGCCGAAGCTCGGCAAGTCCCTCGGCTCTACCGTCAAGAATATCCGCGAGGGTATGGAGGGCGACGATAAGGCCGAGACCAAGCAGGCCGAGGAGGTCGTGGTCGAGCAGTCCGAGGAGGACAAGGAGATCGCTGAGCTCGAGGCCAAGCTCGCTGCTGCCAAGAAGAAGCAGGCAGAGGACAGCGACGCGGACGCAGAGTAGTCCCATCCCTTTGGGGTGAGCACCTGACCGGCTTGCCCGCAGGCTAGCCGGTCTTTTTCGTTTTGTTGACAGTTGATTGTTTGATCAGAGTTGGGGAGATATCCGTATGGACGCAAGCCAGATCGTACTGACCGCTGAGGGCCGCCAGAAGCTCGTCGAGGAGCTCGCTTGGCGTGAGGGCGATTACGCCAAGGAGATCGTCGAGGACATCAAGGAAGCCCGCGCGTTCGGCGACCTTTCGGAGAACTCCGAGTACGACGCCGCTAAGGACAAGCAGGCCCAGAACGCCGCTCGTATTGCCGAGATCCAGGCCATCCTCGCCAACGCTCAGGTTGCTGCCACCACGGGCGACCTGACCGTCTCCATTGGTTCCACCGTTTCGCTGATTGATCCCAACGGCGAGGTCATGGAAGTCACGCTCGTCGGTACCACCGAGACCAACTCGCTCGAGCACAAGATTTCCAACGAGTCTCCGGTCGGTCACGCCATCATTGGTCACGGCGAGGGCGACTCCGTCGAGGTCGTTACGCCTTCCGGCAAGACTCGCGTCTACACCATCGCCAAGATCGCACGCTAGACCACGGTCCCGCGTAAAGGTATGTTTTCGCTCCCTGGGACCGAATCCTGGGGAGCGTTTTAGTTTGAGGAGCTAACTTATGGCAGAGAACCAGAACGCCGCCGATCAGGCATCGACGCTCAACGACGAGCGCGCCACCCGCCTGGCCAAGCGCGCCGCCCTGTTCGAGGCGGGCCAGAACCCCTATCCTGAGCACTCTGAGCTTGAGGACTACGTCGCCGATATCGAGGCTAAGTACGCCGAGCTTGCCGATGGCGAGGACACCGAGGACGTCGTGAAGATCGCTGGCCGTGTTGTCGCCAAGCGCGGTCAGGGCAAGATCATGTTCATCGTCGTGCGCGATGCGACTGCCGAGATTCAGCTGTTCTGCCGCATCAACGACATGGACGAGGCTGCCTGGAGTACGCTCAAGGCCCTCGACCTGGGCGACATCCTGGGCGTGACCGGCGTGGTCGTGCGCACCCAGCGTGGCCAGCTTTCCGTTGCCCCTAAGAGCGCGACCCTGCTTGCCAAGGCCGTTCGTCCGCTGCCCGAGAAGTTCCACGGTCTTTCCGATAAGGAGACCCGCTATCGCCAGCGCTATGTCGACCTGATCGCCAACGACGACGTTCGCGAGACCTTCCGTAAGCGTTCGCAGATTCTCTCCACCTTCCGTCGCTTTATGGAGTCCGACGGCTACATGGAGGTCGAGACCCCCATCCTGCAGACCATCCAAGGCGGCGCTACTGCCAAGCCGTTCATTACCCACTTCAACGCGCTCGATCAGGAGTGCTACCTGCGTATTGCCACCGAGCTGCACCTCAAGCGCTGCATCGTCGGTGGTTTTGAGCGCGTGTTCGAGATCGGCCGCATTTTCCGTAACGAGGGCATGGACCTTACCCACAACCCCGAGTTCACCACGATGGAGGCCTACCGTGCCTTCTCCGACCTCGAGGGCATGAAGGCACTCGCCCAAGGTGTCATCAAGGCTGCCAACAAGGCCATCGGCAACCCCGAGGTCATCGAGTACCAGGGCCAGACCATCGACCTTTCTGGTGAGTGGGCCAGCCGTCCCATGACCGACATCGTCTCCGACGTGCTCGGCAAGCAGGTCACCATCGACACGCCGGTCGAGGAGCTTGCTGCCGCCGCGCGCGAGAAGGGCCTGGAGATCAAGCCCGAGTGGACTACCGGCAAGATCATCGCCGAGATTTACGATGAGCTGGGCGAGGACACCATCGTCAACCCCACGTTCGTGTGCGATTACCCCATCGAGGTCAGCCCGCTCGCCAAGCGTTTTGAGGACGACCCGCGTTTGACCCACCGCTTTGAGCTGGTCATCGCCGGCCACGAGTACGCCAACGCATTCTCCGAGCTCAACGACCCGGTCGACCAGGCTGAGCGCTTTGCTGCCCAGATGGCCGAGAAGGCCGGCGGCGACGATGAGGCTATGGAGTATGACGAGGACTACGTGCGCGCCCTCGAGTACGGTATGCCTCCCGCGGGCGGCATTGGCATTGGTATCGACCGCGTGGTCATGCTGCTTACTAACCAGGCTTCTATCCGCGACGTCCTGCTGTTCCCGCACATGAAGCCCGAGAAGGGTTTCCAGTCCGGTGCCGCTGCCGCCAAGGCTGCCGAGGCCGGCAACGCCGCGAGCCCATTCGTTAAGTCGCTTAAGCCCACGCTCGATTACTCCAAGATCGCCGTTGAGCCGCTGTTTGAGGAGTTCGTCGACTTTGATACCTTCTCCAAGAGCGATTTCCGCGCTGTGAAGGTCAAGGCATGCGAGGCCGTCAAGAAGTCCAAGAAGCTGCTGAACTTTACGCTCGACGACGGTACCGGCACCGACCGCACCATCCTCTCCGGTATTCACGCTTATTACGAGCCCGAGGACCTGGTTGGCAAGACCTTGCTCGCCATCACCAACCTGCCTCCGCGCAAGATGATGGGCATTCCCAGCTGCGGCATGCTCATCAGTGCCATCCACGAGGAGGAGGGCGAGGAGCGTCTCAACCTGATCCAGCTCGACGCTTCCA
>CAUBQN010000017.1 GCA_958438125.1 uncultured Collinsella sp.
GTCACGCCCTGGTCGGCGAACATGGCCACAAAGATGCGCTCGCCGTCGAGTACGTGGTCGAGCTTCTCAAACGGGAAGAACTGCGACTTGCCGCTCTTGCCCCAAACCATCAGACCGTCCTCGTTGGCGGCGACGCGGCGATAGCGGCCACCCATGGACTCGTCGGCCTCGACGGCGTCGATAAAGTCGCGGGCTAGCGTGTGGTGCAGGTTCTTGCTCCACCAGGCCAAAAAGGCGCCGAACACGATCAACACGACGCCGAACTTGATCCAGCTGCCGCCGGCCACCAGCATGCCGATGCCGATGAGCGCGGCAATTGCCGCGGCGACATACAGCGAGCCGCGACGCCTGGGTGAGGCGACCAGGCGGGCGAAGTCGGTGACCAGGTCGTTTTCGTACTGGTACTCGTTGAGGTACAGGATGCTGTCGTCGGCTGCGGCCTGCTTCTCGAGCGCGACCTCGACCTGGTCGGCTGCTTCGGAGGGAACGAGGTTGCTCTCTGCGTCTGCCATGCTCTTTGGACTCCTATCGCGGCGGGCTCGCCGTACGGGTTATTATGAATGCAGTATGCCGTGCGACCGCATGGCCGTCGCGGCAACAAGACTCAGTATACCCGGGGGAGCACCCATGGAATCGTTGTATCGAAAGTATCGCCCGCTCACCTTCGACTCCGTGGTGGGCCAGCAGCATATCGTCTCGACGCTCGAGCACGCCATCACCGAGGGGCGTCTGTCCCACGCGTACCTGTTCTGCGGACCGCGCGGCACGGGCAAGACCACCATGGCGCGCATTCTGGCCAAGGCGCTACTGTGTCGCAACGCCGAGGCGGCGCGCGCCGAGGGCGCAAGCGGCTGCATGCCCGACGGCACCTGTGAGGAGTGCGAGCTCATCGCCGAGGGCAACCACCCCGATGTCTACGAGCTCGATGCCGCAAGCCGCACGGGCGTGGACAATGTGCGCGAGGAGATCATCAACTCCGTCAACTTTGCCCCGGTGCGCGGCAAGTACAAGATCTATATCATCGACGAGGTCCATATGCTCACGACGGCGGCGTTCAACGCGCTGCTCAAGACGCTCGAGGAGCCGCCGACGCACGTGATCTTCGTGCTGTGCACCACCGATCCGCAAAAGATTCTGGAGACCATCCTCTCGCGCTGCCAGCGCTTCGATTTCCACCGCATCGGCAACGAGGATATCGAGCGTCGCCTGTCCTACGTGTGCGAGCAGGAGGGCTTCGATTACGACGACGAGGCGCTGGCCATCGTGGCGCGCCATGCCAAGGGCGGCATGCGCGACGCGCTTTCCACACTGGAGCAGCTGAGCGTTTTTGGCAACGGCGCCGTGCACGCGGACGATGCCCGCTCGCTTTTGGGCGAGGTTTCGGACCAGATCCTGGGCGAGTTTGCGCGCGCCATTGCCGATCGTGATGTCGCCGAGCTGTATGGGCTTATTCGCGCGCAGGTCGAGGAAGGTAACGATCTGCTGGAACTGACGCGCGACTTGGTGGCGCATGTGCGCGACGTGTATGTGGCCTGCGTTGTCGGTGCCCGTGCCGAGCTGTTTGAGGGCGGGGCCGAGCAGGCCGAGGCGCTTGCTGCCGAGGCCGCTGCCTTTGGCGAGCATCCTGCCGATCGTTTGGCTCGCGTGCTGACGGCGCTCGACGATGCCGCGTTGGAGATGAGGGGCGCGAGCGACGTGCGCCTGGTGCTCGAGATTGCCTGCACGCGCCTGGCACGCCCCGAGGCCGATCTGACCATTGAGGCCCTGGCCGAGCGCGTGGCTCGCTTGGAGGCCATGGTCGCCAACGCCGCCGTTCCGGCGAGCGTTACTGCTGCTCAAGCGAGTGCGCCTGCTGCATCCGCACCCGCTGTCCAGCAGCCGACGCTGATCTCGGGTGCCCGAGCTGCTACTCCTGCGACGACCGCCGCCCCCGCTGCTGCGTCCGCGCATCAGGATGGCATGCCGTGGGACCGCGGCGCTGCTGTTCCGGCTGTCCAGCCTGCGCCCAAGTCCGCGGCTCCGGCTCCCGCGCCCAAACCTGTAACGCCTGCACCTCAACCCGTTGCGGCTCCGGCTCCCGCGCCTGCTGCATCGACCGTGCCGGTGTCCAAGTCCAACAACGCCGCTCAGGTTGCCGCCGCCGGTGCTGCCGAGACCCCCGCGGTCGAGGACGCTGGCGAGCTCCAGCGCAAATGGGGCGAGGTCGTCGAGCGCGTCAAGGCCCAACAACCTTCTTATGCGGCTCTCCTGTTGAACGCTCGCGCTACGGCCGACGACGGCTCCAAGCTCACCGTCTCGTTCCCCGCGGGTTCGACCTTTGCCATCAAGATGCTCGGACGTGCCGACACGCAGTCGGTAGTCCTGCCGACAGTCAGCGCGGTCTTCGGTCGTCGCACCGTCGACTATGTCCTGGATGGGGGTGGCACGCCGGCTCCTCAACATGAGGAGCATTCTCCATCTGCACGGGCTGCGGCATCTGCGGACCCGCAACCCGTGTCCTCGGCGGCCCCTGCATCCTCGAGCGTCAGCGCGACGCAGCCAAAAGCGGCACCGGTAGCGGCACCGACTCCGTCGGCGCCTGAACCCGCTGAGCCCAAACCGGCTGCTCCGATCCCCGCGCCCAAGCCCGCTGCTACGCCTGTGCCCAAGTCGTCCGACCTGGGTAAGGCCCCCTGGCTGCGCTCCGACAACCCTGCCGGCGCTCCCGCTACGGGCAAGCTCCCGACCGAGCCCGCGCCCCGTGCGCCCGAGCGCGCGTCCGCTCCCAAGACTCAGCCGTCTGCGCAGGCTGCGCCGTGGGAATCCGAGCAGGTGCCCTACGACGATGCCATGGTCGGCGGTTTTGCTGCCGATGCCGGTGGGGATGATCTGCCCCCGTTCGACGTGCCGGGTGCGGCGTCCGCGCCCAAGCCCGCCGCTTCAGCCGCGGCTCCCGCAGCTGCGACGTCCGCTCCCGCAAGCGATGACGCCCCCGCTGCCCCTTGGGAGTCCAACCCCGGCGCCGGCAGTCCCTTCGGCCACCAGGGCGCAGCCCCGAGCATCCCGCAGACCGAGGACGAGGCCAAAGCCCTCATCCGCAACGTCTTCGGCCAGGCCACCATTTTCAAACCGGTGGAGTAACCGTGCGGGCGGGTATACTGCTCACGAAGAGGTCTCTTTGTCCGGGCGCATCTGTATTTCGGACATGTGTAGTGTGGTGCCGTGTACATCGCATTCGAGCAGACAGGTACGTGACGGTCGGCCTAGGATGCTGAGGTCGATACGATACGTCGCATGGCCGTCTGTGCACTCGACTTGCTCGGCGTTGATGGTTGCTCCGATTGTCAATAAAGAGCCCGGTTCGGCATCGACAATCTTGGAGTCCTTTATCTTGACCTTGAACTCTTGGTAGAGGGACGGGCTGTTGTAGTAAATGGTTCGGGTTCCGTCGGTGCACTCATCGGTCGCTTCCCATTTGACGACGGGCTGGTCCGAGTTGGCTATCAGCAGTTCTGCTCCAAAGGCTATGGCATGGGTGATGACAACCAGCAATGACCAGCCGACAAAGAGATAGAGAACCACATATGCAACGGGGTGTTTTGAGCGGATGTTTTGGAGCGCGTCGGGGGCATTCATGGGGCACCTCCAAATTGCTATCTATGGCAATCAGATTATACCCCGCCGTCATGCGCGCCGCTTCGAGTAGTGGCTCGGCATTTAGCCATTTAGTGGTATGCATTAAATGTCGGATTCCGGCTCTACAAGATTTAGCTTTCAATATTATGCAGATGCGAATTATTCAACTTTGCATAATCTTTGGGTGCGGCTTGCACTCCAGGACATGTATATCGACTGAGGTAGCGTGACTGCCCCGTTCGCTTGCCCCGCGCCGTGGTACGATTTTTGAGTTTGAAAGTCCCGCCGCGTCCCGGCTGCCCTTGCAGCTCGGCGTGCGGCCGCACGTAAAGGAGCCATCATGGCCGGTATGAACATGCAGCAGATGATGAAGCAGGCCCGCAAGATGCAGGAGCAGCTTGCCGCCGCGCAGGAGAACCTCAAGTCCCAGACCGTCGACGCCTCTGCCGGCGGCGGCATGGTCAAGGTGACCGTTAACGGCGAGATGGAGCTCGTCAACCTCACTATCGACCCCGATGCGCTCGATCCCGAGGACGTCGATATGCTGCAGGACATGATCATGGCTGCTGTCAACGAGGCCGTCCGCGGCGTCAACGAGCTCGCCAACAAGCAGATGGGCGCCATCACCGGCGGCCTCAACATCCCGGGCATGCCGTTCTAAGACGCGCATATATATGAGTGCCAACCACAGTCTGCAAAAACTGCTCGATGAGCTGGGTCGTCTGCCGGGCATTGGCCCCAAATCGGCCCAGCGCATAGCCTATTACCTGCTCGAGGCCGACGCCGAGGAGGCGCGCCGCCTGGCCGAGGCCATTCTAGAGGTTAAGCAGGAAGTGCACTTTTGCAGCCGCTGCTTTAATTACGCCACCGCTGACGAGTGTTCCATCTGCCAGGACCCGATGCGCGACACCACCCGCATTTGCGTGGTGGGCGAGCCGCGCGACGTCCAGGCAATCGAGCGCACGGGCAGCTACCATGGCCTGTACCATGTGCTGGGCGGCGTGATCAGCCCCATGGACAAGATCGGTCCCGAGCAGCTGCATATCCGCGAGCTGCTGGCGCGCCTGGGCCACGAGGACATCCACGAGGTCATTATCGCCACCAACCCCAACATTGAGGGCGAGACCACGGCGAGCTACCTTGCTCGCACCATCAAGCCATTGGGCGTTGAGGTATCGCGTCTTGCGAGCGGCCTTCCCGTGGGCGGCGACTTGGAGTATGCCGACGAGCTTACGCTTGGCCGCGCTATCGAGGCCCGACGCGCGATCTAGGCGGGTCAGCTCCATGGCATGTCCCGTCGGCCTGCCGCACGGGGCACTCATAATTGGGCACGCGTTCATGCATTTGTTGTGCAACAAACCTGCTTTTCATCCGCTTATCGCGTGGATGGGTCCACTCGCACCTCGTATTTGCCCATTCGTTGCGCAACCTTTTGGGTTCGCTGATACACTCAAATGTGGATATGAAAGAATGCGCCGCTTTTAAGCGGCGTGTTTTTGTTGGAGGAGAACGCATGCGGCCCGCTAGCACTCAGACAAAGCATGGCGCCGCGGTGCGCATGCGACGCCGGCTGGGCCTGGCGCCTCGGGCGTACGTGCTGCTGTCTTGCTCGCTCGTGCTGGCCATAGCCGGTGTTTCGGCTTATGGCATGACGGTGCCGTCCATGGTGCAGGCGCATGCTGCGCGCATGCTGCATATTGGGCGCAAGGCCAAAAGCGACTTGGGAACGACAACTGGATATGCGTGGGCGAGCGTGGTCGGGCGCACCGTGTTTGGCGTCGATCCCGCGGACGAGGGCGAGCGGGCGTCCAACGAGATCACGCTGGCAAACGGCAAGACCATCGTGCTCACCAACACCAAGGTCATTACGAAGCTTTCCAATAACAGCGTGGCTGCCGTCGTCAATAAGACCGAGCAGCAGAAGGAGCAGGACGCCCAGCAGACAGGCAAGCCCGGCGGCTCGGACGGGTCCGGTTCTGGCACCGGTTCGGCGGGCTCGGACGGCGGCTCCGGTTCGGGCTCCGCCTCTGGCGGTGGATCTTCGAGTGATAGCTCGACGGACGGTGGTATCGGCGGGGACGCGGGCTCTGGTGGCCTCTCGGCTGCCGAGGAGGAGAGTATTCACGGCTGGCTCGTGACCAAATACAACATGCTCGATGGCTATGTCGCCCGCGCCAACAGCGTGGTTTCGACCTATAACGCTACGGGGGATTATGAACCGTGCAAGAGACTGGTCAGAGAGATGTATGTCATCCGCGCAGAGTTTGGTCGACAGACATTTCCGACCAAGTCGAAGTGGTACAAGCAGTTTGGCAATTTGTGGGGCTGCTACACTAATTTATGCATATGGGTCGAACGCTGTGGCGATGACGACATTGCGCTCAATAACTTCAACAATAGTCTGGCGGCGATCGCCCTATGACGAACGACCTCGCTTCTGCGGCAGCCCAGTCGCTCAACCGTGATCCCATGGTGGGCCTGCGCCTGGCGCGCATCGACGGGTTTGAGCCGGCCGTCGCCCTGGGCACGGACGAGCTTCCCGCCTACCTGCGCCGTTTTACGATGCTGTTTGCCGATGACGCCACCATGCGCCGTGGCGGTATCGGCCGTGTGACGCGTGCCGTCAACGCGCGGGGCGAGGCCGTGGCGCTCAAGCAACTCATCTTGCCAACGCGCGACGAGTTCGATGACGACGCCGCTTATGAGGCGCTGGTCACCAAGTTCAAGGCGGCGTTTCGCGAGGAATACGAATGCCATCGTGCCCTTTCTGGTCTTAAGGGCTTTCCGCGCTTATACGGGTGGGGCGAGGTCGACGGCGTGCCCGCGATTGTCATGGAGTGGGTCGAGGGCGAGACGCTTGCCCGCCTGCGCCCGCGCCTTGCCGTGGACGATGCCGGGCGCCTGTCGCCGCTCGTGGCGGCGCGTCTGGGTCGCGACCTGTTCGATCTACTCTGTCGCATGAGCTTGGTGGGGGAGGGCTTTGTCCATCGCGATATCTCGCCCGCTAATATTATGGTGCGCACGGCGCGCCTGCCGCTCGACCGACAGCTTGCCGAAGGCACCTTCGACCTGTGCTTGATCGACTTTGGCTCGTCGCTGGCGCTCGAGCCTGCCTCTGCGGTGGCGGGAACCGGCGGCACGGAGTCCTTTACAGAGCGCTACGCCACGTTGCGCCGCGCGACGGTTGCCTACGCTCCGCCCGAGATGCTCACCGACGATATTGCCGACCTGCGCGTTCTGCGCATGTCGCCGGCAATCGACGTGTATGCCGCGGCGAGCACGGTCTATGAGCTCATCGCCGGCGTCGCACCGTACGAGGTGGCGCCGAGCGCATCGGGCACCTCGGGTTCGCGCAAAAAGACGCGCGATATTGCCAGCCCCTATCGTCTCAAGATGGATACGCGCCCCGACTATCCCGCTGGCGCCCATGCGCCCGGTTGCGACCTAACCCAGCTGCTCCGGCGTGAGCCCGATGTGGCGCTCGCCGCCGCCGAGCAGGCACAGCAGATGGGGCTCGAGCCGGACTCCGAGGAGCTGCGCGACGCGCTGGCATTTGTCGATGCCCAGTTGTTCGACGTGGTCATGGCCTGCCTGTCGTGTAATCAGGGCGATCGTCCCGAGCCCGCCGCGGTGGAGGCGGCGCTTACGACGTTTTGCGACCACTACGCGCAAAACGTCGGCCGCTCGCTTCGCGGCGAGCCGCTCACGCCCTGTCCTATGGATGCGTCCGGTCGCGTGGCCCGTCGCGCTGCGATGATCGGCGCTGCGGCTGTTTGTGGCCTCGTGTGGGCCGTTGTGGTGGTTTCGGCGGCGCTGCTGGCGTCGGGTGCTCGTATGACGGTTGCCGTGGGGCACATTTCGTGGTCCGGCACGCTGCCGGGTATCGTCGCCGCGCTCGCGCTGGCACTGCCGGGCATGGCGGGTATTGCCGTCGGTGCCATGGCGCACGATCGTCGCACGGGGTTCCTGCATGGCGTGCTGGCGCTTTCTGCCTGCGAGGTTCCGGTGCTGATCGCGGTTGCATGCATCGTGTTTTCCCAGCGCGCCGTAGCGAGTGGCTTCGTTGCCGCCTTAATTGCAACCTATGCGCTCACGTGGTTTTTGCTGGCGATGGGGTTTGCCTTTGAGCTTCCCGTCGCGGCGCCGCGGCGTGCAAAAACCCAGACGGCGACGCCACTTGCCGGCGGAGCCGCGGCTGCTCGCGCCTTTGGCGGGCCGGCCGAAGTATCCGACACTATCTCTGCGACCAAGGAGGGCTAAGCCATGGCTTCTCAAGCTGAGCTCACCCCGTGTGGGGCAATGTTTGACATCTTTAAGCGCACAGCGCACCTGAGCCATATCGAACTGTGCGGCCTGGTGCTCTCGAGCCGCCCGCTCGCCGACGGCCGTAGTCCGCAGAGCCGTGCCGCCGATCGCTCTTGGGTTTCGCGCTTTATCGTGCGCGCGCCGGTCGGCACGCTGCAGGAGCGTTTTTTTGCCGATTACGGCACCTCGGCCGCGCGCATTATGTCGCAGCTGGCCCTGCGCCGTCGCAATCCCATGGACGCCGCGGCCGTGACCAACATGGTGTGCGGCCCCGCTGGCGAGCCCATGGTGCGGGCACTCGAGGAATGCCATCAGGACACGAATCTCTACCGCAATGCGCTCGAGCGCCTGTCGCAGGCGGCGGAGCTTATGCCCGCTGAGCGCGCCGAGGCCGTGCTGGTGCTGTTTGTCGCCGTCGGTTGCTCGGCGGATGTTCGATCCTCGGTGACCTATGCCATCGACTATGCGCATGCGACCTGCGGCGGTGCCACGTCGACCCCGCGTTCGCTGAGCACCTCGACGGTCGCAGGCGAGCACGAGGCGGCGCCCGCGCACCCGCTGGGCCTGCTGCGCGTGCCAAACGGTTACGTGGTAAGCGCCCCGCGCTGGATCCAGCCGAGCGAGCAGGGTGTGGAGATCGGAGCGCTGGCCACGGGCGAGGGCGATATCACCGATGTTGGCGACGATGTCTCGGCCCGTCATGCCCGCGTGTGGTGCGATGAGCAGAATGTCTGGTACGTCGAGGACCTGTCGTCCACCAACGGAACCGTGGTGGTAAACGGTGCGACGAGCGTCTGCACCCAGGTCGAGCCCGGCCGCGCTGCCCAGCTCAACCCCGGCGACGAGCTCAAACTCGGCGAATCCACCACCTACGCCATCCTCCTCGGCGCCCTCTAACCAGCTCCGCCAAAATGATCCCTTGGGGACGGAGGAAAACGGATCACCGAGTCAGACCGACCCCTTCGGTGATCCGTTTTCCTCCGTCCCCAAGGGATCATTTTGGCTTCCAGCGGTCACCCGAGGTAAACCTTTACCGCCTACCTATATTTGTCGAAATTACACTTGACGGCGGGGTACAATAAACCCGCATGCGGATTTCCGTTGCGGGCGCTTCCCATCGCCGGGGCGTGCCCGGGAGCATCCGGCATGCGGCCTTTGCGGCGCTCGGTCATGTGCAAGACGGGTAGCTGGGCCTGCGGTGCGCGCCAGCGCCCCTCGCTTCGGTGTGCCTTCTCTCCACGCCATGTACCTGCTGCTGAGTCTGCTTGCCAGATGATTGGAAGCAACAGCGAAAATCCCATCACGCCAACATCCCGGCGATCGCCGGGGCCTGTATACCTATATGAGAGGAGAGGGGTATATGGCGCGTAAGTTTAAGTCTATGGACGGCAACGAGGCGGCCGCATATGTTTCGTATGCGTACACCGAGGTAGCGGGAATCTATCCCATTACGCCGTCCAGCCCGATGGCCGACCATGTCGACCAGTGGGCGGCCCAGGGTCGCAAGAACATCTTCGGCACCCCGGTCAAGGTCGTCGAGATGGAGTCCGAGGCAGGTGCAGCCGGTACCGTTCACGGTTCGCTGGGCGCCGGTGCTCTGACCACCACCTACACGGCTTCTCAGGGCCTGCTCCTGATGATCCCGAACATGTACAAGATCGCGGGCGAGCAGCTCCCGGGCGTCTTCCACGTCTCCGCGCGTTGCGTCGCTTCCCACGCCCTGAACATCTTTGGCGATCACTCCGACGTCATGGCCTGCCGCCAGACCGGTTTCGCCATGCTCGCCGAGGGCAACGTCCAGGAGGTCATGGACCTCTCGCCGGTGGCTCACCTTGCCGCCATCGAGGGTAAGACCCCGTTCCTTAACTTCTTCGACGGCTTCCGCACCAGCCACGAGATCCAGAAGGTCGCCATGTGGGACTACAAGGATCTTGCCGAGATGTGCGACATGGACGCCGTCCAGGCTTTCCGCGATCACGCGCTCAACCCTGAGCACCCGCACACCCGCGGCAGCCACGAGAACGGCGACATCTTCTTCCAGAACCGCGAGGCCTGCAACAAGGTCTACGACGAGCTCCCTGCCGTCGTCGAGGGCTACATGAAGAAGATCAACGAGAAGCTCGGCACCGATTACGGCCTGTTCAACTACTACGGCGCTCCCGATGCCGATCGTGTCGTCGTGTGCATGGGCTCCTTCTGCGACGTGCTCGAGGAAGTCATCGACTACCTCAACGCTCACGGCGAGAAGGTCGGCCTGGTCAAGGTTCGCCTGTTCCGTCCGTTCTCCATCAAGCACTTCGTCGACGTTCTCCCCGAGACCGTCCAGAAGATCGCCGTCATGGACCGCACCAAGGAGCCGGGTTCCATCGGCGAGCCGCTCTACCAGGACGTCGTCTCCGCTCTCTACGAGGCCGGCAAGACGGGCATCAAGGTCGTCGGCGGCCGTTACGGCCTGGGCAGCAAGGACACGCCTCCCGCGTCCGCGTTCGCTGTCTTCGAGGAGCTTAAGAAGGACGAGCCCAAGCGCGAGTTCACCATCGGCATTGTCGATGACGTGACCAACCTGAGCCTGCCCGAGGCCGAGGATGCGCCCAACACCGCAGCCCCCGGCACCATCGAGTGCAAGTTCTGGGGTCTGGGTGGCGACGGTACCGTCGGCGCCAACAAGAACTCGATCAAGATCATCGGCGACCACACCGACAAGTACGTTCAGGCCTACTTCCAGTACGACTCCAAGAAGACCGGCGGCGTCACCGTCTCGCACCTGCGTTTTGGTGATTCTCCGATCCGCTCGCCGTACTACGTGACCAAGGCCGACTTTGTCGCTTGCCACAACCCCAGCTACATCGTCAAGGGCTTCAAGATGGTCCGCGACGTCAAGCCGGGCGGCACCTTCCTGGTCAACTGCCAGTGGAGCGACGAGGAGTTCGCCGAGCACATGCCCGCCGTGGCCAAGCGCTACATCGCGAACAACAACGTCAACGTCTACCTGATCGACGCTATCGACCTGGCTGCCAAGGTCGGCATGGGCAAGCGCACCAACACGGTGCTCCAGTCTGCCTTCTTCGCGCTGGCCAAGGTCCTGCCCGCCGAGGACGCCCTGCAGTACATGAAGGACGCGGCCACCAAGTCCTACATGAAGAAGGGCCAGGCCATCGTCGACGCTAACCACAAGGCCATCGATGCCGGCGCTACCGCCTTCCGTAAGTTCGAGGTTCCGGCCGACTGGGCAACTGCCGAGGATGTCGCTCCCGTCGAGCTCTCCGAGGAGACCAAGTCCGCCATCGCCCAGCAGGTCAAGAACCTGCTCGAGCCCATCGATCGCATGGATGGCGACAGCCTGCCCGTTTCCGCCTTTGTCGATTGTGCCGACGGCCAGTTTGAGCTGGGCGCCTCCGCATACGAGAAGCGCGGCGTCGCCGTGGTCGTTCCTCACTGGGACGAGACCAAGTGCATCCAGTGCAACCAGTGCGCCTATGTGTGCCCGCATGCCACCATCCGTCCGTTCGCGATGACCGAGGACGAGGCAGCCGCCGCACCCGAGGCTACCCGCACGCTCGACGCCATGGGCCCCAAGGCCAAGGGCATGAAGTTCACCATGGCCGTGTCCCCGCTCGACTGCATGGGCTGCACCAACTGCGTCAAGGTCTGCCCCAAGGGCGCCCTCGAGATGGTTCCCACCGAGCAGGAGATGGACCAGCAGCCCGTTTGGGACTACATGGTCGAGAACGTCTCCGAGAAGAAGGAGCTCATCGCGGCCAACGTCAAGGGCAGCCAGTTTAAGCAGCCCTACCTGGAGTTCTCCGGCTCCTGCGCCGGCTGCGCCGAGACCGCCTATGCTCGTCTGGTGACCCAGGTCGCCGGCGACCGCATATTCATCTCCAACGCCACCGGCTGCTCCTCCATTTGGGGCAACCCCGCTGCCACCGCTCCTTACTGCAAGGACAAGGACGGTCACGGCCCGGCGTGGAACAACTCCCTGTTCGAGGACAATGCCGAGCACGGTCTGGGCATGGCCGTGGGCTACGAGGCCGTTCAGAAGAAGCTGATCGCTGCTACGCAGGAGATCATCGCCGCTGACGGTCCGTCCGACGAGCTCAAGGCCGCCGGTCAGGCTTGGATCGACTCCGTCAACGATGCCGAGGCCTCTAAGACCGCTGCCGCCGCCTACGTTGCCGAGCTCGAGAAGTGCGGCTGTGACGCTTCCAAGGCGATTCTCGCCGACAAGGCTTACCTCACCAAGAAGTCCTTCTGGATCTTCGGTGGCGACGGTTGGGCTTACGACATCGGCTTCGGTGGCCTGGACCACGTCCTGGCTTCCGGCCACAACGTCAACGTCTTCGTCTTCGACACCGAGGTCTACTCCAACACCGGCGGTCAGGCCTCCAAGGCCTCGAACCTGGGCCAGGTTGCTCAGTTCGCCGCTGCCGGTAAGGTGACCAAGAAGAAGTCCCTGGCCGAGATTGCCATGAGCTACGGCTACGTCTACGTGGCGCAGGTCGCCATGGGCGCCAACCCGGCTCAGACCCTCAAGGCCATCCACGAGGCCGAGGCCTACGACGGTCCGTCCCTCATCATCGGCTACAGCCCCTGCGAGATGCACTCCATCAAGAAGGGCGGCATGCAGAACTGCCAGGCCGAGATGAAGAAGGCTGTCGAGTGCGGTTACTGGAACCTCTTCCGCTTCAACCCCGAGGCTGCTGCCGGCAAGAAGTTCTCGCTCGATTCCAAGGAGCCCGCGGGCGGTTATCAGGAGTTCCTGATGAACGAGGCCCGTTACGCTTCGCTGACGCGTTCCTTCCCCGAGCGCGCCGAGGAGCTCTTCAAGGAGAACGAGCAGGCCGCCATGGACCGCTACGCTCACCTGCTAAAGCTCAAGACGGTGTACAACGAGGCCTAAGTCTCCCACCGCAGGATCTGAGGGCTGACCTTCGCGGACGTCCTCGGACATGAAAGAACCCCCGCTGCGCACTACGTGCGGCGGGGGTTCTTTCGTCCTGCGGAGTGTCCGCGAAGGTCAGCCCTCAGATCCTGCTACGACTACGTTCTCGGATTGTGTGGGCTGATGAAGGACGTGGTTGTGGGGGTCTTTTGTCCCCTTCGCTGTTTCGCAGCTTTGCCGCGAAACCTCGCGCCACTTTGGGGATGGATGGAGGTTTTGGCTGTTGCTGCCTTCTATCCCCGTGCTTTGGGACTGGGTGCCTTTTTGGAGCGCTTCTTTATTCCTTATGCTGGATGAAATGCCCCATGTTTTTGTAAGAGTGCATACTCGTCTTATCAATGCATAGAATCTCGTATAGTGCGAGTAAGATATTGCGCTGTCCGTTTTGTGTTTAGCAGAGATATAGTTTGCATAACCTGGTCTAATCCCTGCTCTATTAAAATAAAGTCGCACGTAAATGGCGTAGATATACCTGAGCTGGGCTTCTATACGCTGAGCGGGTAAAAACGACCGTTCACCGTTCAACTGTTTTCAAAATGAATAAAATGAGGGATAACAGGAATATAAACCTTAATAAACTCGCGTATCGCACGGACACGGGTTATTAATGGGTTGTAGGCCTTTTACAGAAGGGATTCCAGCAATGTCTAAGCCTCTTGGCAAGCCCGATCGTATTGTCGTCGCCCTTGGCGGCAACGCCCTCGGCAACAACCCCGTCGAGCAGATCGAGGCCGTGAGCAACACCGCCCACGCTCTCCTTGGTCTTATCGAGCAGGGTAACGAGATCATCATCACCCACGGCAACGGCCCGCAGGTCGGCATGATCCAGAACGCCTTCGCCGCTGCCCACGACGCCATCGGCACCCCCGAGATGCCGCTGCCCGAGTGCGGCGCCATGTCCCAGGGCTATATTGGTTATCACCTGCAGCAGGGCATCGGCCGCGAGATGCACAAGCGCTATAAGCGTTGGCACGCCGCCACCGTCGTCACCCAGATCGAGTGCGATCCGGATGATCCCGCGTTCAAGAACCCGACCAAGCCGATCGGCCCCTTCTACACCGAGGAGCAGGCCAAGGAGTTCATGGCCGAGGATCCCTCCAAGGTTTTCGTCGAGGATTCCGGCCGCGGCTGGCGTCGCGTCGTCGCTTCCCCCGATCCCAAGAAGATCGTCGAGGCTGACTCCATCCTCAACCTGCTCGACAACGAGTTCATCGTCATCGCCTGCGGTGGCGGCGGCATCCCCGTCGTCCGCGACTACGAGAACAAGGGCTGCTACAAGGGCGTCCCCGCCGTCATCGACAAGGACCTGGGCGGCGAGCTGCTGGCCGAGGACTGCGACGCCGACGTTCTGTTCCTGCTGACCGCCGTTGAGCATGTCGCCATCAACTTTGGCAAGCCCAACCAGGAGGAGCTCGAGGACCTCACCGCCGACGAGGCCGAGCGTCTGGCCGACGAGGGTCAGTTCGGCAAGGGTTCCATGGAGCCCAAGGTCCGCGCTGCCATCAAGTTCGCCCGTTCCCGCAAGGGCCGTACCTGCATCATCGGTGCTCTGGACAAGGCCGCCGAGACCATGGCCGGCCTCTCCGGTACCCGCATCCACGAGTAGTCTCTACTCTGTTGCATCTCTCGTGGGCGCCAGGCAAAGCGCCCACAAACTAGCCTCTCTTCATGAGCCCCGCAGTCCGCTCCGACTGTGGGGCTTTTGCTATCTACCTAGTCATTGGGGACGTTCTTAAATGACTAGTAGTATGCCCACATGGCTTCGATTTCGTTGAGGACTTCTACGACGCCCCAGCGGCGAGCGCTGCGGCTTTGCGAGTTGGGGTCGTAGACTTCCACTTGATCGGCATCGTCGATGCCCCAGAGCACGATATAGTGTCCAACGTTGGTAAAGGTGCCGGGGCGAACCGATGCGATGATGGGCGCACCCGAGCGCAGCGCCTGAGTGATGGAGCTGCGATCGATATGGAGTTCCGTTCCGTTAAGGCCCAGCTGCCATGCGCCACTCGTCATAAACGACCACTCGGTGGCACCGGTGGGGGCATAGTTGCCCGCCTCGGAAAGAGCGCACATATCGACCGGCGTCATATCGGTGTGGCCGGTCTTATAGATGTAGACCATGGTAAGGCAGGTAGGGCCGCAGGCATTTTGGCGGATGGTGCCGCCAGCGTAGGGCAGCTCCGACCATGCCGGATCAATCTGATAGATGTGGGGCATGGTGCCGGCTTGCCACTGCGAACGCGGGGTCGAAAACGCAAACGAGTAGCCGGGCGCAACCGGGGCCTTGAGCAGCTTGTCTTCGGCGGTCGGCTCGAGGCCGGCCGAGCCGTGGGAGATACACGAGCCTAACAATAAAAAGATCAGGCACGCGACGATGGAGCAAAGCGCGATGCGCACGCGGCGGATGGGAAGTGACGAAGCTTCGCCGCGTGATGCAGGGCGGGGGATTTCGGTGCCCTGTCCGCTTTGGGGGCGCGAAAAGAAACGATTGATATGAGCGGCAGATTGGCGACGGCCATTGTGACGTGGCTGCGAAGCGTCGGCCTGGCGCCGGCGAGTGCCCGTGTCCGGGCGGTCGCTTTGTCGTGGGCTACCTGCATACTGTCGAGATGAGGCCCCGAGCTGTTCCTGGGACCGTTGCGGATCTCCACTTGGGACACTCCCGGGCATCGGCGTAGTGCGGCCAGCAAGGCGAACGCTCTGTCGCCGTTGGTCGCCGTCGTTAAAACCATATGCCATTCGAACCGCCTCGTCTCACGTATAACCCGTCCATCCTACAAAAAAGACGTGCAGCAAATGAGTGCGTGCGACAAAAGCTCGGTAAACGGCACGAACGGGAGCGAGCCTGGCGCCATAAAGCGGCACCCTCCGCGAGCGATCGAATCGCGTCATCAAAACGGCCACTCGCAACGAGTGGCGCCCCTCGCCGTTCGTCCCAAAAACGGTGCCGTTCGTTGTACAGTTCTGCCTTCGGTCGAGCTACAAGCGGCGCTGCTGTGCCAAGGCCGTATCTTAAAGCCACGAAATAAAAGCGCGCGGCAAAACGGACCGCGCAAGGGGTGACGCCAAGGGGCGTCAAAAAGGAAAGGAGGGGAACAATGGCGGACAAGAACGCAGAAGTTGCAGTCGAGGGTGACGGCGGCATGAAGAAAACACTTTCGCTCTGGAACTTCTTCACCATCGGTTTCGGTGCCATCATCGGTACCGGTTGGGTTCTGCAGGTCGGCGACTGGATGGTCGTGGGCGGCGGTCCCGTTCCCGCTATGATCGCATTCCTCTTGGGTGCAATCTTCCTCGTGCCCGTCGGAGCTGTTTTCGGTGAGCTCACGGCTGCTATCCCCATCTCGGGCGGCATCGTCGAGTATGTCGATCGTAGCTTTGGCCGTACGCTGAGCTACATCACCGGTTGGCTCCTGGCCCTGGGCAACGGAATCCTGTGCCCGTGGGAGGCCATCGCCATCTCGACCCTCGTGTCCGAGATGTTCGGTAGCCTGCCCGGTCTTGAGTGGCTGCGCGCCGTCAAGCTCTACACCATCCTAGGCGCCGACGTTTACCTGTTCCCGACGCTGATCGCGCTCGGCTTTGCGGTCTACGTCATCTTCCTCAACTTCCGCGGTGCCAGCTCGGCCGCCAAGCTCCAGGCCTTCCTGACCAAGGCTCTGCTCTGCGGCATGCTGCTCGCCATGGGCGTCTCGCTGTTCACCGGCTCGCCGGACAACGCCATGCCCGTATTCTCCCAGGTCAGCGGCGCTGGCGGCGGCAAGGCTGCTACCGAAAGCACCAGCCTGTTCGCCGGCATCGTGTCGGTCCTGGTTCTGACCCCGTTCTTCTACGCCGGTTTCGACACCATTCCTCAGCAGGCTGAGGAAGCAGCCGAGGGCCTCAACTGGAACAAGTTCGGCAAGATCATCTCCTTGGCCCTGCTGGCCGCCGGCGGCTTCTACATGGTCTGCATCTACTCGTTCGGCACCATCCTCGACTGGCATGAGTTTGTTAAGAGCCCGGTTCCCGCGCTTGCCTGCCTCAAGGGCATCAACATGCTCCTGTACCTGGCCATGCTCGTCATCGCCACGCTTGGACCCATGGGCCCGATGAACTCCTTCTATGGCGCCACGAGCCGCATCATGCTCGCCATGGGTCGCAAGGGCCAGCTGCCTGAGAAGTTCGCCGAGGTCGACCCCAAGTCCGGCGCTCCCAAGCTTGCCTGCGTCGTCTTGGGCGTCATCACTGTCATCGGTCCGTTCCTGGGCAAGAACATGCTCATTCCTCTGACCAACGTGTCGGCTCTCGCCTTCATCTTCTCCTGCGGCATGGTCGCCCTCGCCTGCCTGCGCATGCGCTTCACCGAGCCCGACCTGCCTCGTCCCTACGAGGTGCCCGGCGGCAAGTTTGGCATCGGCCTCGCTATCGCTGCCTGCGCCATTATCATCGGCCTGCTCGTGATTCCGTTCTCTCCCGCCTCCCTCAACATGGTGGAGTGGAGCATCGTGATCGGCTGGTTAGCTATTGGCCTGGCTCTCATGGCTTTCACCAATTCCCGCAAAAAGTAACGCCTGGCCGGGGCGGATTGGGTGCGCGGGGCCCTCTCTCCCGCGCACCGAACCCGGCACCACTTGGGTAGCTTTGTGAGGCCTTAACCCAACACGGCCTCGCCCACTATATGGATCCATAAGGAGGAACCATGTCCACTAAGTATGCAATCGTTGGCGGTAAGCTCATCGACGGTACCGGCGCCGAGCCGGTCGAGAACTCCCTCGTTCTCGTCGACGACAACGGCAAGATCGAGTACGCCGGTGCTATGCAGGACCTTCCCGAGGGCGTTGAGGTTATCGACGCCGCCGGCAAGACCGTCCTTCCCGGCCTGATCGACACCCACCTGCACTTCTCGGGCAACCTGACCGACGATGACACCGATTGGGTCATGCAGCCGCTCCTCGAGAAGCAGGCCGTCGCCGTCAAGCAGGCCTACGACTGCCTCACCCACGGCCTCACCACCGTCTGCGAGATCGGCCGCTTTGGTATCCAGATTCGCGATTGCATCGACAAGGGCGTCTTTAAGGGCCCGCGCGTTCTGGCCACCGGCCTGGGCTTCTGCCGTGTTGCCGGTCACGGTGACTCCCACCACTGCACCCAGGAGCTCAACAAGGAATCCCACCCCTGGGGCGACCAGGTCGATGGTCCTTGGGATCTGCGCAAAGCCGTCCGTCGTCGCCTGCGCGAGAACCCCGATGCCATCAAGATCTGGGCTACCGGTGGAGGCATCTGGCGCTGGGACTCCGGTCGCGACCAGCACTATTGCTCCGAGGAGATCCAGGCCGTGGTCGAAGAGGCAAAGATGGTCGGTATCCCCGTGTGGAGCCACTGCTACAACAATCACGCCGCTGCCTACGATTCCGTTCGCTTTGGCTGCGAGCAGCTGATTCACGGTTTCGATATCGATGAGCGCACCATGGACCTCATGGCCGAGCAGGGCACCTTCTTCACCCCGACGATCGCCTTCCTGCCCACCTGGTACGCCACCTATCCGCCCGTCTACGTCCCCGAGCTGCACGACAAGTACGAGGGCACTCTGGTCGAGAAGGAACTGCAGCGCAACTACGACTGCCTGCGCGAGGCCAAGAAGCGCGGCGTCGTCATGACGATTGGCTCCGACTCCTTCTCTTTCGTCACCCCGTACGGCACCTGCTCCATCGAGGAGATGTACGAGTTCGTCGACAAGATCGGCTTCACCCCGGTCGAGACCATCACCTGCGCCACCCTCAACGGTGCCAAGATGTGCCACATCGAGGACGAGACCGGTTCCATCGAGGCCGGCAAGTGCGCCGACCTGCTGGTCGTCAACGGTGACGTCGCCGCCGACATCCACGTGCTCAACACCGACAACATGGACGTCATCATGAAGGATGGCTGGATCGTCGAGGCTGGCACCTTTGGCGAGGCCAACAAATACAGCGCCTAAGATACCGTTTGTCGATGGCTGGATGCAAAACACAGTTTTTGATTGCATAATGCAATGGAGAGGGTCGCTTGCGGCCCTCTTTATTGCTATGGGGTGCGTCAGTAAGAAGGAGATGACAGTGGATCTCAATAGGCTGATTCTGGGCAAGAGCTACAACTCTACCAAGGTCTTTCGTACCGCTCAGCATGTGGTTCAAGCCATCTTGCTCGGTATTGTCGTTCCGCTGCTTATCCTGCTGCTCATCTGGGATCTAACCGATAATCCCAATCCCGTTCCGGCCGTTGTCGTCATTGCCGGCTTGGTCATGCTGTGCTTCTTCTTCTCGTACGTCTTTGTCGTTCCCGACGACCTCACATCGAGCGCAACCGACCGCACGCTCGCCATCGCTTCAAAAATATTCGCCTACACGTCGCGCGGCCTTACGCCCGAAGCTGCCCTGGGCGCCTCTAAGATCATCCTGTCCGAAACTATCGCCTCTGCCATCTGCTTTACCGATGGCAAGCAGGTGTTGGCAAGCTGGGGCGAGGACTCGGCAAAATGCCCCGCGGGCACCCCGGTGGTGCTGCGGACTACGCTCAACGTGATCAACAGCGGTGAACAAAGCGTGTTCTCGCGCGATGCCTCGACCGAGACGGGTGGCTACTTTCCGCGCCTGCGCGCCGGTATTGTCGCACCGCTTACCGTGCGCGGGCATTGCGTGGGCACGCTCGAGCTGTATTATCCCCGTCTGAGCAGCATCGATATGCGCCAGACGGCGCTTGCCTCGGGCTTTGCCGACCTCATTTCCACGCAGCTTGCGAGCTTTGAGCTCGAGCGCCAGGACGAGCTTACGGCCCGCGTGGAGCTGCGCGCCTTGCAATCGCAGGTCGATCCTCATTTTCTGTTTAACACCATCAGCACCATCGTGTCGCTCGTACGTACCGAGCCGGACAAGGCCAGGTCGCTGCTCATCGACTTTTCCAATTACTACCGTCAGACGCTTTCTGATTCCGATACCCTCACAACGCTCGAGCACGAGGTGGAACAGGGCACTCGCTATATCAATCTTATGCAGGCTCGTTATGGCGACGGCCGTCTGCGCGTCTCGGTCGATATCGACTTTGAGGTGCGCGATTGCATGGTGCCGCCGTTTATCTTGCAGCCGTTGCTCGAAAACTGCATCAAGCACGCGCAGCGCGAGACCGAGCCGCTTTCTATTCATGTTAGGGCTTTCGAGACCGATGACGGTTTGGAGATCATCGTCGAGGACGATGGCATCGGTATGAGCGAAGAAGTCTGCGCGCATCTGTTTGAGCAACATCGCCGAGAGGAGCCCGAGAGCATTACCGCCGACGGCTCCGTCAAGCGAGGTTGCGGCCTGGCGCTCTTCAACGTGCTTCAGCGCATCCATTTCTTTTACGGAGAAGATTCCGGCATGCGCGTGAAGTCCCAGGAGGGCGTGGGAACGCAGGTCATCGTCGAGCTGAACGGCGAGCCGCATGAGCCGGCGCCGTTGACGGCGTAGCATGCGGTTGGATTGAGAGAAAAAGAGGGGAAGCACATATGTCCGAAGGCTGGAACATCTTGGTGGTTGATGACGAGCCTCCCATTAGGGCTGAGCTACGCTATCTGTTGGAAAAGGATATGCGTGTGGGTCAGATTGCCGAGGCGGGCAATGTCACCGAAGCCGTGGAGTCGATTCTGTCGAACAAGCCCGACGTGTTGTTTTTAGACATTACCATGCCCGGTCGCTCGGGAATTGAGCTTGCCGAGACGCTGCAGAACCTAAAGACGCCGCCGGTGGTTGTGTTTGTGACGGCGTTTGCCGAATTTGCCGCCGATGCGTATAACCTCGATGCGGTCGACTATGTCGTCAAGCCGGTCGAGGACGCACGCCTGTCAAAGGCACTCGACAAGATCGAGGCAGCCTTGGGTGCCCGTCGTGTTATCCATGCTCCGCGCCAGCCTTTGCGTCTGACGGTGGACCGCGGGGGCAAAAAGGTGTTCATTCCCGCCGCAGACGTCTGCTACTTTGAGGCGCGCGCCGATTTTTGCAACGCCATCTGCGCCGAGGGAACGTACCTGATCAATGAGTCGATCTCTTCGCTCGAGCGTCGCTTGGACTCCGAGGGCTTTATTCGCGTTCATCGCAGCTACCTGGTCAATTTGGAAGACGTGCACAATGTCGAGATCGGTTCCACGGGTCTTATGGAGCTCAGGCTCGATCGCGTAACCTCGACGGTGCCCGTGTCCCG
>CAUBQN010000018.1 GCA_958438125.1 uncultured Collinsella sp.
CCGGCGACGTGATCATGCTCGAGGCGGGCGACTCCGTCCCGGCCGACTGCCGCGTGCTCGAGAGCGCCACGATGAAGATCGAAGAGGCCGCACTGACCGGCGAGTCCGTGCCGGTCGAGAAGCACACCAACGTGATTGAGCTTGCCGCGGGCACTGACGACGTGCCGCTCGGCGACCGCAAGAACATGTGCTACATGGGCTCTACCGTGGTGTACGGTCGCGGTCGCGCCGTCGTGGTCGGCACCGGCATGAACACCGAGATGGGCAAGATCGCCGGCGCTCTGGCCGAGGCCAAGGAAGAGCTCACGCCGCTGCAGGTGAAGCTTGCCGAGCTCAGCCGCATCCTTACCATTATGGTTATCGTCATCTGCGTCGTTATCTTTGGTGTCGACATCATCCGCCACGGCGTGGGCAACGTTCTTACCGACCCGACCGCCCTGCTCGACACCTTTATGGTCGCTGTCTCGCTTGCCGTCGCCGCCATCCCCGAGGGCCTGGTTGCCGTCGTGACCATCGTGCTGTCGCTTGGCGTGACCAAGATGGCCAAGCGTCAGGCAATCATCCGCAAGCTCTCTGCCGTCGAGACCCTTGGCTGCACGCAGACCATCTGCTCCGACAAGACCGGTACCCTCACCCAGAACAAGATGACCGTCGTCAAGCACGAGCTCGCCGCACCTAAGGAGAAGTTCCTGGCCGGCATGGCTCTGTGCTCCGATGCCCAGTGGGACGAGGAGCTGGGCGAGGCCGTGGGTGAGCCGACTGAGTGCGCGCTCGTCAACGACGCCGGCAAGGCGGGGCTCACCGGCCTGACCGCCGAGCACCCGCGCGTGGGCGAGGCCCCGTTTGACTCGGGTCGCAAGATGATGTCCGTGGTCGTCGAGACCCTGGACGGCGAGTACGAGCAGTACACCAAGGGCGCGCCCGACGTGGTGATTGGCCTGTGCACCCACATCTACGAGGGCGATAAGGTCGTTCCGCTGACCGAGGAGCGTCGTGCCGAGCTCGTGGCCGCCAACAAGGCCATGGCCGACGAGGCCCTGCGCGTGCTGGCGCTGGCAAGCCGCACCTACACCGAGGTCCCGAGCGACTGCAGCCCCGCTGCGCTCGAGCACGACCTGGTCTTCTGCGGCCTGTCCGGCATGATTGACCCTGTCCGCCCCGAGGTCGCCGACGCCATCCGCGAGGCCCACGATGCCGGTATTCGCACCGTCATGATCACGGGCGACCACATCGACACCGCCGTGGCCATCGCCAAGCAGCTGGGCATCGTCACCGATCGCAACCATGCCATCACCGGTGCCGACCTCGATCGCATGAGCGACGAGGAACTCGACGCGCACATCGAGGACTACGGCGTGTACGCCCGCGTCCAACCCGAGCACAAGACACGCATCGTCGAGGCTTGGAAGTCGCGCGACCAGATCGTGGCCATGACGGGCGACGGCGTCAACGACGCCCCGTCCATCAAGCGCGCCGACATCGGCGTGGGCATGGGCATTACTGGTACCGACGTCACCAAGAACGTCGCCGACATGGTGCTCGCCGACGACAATTTCGCTACCATCATCGGTGCCTGCGAAGAGGGCCGTCGCATCTACGACAACATCCGCAAGGTCATCCAGTTCCTGCTTTCGGCTAACCTTGCCGAGGTCTTCTCGGTGTTCATCGCCACGCTCATCGGCTTTACCATCTTCCAGCCGGTGCAGCTGCTGTGGGTGAACCTGGTCACCGACTGTTTCCCCGCGCTCGCGCTGGGCATGGAGGACGCCGAGGGCGACATCATGAAGCGCAAGCCGCGCAACGCCAAGGACGGCGTCTTTGCCGGACATATGGGTCTGGACTGCGTGGTCCAGGGCCTAATCATCACCGTGCTGGTGCTGGCGAGCTTCTTTGTGGGCGTGTACTTTGACATGGGCTACATCCACATCGCCGATATGATCGCCGGCAA
This sequence comes from uncultured Collinsella sp., assembly GCA_958438125.1. Classification (GTDB taxonomy): domain Bacteria; phylum Actinomycetota; class Coriobacteriia; order Coriobacteriales; family Coriobacteriaceae; genus Collinsella. The sequence goes on from CAUBQN010000018.1 coordinate 1,949, forward strand.
TGCCGACGAGGAAGGCGTGATGATGGCGTTCATCACGCTCAACATGGTCGAGATTTTCCACTGCTTCAATATGCGCAGCCGTCGTGCGTCGCTGTTCACCATGAAGAAGCAGAACAAGTGGCTGTGGGCTTCCGCCGCGCTGGCACTGGTGCTGACGGTGATCGTGACCGTGCAGCCGACGCTTGCCGAGATGTTCTTTGGCCCTGTGACGCTTGAGCTCAAGGGCGTTCTTGCCGCGCTGGGTCTGGCCTTCCTGATCATCCCGCTGATGGAGATCTACAAGGCGATCATGCGCGCTGTGGAGAAAGAGTAGCGTACTCGTCCGGGCCCGCCCCACGCCCTTTCTCCCTCACTGGTCCTCGCGCTTCGCGCTGCGGGATCGTTCGGGAGAAAGGGCTTCCGGGGCGGGCCCTGCGGTATCCTTGTTGGCTTTTCTCCCGTGCGGATGAAAAGGGCTGAGGGAAAGTTTGTGAGCTGGTCGGGCTTTGCCCGGCCAGCTCTTTTTGATTTAAAATACCTGCTCAGTTGTGATTTTGGCTGCTGGGAGGCGTTTGTGGCTAAGGCTAAGGCTAAGGCGAAGAAAAAGACGACGGGGACGCGGGCTAAGCGCGATCGTCGTCGGAAGCTTGCGACCGAGGCCCCCGCATCAGCCGAGGAGCTGCTGGCAAACGTGCCGGGACTCGACGCGCTGCAGGATGTTCCGGCGTTCGATGACCTGCCGGTCGATGAAGCTCAGCAGGCGGCATTTGACGACTTTTGCGCACATGCCGAGGAGCCCGAGCAGATGCAGCTTGGCGCCGTGGTGCGCTTGGATCGCGGGTTTCCGCTGGTGGCGACTGCCGATGATGCCTTCCGCGCCGAGCATGCCGTGGGGTTTGCCAAGTCGCGCGGCGAGGACGAGGTCCTGCTGCCTGCCGTGGGCGACCGTGTGGCGGTGCGCTGCGCTCCCGGGCACGATATGGGCGTGATTGAGTGCGTTCTGCCGCGCCGTACGAGCTTTGAGCGTTGGCGCGGCCGTGCCCGTGGAGAGCGCCAGGTGCTCTGCTCCAACGTGGATAGCGTGCTAATCGTGCAGGCGCTCGGTGCCGGTGAGGTGCTGCTCGACCGCGTGGCGCGCTCGCTGGTGTTGGCGCTCGACTGCGATGCCGAGCCGGTGGTGGTGCTCACCAAAGCTGACCGCTGCGATGCCGAGGAGCTCGAGCGCGATCTGGACCGCGTGCGCCGCCTAGTGGGCCCGGACGTGCGCGTGATCGTGACGTCTTCTGCCGAGGGCCGCGGCCTGGACGAGGTCCGTGCCTGCGTGCCTGCCGGGAGCTGCGCCATGATTCTGGGCGAGTCGGGTGCCGGCAAGTCGACGCTGCTCAATGCACTGCTGGGCCACGATACGTTGGCGACCGGCGGTGTGCGCGAACGCGACGACCAGGGCCGTCACACTACCGTCGCGCGCGTGATGGTGGCGCTGCCGGGCGACGCCGGCGTGATCGCCGATGCCCCGGGCCTGCGCAGCCTACCGCTCGTGGGTCACGAGCGGGGTCTGGCGTGCGCCTTCCCCGAGATTGTCGAGGCATCGCACGCGTGCCGGTTTGGCGATTGCACGCATACCCATGAGCCGGGCTGCGCCGTTCGCGAGGCCGAGTACGCCGGGCAGATCGACAGCCTGCGTCTGGAAACGTTCCAAAACCTGGCGTCATCCATGCGCGTGAGCGCTCAAATGCTCGATCCCGATGTCCATCTGTAATTGATTTTTCCTATGACAGCCGTCTCCCAACTGTTCGGGAGACGGCTTTTTTGCTGCGGAAAAGCCTCGAAACATGCAGTTTGCTGACGTGCTGACCAAAACCTTGCCACGAGCTTGACGGGCTGGTCAGCTTTTGGTCAGCGATTGGTTTGACATCGAAAACCAAGATCGCGATTGCGCCGCTTTGCGCTCTGACCGCCCAGACAATGGTGGTACGGGCATTCGCCCGGCACTGCCATGAGAGGAGCGGCCGTGAACAAGAGCAAGCGCATCGCCATCAGTCTGGTCGCGGGCGTGCTCGCTGCTCTGCTCTGCATGGTTTACGGCTCGTCGATCCGCTCGCAAGCCGAACAGGTCCAGGCTGAGACCTTGGCCAAGTACGGTGGCGATCGCGTCGAGGTATGCGTCGCGGCGCGCGATATCGATGTGGGCGAGACCCTCGATGAGACCAATGTCATAACCCAGGAATGGCTGACGAGTCTGCTGCCGCGTGACGCGGCGACCGAGCTGCGCCAGGTGCGCGGCGACGTGACGACTTCGCGTATTCCCAAAAACGCCGTGATCTGCAATGTCTACACCAAGGCCGAGAGCCACAAGCTCGAGGTGCCTAAGGGCAAGGTCGCCGTTTCGGTGGCGGTCGATGCCGAGCACTCGGTCGGCGGTGCCACGGGCGTGGGCAGCTATGTGGACGTGTACGTGCAAAAAGATGGCGTAACCGATCGACTGTGCGGCGCGTGCGTGATCGATACCAGTGAGAATTCCGGTGCCACGCGCGAGGGCAAGATCGAATGGGTGACGCTGGCGGCTGACCCCGAAGACGTCAAGGAACTGCTGGGGGCATCGGGCAAGGGAACGGTCAGCTTGACGATTCCCGCCACGGCGCGCGGCAAAAAGAGCGGAGGCGACGAGTGATGAAGGCGATCTGGCTTGCGTGCTGCGCGTGCGGCGATTACGGGCTGTTGCAGCAGGAAGTCGAGGGCCGTGATGCGGGTGCACAGGTGCTTCGCGTGGGTGACCTGGACGGGCTGGTTTCCATGGCTCGGGCGTTTCCGTCGCGCCGCGGGGCTGCCATCATCGCGGCGTCTCTGTTTGATATCGAAGATGTGCGCAAGACTGTTGCGCGCCTGACGGCCGAAGGCCGCGTGAGTCGCGTGGTCGTGTTGATAGAAGTGCTCGATCCGTCGGATATCGAGGGACTGTTTCGCGCGGGGGCGACCGAGGTCATCGCTGCGCGCAGTATATGCGGCAACGGGCGCGCGGGCGAGGGAGCGGTTGATTCCGATCGGCGCATGACGATTGAGCCCGATGCTTTTGTTGATAGGGAACCCGGGGCGCCTCGCGCTACAAGAGGCCCGCGTGTTGATGATTATGGAAAAGCGGAAGCCGAGCATGGTCGGCGCCCCCGGAACCCCCTTGTATACGATGACGCTGGAGGGCCGGCACAGCATGCTGGCGACTCCCCGGCTGTAGATATGGGATACGTGCACGGCGTGAATCTGGCGGATGAACTCGACGAAGTTGAGGGCTTTGCCGGGTGCGGCGAGTTGTCGCTGATGCAGCATGAGCAGATTGCACAGAACGAGCCTGCCTTGCAGACCGAACAAGCCGCCATGCCGGCTTGGACGCAGCGTGTGGTTGCGGCGGGGGAGACGGGGACGCTGTCGCCGACGCCCGCCCCGCCGCCTCCGATGCCGCCGGCAGACGCTGCCGCTCCGCAGCATCGAGCTCCGGTCATCTGCGCCATTTCGGGTTCGGGCGGTTGCGGCAAGTCGACGATCGTTGCCACCATGGCACACACATCGTCGCTGTTGGGCTTGCGTGCCGCCGTGCTCGACCTGGACCTGATGTTTGGAAACCTTTACGACTTGTTAGGCGTCGATGCTCCGCGCGATATGGCGGCACTTATCGAGCCGTCGGCGGCGGGCGCGCTCACCGAGCCGGATATCGTAGCCACATCGATGCGCGTGGCGCCGGGCGTTACGCTCTGGGGTCCCGTCGCGGCGCCCGAGCAAGCCGAGCTCATGGCACGTCCGGTGGAGCTATTGCTTGATGTCCTGCGTCGCGAATCCGACGTGGTCTTTATCGATACCTCGGTCTTTTGGGGCGATGCCGTGGCGGCTGCGGTGGCGGCGAGCGACCGTTGCCTGGTCGTTGGCGATGCGGCGGTGTCGTCCGCGACATCGGCGTCGCGCGTCATTGAACTGGCAAGTCGAGTAGGTGTGCCGCGCACGCGCATGAGCGCCGTGTTCAACCGGTTCGGTGCGCGCGGGGCAGACGAGGACGTCGCCATGCGCTTTGAGATTGCCTGTGCGTTGAGCTCCAAGATTCGTATCGCCGATGGCGGGCAGGATCTCGCCGCGCTCATGGCGTTTGGGCGCGCTGATGAGGCAGTGGGGCAGACCAGCGCTTTTGCGACCAGCGTGCGCGAGGCCACGCGCGAGATGCTCGTGGAACTGGGGTGCGCCGTCGGCCCTTGGAGCGATATGGTCGCCGACCGTGCAATGCGCACCGAACGCCCGCGTATTCGCCTTCCCTGGTCGCGCGAGGGTGATCAGCGATGAGCCTGCAAACGAGGATTAAGGCTGCCGGCGCTGCAGCGGCGGCAGCGCCTGTAGATGCGGGGCGTCGCCGCGCGGTGAAACGACGCACCAAGCGCGCCGTGATGGACCGCATGGGTTACGACGAAGTGGCGCGTATCAGCGCCTATATCGACCCGGCACTTGCCCGCTCGGAATTGCGTCCTGCGGTGGAGGCGGCGCTCAATGTTGAGGAGCCGACCGATCTCGCGACGCCCGAGCGCGAGACTATCATCGACGAGATTTTGGATGACGTGGTGGGCTTGGGGCCGTTGCAGCCGCTCATCGAGGACGACACCGTTACCGAGATCATGATCAACGGCTGCCGCTCGGCTTTCTTTGAACGCGGCGGCGTCTTGTACCCCATCGAGCATGCGTTTGAGGATGATGAGCAGATCCGGGTGCTTATCGACCGCATCATCTCGCCACTTGGCCGCCGTATCGACGAGCGCAGCCCCATCGTCAACGCCCGCCTCAAAACGGGCTATCGCGTCAACGCGGTGATTCCGCCTGTGGCGATTGACGGACCGATTCTCACCATCCGAAAGTTCTCGGACCGTATCTGCTCGCTGGACGAGCTTGTGGGGCTGGGGTCGCTGCCGCTTTGGTATGCGCAGCTGCTGTCGTGCGCGGTGTCGCTGCGACAGGACCTGGCGGTTGCGGGAGGCACGGGATCTGGTAAGACCACCCTGCTCAACGCGTTGTCATGCGAGATCTCCACCGGCGAGCGCATCGTGACGATCGAGGACTCTGCTGAGCTCAAGTTTGCGCATCATCCGCACGTGGTGCGCCTAGAGGCGCGCGAGGCTTCAATTGAGGGCGAGGGCGCGGTGACGATCCGCGACCTGGTGACCAATGCCCTGCGCATGCGCCCCGACCGCATCGTGGTGGGCGAGGTGCGCGGTGCTGAGTGCTGCGACATGTTGCAGGCCATGAACACGGGCCACGACGGGTCGCTCACCACACTTCATGCGGGCTCAGAACAGGAGACCGTGGTGCGTCTGACGTTGCTTGCACGTTATGGCATCGATCTGCCGAGCGAGCTCATCGAGGAGCAGATTGCCATGGCGCTCGACGGCATCGTGATGTCCGAGCGCCACGCCGATGGCAGGCGTTTCGTCTCCTCGTATTCGGGGGTGCGTCGCGCCGCGTCGGGCGGCGTAGAGCTCGAGCGCTATGTGACTTTCGATGCCGCCGAGCGCACCTGGAAGCTTGACCGCGAGCCGCCGTTTATCGCAGAAGGCCTGCGGTCGGGGACGCTCACACAAGAGGAGGTGGACGAATGGAGGTCGCTGTGCCCCTCGTCGTAGGGGGTTTGGCAGGGTTTTCTGTTGCGACGGCGTGCGGGGCGGAACCTCGTGTGCCGCAGGTACCGCCGGCGGAGCTGGCGCGTCAGGCGCTCGAGACGGTGGCAGAGAAGCTGCCGCGTGAGCTGGTGGAAAACGATCCGCTGAAAAAGATCGCCCGTTCGTGGGCATCGCTGGCTCCGGCGCGTCGCCTTGGCCTCGCGATCGAGGATGCTTCGGGGCGTTTGGCGTTTCTGCTGCTATCGAGCGGTGTCTGCTGCGTTTTGCTAACGATGGTGTCGTTATCGCCCCTCGGATTTGCCTTGGGACTTGTTGCTCCGTTTGCCGTTGGCGCCGCTCGGGATGGCTTTGAGAGCCGGCGCGAGCAACACGATGCAGAAGAGGCCATGCCCGAGGCGTTTACCGCACTTTCCATGTCGCTTGCCTCGGGACATTCGCTGGCCCAGGGCATGCGCTTTGTGGGCGCTCATGCGCAAGAACCGGTGCATACCGAGTTTTTGCGGGTGGCGGCGGCGATCGATTGCGGCATCTCGGCGACCGACGCGCTCGATGACTTGCTCGTGCGCATCGACGCCCCCGGTCTTTCGCTTGTGACCTTGGCGCTTAAGGTGTCACAGCGCACCGGCGCTCCGCTTGCCGACTTACTGTCCGAGGCGTCGAGCATGGTGGGGGAGCGCATTGAGCTCAAGCGCCGCCTAGATGTTAAGACGTCGCAGGCCCGCATGTCTGCGCATATGGTCGCGGCGATGCCGACGGGCATGTGCGCGGTGTTGGCGCTGCTTTCGGCAGATTTTCGTCGCGGTCTTGCGACGCCTGCCGGCGCGGGCGCTGTGGTGCTGGGTCTTGCCCTCAACGCCGTTGCCCTGGTGGTTATCAGGCGCATTATGCGGGTGGAGCTATGAGCGCCCCGGTTGCAGTTGCGGCTTGCCTGTGCGCTCTGAGTGTATTTGTCGCGACGGGTTTGGATCGGGCGGATGCACGCAAGATCGCAGAGGCCTGCAAGCGCGAGGCGGTGCTGGTCGCTGCCGCGGGTCGCTCGGTGGTCGATGCTCTGACCGCGCGAATGAAGGGCGCGGTTGGAGCGGGCAGCCCGGCGCGAGTGTCGCTCGGCGAAGTGTCCGAGATGATCGATGTTGTGCGCTTGGGTCTTTCGGCCGGTCTTTCGTTTGATGCGGCGCTTGAGATTTTCTGCGCCAACCGCCGGTCAGTGCTGGCTCTTCGACTTGAGCGGGCCTGCATGGCGTGGCAGGTGGGCGTGGGCACGCGTGAGGACGAGTTGTTGGCCGCCGCGCGCGACCTGGACGTGCGAGCGCTCGAGACCTTTGCCATCACGGTGGGACAGGCGCTCGCCCTGGGTGCCCCACTTGCCGAGACACTGGCCGCTCAAAGTCGCGAGATCCGTGCGGCTCATCGCGCCGCGGTCGAGCGCGAGATCGAGCGTGCGCCCATCAAGCTGCTGATTCCCACCGGCACACTCATCTTGCCGGCGTTGCTTCTGTCCATATTGGGCCCGCTGTTGGGAGCAGGCGGGATGATGTAGGGAGGAATACATGAACACGATGACTGACGTTGCTGGCAAGGTCTGGAGCTGGGCTGTTTGCCAGTCAATTCGCGCTCGCCAGCATGCCGGGGAGCTACTGCAGGAGGAGAGTGCGCAGGGCACCACCGAATACGCCATCTTGGTCGGCGTGCTCGTGGTGATCGCCATCATTGCCATTGTCGCATTTAAGGGCAAGGTCCAAGATCTATGGAACGCTATCAGCGAGGGCATCAACAGCCTGTAGAGGGCGAGCGCCCCATCGGGGTGCTGCTGGTGTTTGCTTGCCTGACCGTGGCGATAGCGGCGGTGCTTTGGGGGCTTAACGCCGCGCGGCGGCAGCGTCCTGGGGCCGCCTTCGATTCGGGCTCAGATTCGGCGGTGGCGTCTCAAAAAGATGAGATGCGAGATGCGGACGATTCGGATGTCGCTGTCACGGCGCAAACCTTTCTGCGGACGCTCGACAAGCGGTCTGGCACTGCGACGGATTCACCTGAGGACAACGCGATTGCGGTCCGGCTTGCATGGTCCGAGGACCGACCGATGACCGAGGCAGCGGCGGATATGTTACGCGCCTACCGCGAGGTGCCAACGGCCCAGCTCGCCCTGAGCGGCTATCTCGATATTAAGGGCAACGTATGGGGCGCCATCGTGCGCGATGGGCGCGGCTGGGTCGATATGGTGACGGTTGCCGCGGATGCTGGCGATGCTTCGTGTCGTCTGCGCGCCGTGCGTCTGGTCCCGCAAACAATAAGCTCAAAGGAGGGATCGTGAAATGCATGGCATTCTGCGTGAGGAATCTGCCCAGGCGACGGTCGAATACGCCATCGTCACGGTGGCGCTGTTATCGATCGTGCTGGCGATTGTGGGACTTTGGCGTGCTGGCACCGATGGACGCTTGGCGGCGCTGGTTGAGCGGGCGGCATCCCATGGCGTTGCCTCGACGTCGGTTATCGACGCCGCTGCGGGCGCTAAGGACATCGCGTTGTATTGATATCGCGCGCGAGGACCGGGCGCAGTCTACGGTCGAGGCCGCTTTTTTGCTGCCGACGTTTCTGACGCTCATCCTTCTCGCACTGCAACCGGTGTGCCTGCTTTATGCGCGCGCGGTCATGGAGTCTGCCGCCGCCGAGACCGCGCGGCTCATGACCACGACGACGGCGGAGGACGACGATCTTAAGGAGTTCACCCTCCGCCGGCTTGCCGCAGTGCCCAACGTTTCGATCTTTCATGCCGGCGGGCCGCTGTCGTGGGATGTCGAGCTTAGCCGGGCCGATGCGGGCGGCGTCTCGTCCGTGTCCGTTTCCGGCGAGGTCAAGCCGTTGCCTGTGATCGGTGCGTTTGCGCAGGTTATGGGTGGTACCGCCGAGGGCGGCTACGTTGAGCTCAAGGTCGATGTCTCGTATCAATCACGTCCCGAATGGCTGGAGGGAGATTATGATTCGTGGATTGCTGCATGGGATTAAGCGTTTCTGGTCTAGACGCGTTTTGACGCGCCGTCCGAGCTGCCATCGCAAGCGAGGCGGCTTTATGGGTCGAGCCGGTATCGACCTGTTTATCGAAGACGGTGCCTACACCACGCTTTCCTCTGCGGTGGTCATCTTGGTGGTGCTCACGCTGCTGTTTTCGTCGACGGCGGCGATATGGAGCATGTCGCGCGCGGGGGACACCCAGGTGGCTGCCGATAGCGGCGCGCTGGCAGGCGCCAATGTGGTGTCGTCCTATCACACGGCTGCCACGGTGGTGGATGCGAGCATTTTGAGTTTGGGCCTAGCGGGGTTTGCCACGATCGGGACGGGCCTGGTCGCCATCCTCATCCCGGGTGCCGAACCAGTTGCCGGCAATATGGTCGACACCGGGATTGAGATCATTAAAACGCGCAACAAGTTTGCCAAAAGCGCATCGGAAGGCTTACAGAAAATCGAGACGGCTCTGCCGTATCTGATCGCCGCGCGTGCCACGCAGGCGGTGTCGGCGCAGGATACCGATAGTGTGACCTATACCGGTACGGCGCTTGCCGTGCCCAAGACATCCGAGTCGGACTTCGCTGCGCTCGAGGGGTCCGAGATCTCGACCGATGCCATTAAAGGCACATCAGATGATTTAGAGCGTGCGGCCGAGGAACTGCGGAAGGCCTCGGAGGAGACGGCGAAGGCTAAAGAGCGCGCTTGGCTGGCGGATTGTGGCGGGTCGGACGAGAGTTCGATTGGCAAGTACTCGTGTATGTGGGAGCGTGCGAAAAAACTAGCAGAACTATCTGACAGCCAGAACCGTCATGAAAAGTCGAGCATCACATGGGAGCCGCAAATAGCGCTCAATCGCGCGAAAACCTATTACCGACAGCGCTTGGCGAATGAAAAACCTCAGGGATCGAGCGTCGAGATGAAAGCGCAGTCAGCCGCTCGAAAAGCGTTCTATGCCTATGCGATTGAAGAGGTCGATCGAGCATACATAAAAGATGATGGCGAACGGTTTTCTGCCTATATCCCACTATTGCCGCGTGTCCCAAACGAGGTGCGGCCGACCGAACTTTACACCGATGCCGCATGGCCTGTAAGCAACAACGACGGCAGAACATACCTGCATTATGGAGTCGAATGCCCCGTCTATCAGAAAGGGACTCCGAGTGGGCTGGCATCTGTTGCTGATTATGATGGTCGTGATACATGCGAAGCGTGCGGCTTCGGCGTGGTTACGCTTGGAAGCGCCCTAATGCCGCCATCGTTCATCGAAAACGGCTTCGAGTACCACTTTGACAAGTTCAAAGAGGCTCTGGAAGACTACGTCGAATGCCGCAACAAAGAGCTCGAGCTCGAGCGTCAGACCGAAGACGAGGCCGATCGTGCGGGCAATACGTTTGACCAGGCCATCAAGGAGCTTTCGGGCGAGCGCCCGCGTATCGCTCCGCCCGGTCGCAACGGCGTGGTCGCCTTTGCGGTTTCGGGTGCCATCTCGAGCCCCGATGAGCTCAACTCTTCGTTTAACACGGCAGTCAGGCTTGGCGATCGCGGTGCTATCTCTGCCGCGGTGTTGGCGCCCGATGAGGCGACGGCGCAAAACAACGTGCTTTCGCGATTTTTCTCGACATTGAAGGAACGCTCGGGCGGCGTTGCCGGCGTGCTCGACGGCGTCATGGATGTTTGGGGACGGCTGCTCGTAGGATACGGTGATATCCAAGGTTCGGCCGACGAACTTATGGACGAGATGATTAAAGGCCTAGGAGGGGGCAGCGGCGCGTTGGGCTCCATCGCATCGTGGCTCGGCGATACCGTTTCGGCGTCCGTGGCGGCGCTGGGTTTGGAACCGTGCGACTTGCGCCTGCGAAAGCCGGTGCTGACCGATTCCGCCAATGTCATTAAGAGTCCGGGGTCTGACATTGCGGGTCTCTCTCAAGCGCAAGACAAACTGCGAAGTATTCCGTTGGGCGTGACCGATCCCAAGGCGCTTTGCGAGGCGTTGGAATATCAAGTCGAACGCACCATTAGCGGCACGGTGTTCACACTTGCGGAGATTCCTCTGCCCGGCGGCGGCTCCATCCCGCTCACCGTCGATGTCGCCACGCTGGTTGGCGCTCTGGGCGGTGGGTCGTAATGAGTATCCGCATGCGTCTGCGCGAGGAGCGCGCCCAAGCGACGGTTGAGATGGCAGTGGTTACGCCCGTTTTGCTGGTGCTGGCACTCATCGTGTACAACGTCATGGTCTTTGCCAGCGCTGTCGCGCGCTTCGACCGCGTGGTGCCCGACATCGTGTTGGCGCACGCTGTGGCACCGGGCGGGGAGGGTGACGAGAACTCTGCCGATGCCTCGGCGACGGTTCAGACTCAAATTCTGAATGCCATGGAAGGCTATGACTTGCAGATCGAAGTGTCGAGCGAGCAAGGCGCGAAGGCATCGGATGGTGGCCTGCTCTCCCTATCCGGTACGTTTAGGACCTACACCTGCACCATGCACTATGAGCCGTGGCCGACTTCTCTCAGCATCGCTGGCGTTCCGCTGGGGGCGCCGACAACGTTGTCGCACGAGCGTGCGGTGACGGTCGATCCGTGGCGTCCGGGGGTGGTCATGTGACCGCGGTCTCGTCCTACATCGTCTACGCGCGGGCACTCAATAGGCTGGGTTGGACGCCGGCCGAGTTTGTGGTGGCGGAGTCGTTTGTCGTGCGCCTGCGCGGCATGCTGGGACGGCGTCCGGTTGCCGCCAACGGCCTGCCGCTCGTCATGGCGTTTCCACGCTGCTCTTCGGTCCATACGTGTTTTATGGCCTATCCCATCGACATCGCCTTCATCACTCGCGACGGCAATATCCTCGCGCGCTACGAAAACGTCCGTCCTTGGCACATGTGTTCCTGTCCCGGTGCCTGGGCGGTATTGGAACGCCCTTCAATCCTCGCTACACCTCCCGCCCTCCAACAAGCGCCGGCGTAAGAGATTGACGACGGCGGACTTTCGTCATACGAAATTGGGTAAGATGGAGGAGAAGATGCATGGATGTTGAGATCCATCCGAACGCCAAAAAAACACTTGACGGAAAAGCAGGTGCTTGGTGCCTGGTTCGCGGTTACTGAGTGCATTCGCCGCGAGTCGGAGGACGAGCCGCCGAGATGGCTTGCCATTGGATGGCTTCCAGATGGTCGAAGTGTGGAACTTGTTGCGGTCGAGCTTGTCCGTGGGTGGCTTATCATTCATGCCTTGTCTCCAGTCCAGAAGAAATTTTGGCAGGAGATTGAACAGGCTCGGCAAAGGGGTCGATGATGGGCAAGACGTATACGGCCGCTAATGGTCAGGTTGTAACGGATGAAATGATTGACGCGTGGTGCGAGTCGTACGAGCGCGGAGAGTTTCCGGATGGCGAACACACCGTTGGCGGAATCGTGCATGGACGGCCTCCACTCTCAGGTGAGGGAACGGCAACGCTATCGGTCAAGATTCCTCTGGGAATGAAGGAGGCTATTCGTCGACGGGCGGCTGCCGAGGGGATGACGCCAAGTGAGTTTGCCCGTGCGGCCCTGAGTGAAAAACTTCTTGCGGCCGGTTGATGCTTCTGACGTGCCGTTCTATAGGAGCGAGATCGTGGCCGATGTCGCGCTCAAAAACTTTTTTAAAATTCTCGGTTGACCGGAGCGCGTCCTTGGTTATACTAGTCAAGCCTTGAAACAAGGCACACCTCAAATGGCTGGGTAGCTCAGTTGGTAGAGCAGAGGACTGAAAATCCTCGTGTCAGGGGTTCGATTCCCTTCCCCGCCACCTTGAATTGACTAGGACCTCTGCAAAGGGGTCCTTTTCTTTTATGTGGCCCCCACACGGAATCGAACCCCGTGAGGGCGCGGAGCTGAGTAAACGCGTGAGCGTTTGCCAGCGGAGCTCGCAAGGCGCGGAAGCGCCGCAGCGGTCCGCACGCGCGGAGCGCGGGCGCGATTCCCTTCCCCGCCACCTTGAATTGACTAGGATCTCTGCAAAGGGGTCCTTTTCTTTTACCGAGGGCTCCTGCGGAAACTGCATCCCGGAATAAAGCCTCAAAGCGGGATGCGCGGGTTCCGTCTGCCCGGACATTCCTTCCACTTTTGCGCCACTTTGTAGACCGTTCGGTCGCCTGTCCGCACGCGCGGGTATACTCAAAACGATACTTTTCCTATGCAATACGATGCAGGTTCGACCTGCGCGATTCGAAGGGGGCCGTGATGGAGAGGATTCTCGGCGTTAATCTCTCTGGCTGGTTTATTCCCGAGCCCTGGGTGACCCCGTCGCTGTATGCAGCGACCGGTGCATCCAATGCAGCCGAGCTGCAGGAGGCTATGGGCACCGCTGCCTATAACGAGCGCATGCGTCGCCATTACGAGACGTTTGTGAGCGAGGACGATTTTCGTCGTATGGCGCAGATCGGTCTCAACGCCGTGCGCCTGCCGGTGCCGTGGTATGCCTTTGGCTCGCAGGAGTCCGACGCTTCCTACATCTCGGTCGTCGATTATATCGACCGTGCTATTGAGTGGGCCGCCAAGTACAACATCCGCGTACTGCTCGATCTGGCGACTGTACCCGGCGGTCAGGGCGATTCCAACGATTCGCCCACCACGCCGGAGGCTGTTGCCGAGTGGCATTCGTCCACCAACGGCCGTCACGTTGCGCTCGATGTGCTCGAGCGCCTGGCCGATCGCTATGGTGAGGCCGAGAGCCTGCTGGGCATCGAGCTGTTGGATACGCCGCAGATGAGCGTACGCAAGAGCCTTTTTACCATGACGGACGGTATTCCGGCGCACTACCTGCGCAACTTCTATCGTGACGCGTACGAGCTCGTTCGTTCGTATATGCCCGAGGACAAGATCGTCGTCTTTTCCTCTTCGGGACACCCCGGCGAGTGGAAGCACTTTATGCGCGGTGCCAAGTACAAGAACGTCTACATGGACCTTCACCTGTACCATTACCGCGACGAGTATGCGCTCGACATCACGAGCCCCCGCGGTCTGACGACGGCGATTTCGCGCAACAAGCGTGAGCTCAAGGAGGCAATCTCGACTGGATTCCCCGTTTTGGTGGGTGAATGGTCGGGTGCGGCGATTTTTGCCAACTCATCGGTTACGCCCGAGGGCCGCAATGCCTACGAGCGCGTGTTCATCGCCAACCAGCTGGCATCGTTTGCGCCGGCGGCTGGCTGGTTCTTCCAAACATGGAAGACCGAGAAGCGTATTGCAGCATGGGACGCCCGCGCGGCACTCGGCACGCTCGAGCGCGGCATGATTGAATAGGTTGATATGACGCAAAACAGCGCCCGCACGGGCAAACTCTATGTGGTCGGCACGCCCATCGGCAACTTGGGCGACCTGTCCCCGCGCGTTGGCGAGGCCTTTGCCGCTGCCGATGTCATCTGCTGCGAAGACACGCGTGTGACGTCAAAGCTGTTGATGCATCTGGGCATTTCCAAGCCGCTTGTCCGTTGCGACGAGAATGTGATCGCTAGCCGCGCCGCCGGCCTGGTCGACCGCCTGCTGGCGGGGGAGACCCTCGCCTTTGCCTCGGACGCCGGCATGCCGAGTGTGTCCGATCCCGGCCAGGCGCTGGTCGAGGCGGCGCGTGAGGCCGATGTGCCCGTCGAAGTTATTCCCGGGCCCTCTGCTTGCGTCACGGCGCTCGTTTCGTCTGGCATTCTCTGCGAGCATTTTTTCTTCGAGGGTTTTTTGGGCCGAAAGCACGGCGACCGTGTGCGCCGTTTGCAGCGCCTTGCCGTAGTGCCCGGTGCACTCATCTTCTACGAGTCTCCACATCGCATCGTGGCGACGCTCGAGGCCGCGGCAGAGGTTTTTCCCCAGCGTGAGGTTGCCGTCTGCCGCGAACTCACCAAGCTGCACGAGGAGGTCTTGCGCGGGCCCGCTGCCCGGCTCGCCGAGGAGCTGCGTGCTCGCGGCGAGGTAAAGGGCGAGATTGCGCTGGTCATCGCGCCGCCGAGCGAGGATGAGGAGGCCGGCATCGTGCCGGTTGGCGCCGCGGCAGCGGATCCCGACGAGGCCCTGCGCGAGGATATCCGCGCCGCACTCGAGGAGGGGGAGCCCGCCTCTGCGGTGGCCAAGCGCCTGTCTCAGAAGTATTCGCGCCGCAAGCGCGATGTCTATGCCATGGTGCTCGATATGCAATAGATGGAGGATATCCAGCCCTTGCGCTAGAATCATCCCCTGTATGCAACGTTTTTCTGGAGGACAAACCCCATGGATCAAAGCAAGCCTTCGTTCTTTATCACGACGCCCATCTACTACGTCAACGCCGATCCGCACCTGGGCACGGCTTATTCCACCATCATCGCCGACGTTCAGGCCCGTTATCGTCGCTCCGCCGGCTATAACGTCAAGTTCCTGACCGGCATGGACGAGCACGGCGAGAAGGTCGCCGAGGCCGCAGCCAAGCATGGCATGACGCCGCAGGAGTGGACCGACAGCCAGGCCCCGCACTTCAAGGAGCTTTGGAGCAAGCTCGAGATTTCCAACGACGACTTCATCCGTACCACCGAGCCGCGCCAGCATCATGCCGTGCAGTACCTGTGGGAGCGCATGAAGGAGTCCGGTTACCTGTACAAGGGCAGCTATGACGGTTGGTACTGCGTGCCCGACGAGACCTACTTTACCGATACGCAGGTCCAGAAGGGCGACGAAGAGTACGGCAGCGTCGGCCAGCACCTGTGCCCCGATTGCCACCGCCCGCTCGAGCGCGTGCAGGAGGAGTCCTACTTCTTTAAGCTCTCTGCGTTCCAGGACAAGCTGCTCAAGCTCTATGACGAGCACCCCGATTTTGTTGAGCCTGCGTTCCGCATGAACGAGGTGCGCAGCTTTGTCGAAGGCGGCCTCAACGACCTTTCCGTGAGCCGTACGAGCTTTGACTGGGGCATTCAGGTTCCGTTTGACGAGGGCCATGTGACCTATGTATGGTTCGACGCGCTGCTCAACTATATGACGGCCGTCGGCTACGGTGTCGACACCGACGAGGCGCGTGCCGAGCTGGCCTATCGCTGGCCTGCGCAGTTCCACATCGTGGGTAAAGACATCATCCGCTTCCACTGCGTCATTTGGCCCGCCATGCTCATGGCCATCGGCGAGGCTCTGCCCGAGCACGTCTTTGCCCACGGCTTCCTGACCGTGCGCAATGCCGAGACCGGCAAGGCCGAGAAGATGTCCAAGAGCCGCGGCAACGCTATCGCTCCGCAGGACGTTATCGACATGTTGGGCGTTGAGGGCTATCGCTACTACTTCATGACCGACGTCGTCCCCGGCACCGACGGTGCCATCAGCTTCGATCGCATGGAGCAGGTCTACAACGCCGACCTGGCCAACAGCTGGGGCAACCTCATCTCGCGTTCGCTCAACATGAGCGGCAAGTACTTCGACGGTTGCGCGCCCGCCAAGCCCGCATCGTTCGATGCGTTCGACAACCCGCTGGCAAAGATTGCCGATGGCCTGGTCGATCGCTACATGGCCAAGATGGACGTGCTCGATTACGGTGGAGCTAAGGACGAGGTCATGGAGCTCATCCATGCCGCCAACCACTACATCGAGGACTCCGAGCCTTGGGCGCTTGCCAAGGACGAGGCCAAGGCCGACGAGCTGGCATTTGTGATCTACAACCTGCTCGAGGCCATCCGCATCGCCGCTCACCTGCTGATGCCGCTCATGCCCCAGACTTCTGCCGAGGCCCTGCGCCGCCTGTCGTGCGAGGACGAGGCCGCGAGCGACGACCTCAAGGGCATTTGCGCTTGGGGCTTGCTTGCCGGTGGTCAGCCCGTCGAGAAGGGCGAGCCGCTGTTCCCGCGTCTGGGCTAAGACGCCGCGCGCCATATCGGCAATTTGCTGTTTAGATGTAAGGGCATGGCCGCAACGGTCCATGCCCTTTTGCTTTACGATGCAGCCACCATGTTAAGGAGGCAACCATGACAACTTCGCCTTTGGCAAACCCCACGGCAACTAGGGATCTGCTAGAGGAGTTTGGCCTTGCGACCAAGCATCGCCTGGGCCAAAACTTCCTGATCGACAACCATGTGATCGAACGTATCTGTGAGCTCGCTGAGCTTACGGGCGATGAGCGCGTGCTCGAGGTCGGCCCGGGTTGCGGCACGCTGACGTTGGCCCTGCTGCAGGAGGCGGCGTGCGTTACGTCGATTGAGGCCGATCCCGAGCTTGAGCCGGTGCTCGACGCCCACGCCGCCGACTATGCCAACTTCCGCTTTATCATGGGCGATGCGCTCAAGGTGTGCCCGGAGCAGGTTGAGCAGGTCGCCGGTGGTGAACCTACGGTGTTTGTCGCGAATCTGCCCTATAACGTGGCGGCGACGATCATCCTTCAGTTCTTCCAGACGATGCCTGCGCTTAAGCGCGCTGTCGTCATGGTGCAAAAGGAAGTTGCAGATCGTATTGCCGCAACGCCGGGCAACAAGACCTATGGCGGCTACACGGCAAAGCTCGGCCTGTATGCGCAGGTGACGGGGCGCTTTGAGGTGCCGCCGCGCTGCTTTATGCCGGCGCCGCATGTGGATTCTGCCGTGGCGCGCATCGATCGCGTTGACGGCGTGGTACCCGAGGGCCTCGACCGCGAGTTTGTGGCCCGTGTGATCGACGCTGCATTTGCTCAGCGTCGCAAGACGATCCGCAACTCCATGAGCGCCAACGGCTTTGCCAAGGACGCGCTCGACGCCGCCTTTGAGGCTTGCGATATCGCGCCCACCACGCGCGCCGAGACGCTCGACGTCGCCGCCTTTGTCCGCTTGGCTCAGGAGCTTCCCCATGACGCCTAATGTCGAACGCGTGACGTTTACCAAAAAGAAGAAAACGGTGGCCTGCCCGGTGCCGCTGGCGCCGCTTGCCGATACGCATGCGCACCTGCTCTCTTTTTGGAGCAAGGAAGTGCCCGAGACGCTTGCGCGCGCCAAGGAAGCGGGCATTGACTTGTTGGTGACGGTCTTCGACCCCATTGCCGATAAGCGCAGCGTGGCGGACTATAGCGACTGGCTGGTTCGCGAGATCCTGCCGATGCGGGATATCCCGCAGATCAAGTATCTTGCCGGCGTGCATCCGTATGGCGCACCGGACTATACCGATAACATCCATGCCCAGATTGTGACTGCGCTCGATGATCCCCTATGCGTTGGCATTGGCGAAATCGGCCTGGACTACCACATGGACTATGACGACGATATCGCGCCGGCGCCCCACGACGTGCAGATCGACTGTATGGCGCGCCAACTCGAGGTCGCCGTACGCCGCAATGTGCCGGTAGAGCTGCATCTGCGTCATGAGGATACGGACGAGGTGCGCACCTCGCATGTGGACGCCTACAACGTGTTGCGCGAGGTCGGCGTGCCCCAGGCCGGTTGCGTACTGCACTGCTTTGGCGAGGACCGAGCCACGATGGAGCGCTTTGTGGATTTGGGTTGTTACATCGCCTATGGCGGCGCGGCTACCTTTAAGCGCAACGACGACGTGCGCGAGGCATTTGCGGCGACCCCGCTCGATCGCATTTTGTTCGAGACGGATTGCCCGTATATGGCACCGGAGCCCATTCGTGGTCTTGAGTGCGAGCCGGCAATGATTTCCATCACAGCAAACACGCTGGTCAACGACCGTGTCGATCGTACCGGCGAGGATGCTGAGGCAATCGCGCGAGCAGCTTGGGAAAATGCCTGCAAACTTTTTCAAAAATAGTTCTTGCGTTCGCGGTAGCGCTCCGTTATTCTAATTCCTGCACGCGGGCGTGGCGGAATTGGCAGACGCGTACGGTTCAGGTCCGTATGGGGGCAACCCCATGAAGGTTCAAGTCCTTTCGCCCGCACCATTAAATGAAAGAGCTCCCAGCAATGGGGGCTTTTTTGTTATGGGCCCATCGCAGGGACTTGAACCTGTGAAGGAGCGAGCGTAAAGAAAACGCGGAGCGTTTTTAGCGAGCTGGCGAGTCCGCCGGCAGGCGGGCGAAGCCGGTGCGGATCCGCGAAGCGGATACGCGGACGTCCTTTCGCCCGCACCATTAAATGAAAGAGCTCCCAGCAATGGGAGCTTTTTTG
>CAUBQN010000019.1 GCA_958438125.1 uncultured Collinsella sp.
TCGTCCCGCGCGCAGTTTCGCAGCGTAGCGAGAATGTTTGAGCACGGGATGATATGTGTGGGCCCCGGGTGAGAGGCCAACTCTACATCTTGAAAATGATTAAGCGACGCCGCTGGAGCCGAAGCCTCCGTTGCCTCGGTCGGTTTCGTCTAGTTCTTCTACTTCTATGAGGTTGACCGTGGGGACTTCTTGGATGACAAGTTGGGCTATGCGGTCGCCTTTGTTGATTTGGATGTTGTTGGAGGGATCCAGGTTAATGAGGATAACCTTGAGTTCTCCTCGGTAGTGGGCGTCGATGAGGCCCGGCGTATTGACTATAGACAGGCCCTGCTTGATGGCCAAACCGCTTCGGGGCTGGACGAAGCCGGCGTAGCCATCGGGCAGGGCGATGGCCAGCCCAGTAGAGACCAGACGGCGTTCGAAGGGCTTCAGAATGCAGTCCTCGTTGGAGCGCAAATCCAAGCCGGCATCGGTGGGATGGGCGTATTTGGGAAGCTCGACGGTGGGGTCGAGACGCTTTATGTTGACGGTAATGTTGGACATGGAATCACCTTAGCTTGTCGAGCTCTTGCAGAAACTCATCGACGTCTTTGAAATCGCGGTAGACCGAGGCAAAGCGGATGTACGCCACCTTGTCGATCTTGGCCAAGCGCTTGAGTACCATGTCACCCAACTCATGGGACGTAACGGCCGTCAGCGTGCGAGAGCGCAGCTCGACCTCGATGTCATCGATAATCTCATTGAGCTTCTTAGTGTCGATATCGCGCTTGATAGTGGCGCGCATCAAGCCGACGAGCAGCTTATTGCGATCGAACCGCTGCTTGGTTCCGTCCGACTTAATGACCTCAATTGGGTCTTCGCATCGCTCGAACGTTGTAAAGCGGTAGTTACACGAGCAACATTCGCGACGGCGCTTAATGGTGTTATTTGACTCCTGCATACGGGAATCAACGACGCGGGTATGTGCCTTGCCGCATTTAGGACAGCGCATGGTACCTCCTCTTAAACGATAACAAGGGTACCATGCGCAGCGCGATAATGATTACGAACGAGCAGGAACCTTAAGATGCGCACCGGCGGCGAGCGAACCATGCTCCAGATGATTGACGTTACGGATCATGTCGGAAGTCTCTTGCGTGGAAAGGCCTTCGATTGGATATTCCTCGGCAAGCGACCAAAGAGAATCACCAGGCTGAACGCGAATGGTCTCGTAGGTAACGTTGGAAACGGACTCGGCATACGCGGCGTGACGAGCGCTAAAGACAGACGTAGCGAGGACAAAAAAGAGCGTGAGCGCAACGGCGACGGCAACAATCGTCGAGACCTTCAGGGCAGCGGGAGTCGGCGCGGCAACAGCATACTGAGTGCAAGCAGACTTTACGGGCAAAGGCTGATAACCGGAACGTCCACCCTTGACAACAGTAAAAGCGGGCGCGGCAGGCGTCTCGAGCTTAAGGGCGAGGTTTCCCTGGACCATATTCGTTGCGTTCATCATGTTCTCCTCTCGCGTGTTTTGCTGAGAACAGTTTTATCAAGCCGCGCGGACAAAAATATCTAGCGCGAGAACGAATGTTCGGTTATTATTATCTTCGAACAGTTGTTCCTGTCAAGCAAAATTCGAACATTTGTTTGACATGGGTAGAGAGGATGCCCTGATGGCTCGCAAAATTACCAAGCGTCAGCAGCAAATTTACGACTTCATCAAGGAATATCAGCAGGAGAAGGGTTATCCGCCCAGCGTGCGCGAGATGGCTTCTGCCGTGGGCCTTTCCTCCCCCAGCACCGTGCACGCCCATCTCTCTGCCCTGGAGGCGCGCGGGCTACTCAAGCGCGATGCCACCAAACCGCGCGCCCTGGAACTCTTTAACGAGGACGGTTCCTCTGTCTCAATTTCTAAATCTGACGAGCCCACCGCACCTCGCGGAACGGTCTCGCTACCGCTCGTTGGTCGCGTCGCGGCTGGGATTCCCATTCTGGCCGAGCAGAATATCGAAGACACTTTTACTATCCCGACCGAAATCGCCACCGATCAGGGTTCCTTTATCCTTGAGGTGCATGGGAGCTCAATGATCAATGTCGGCATCTTCAATGGCGATTACATCATCGTCCGTGAACAAAAGAGTGCCATGAACGGCGAAATTGTCGTGGCC
Source organism: uncultured Collinsella sp. (assembly GCA_958438125.1). Classification (GTDB taxonomy): domain Bacteria; phylum Actinomycetota; class Coriobacteriia; order Coriobacteriales; family Coriobacteriaceae; genus Collinsella. Next base: position 2,151 of record CAUBQN010000019.1, read on the forward strand.
ATGATTGATGGTTCAGCGACCGTCAAGACGTTCTACAAGGAGCAGGGACGCGTACGCCTGCAGCCCGAGAATGACACCATGGAGCCTATCTATGCAACGAATCCCGTTATCTTGGGCAAAGTCGTCGGCTTGATGCGCCGGTTCTCGTAATGCAAAAACGCATCACCATCTTTGATACCGTCCGCGGGTTTACGATGATTTCAATGGCAGGTTTTCACGCTTGCTACGATCTCGCCTACCTGTACGACTGGGATATGCCCTGGTTTACCCAGACTGTCTTTCAAGACATCTGGCGCGCCAGCATCAGCTGGGTATTTTTATTTATCGCGGGTTGGATGTGCACTCTTTCGCGCAACAATATCAAACGTGCCGCCAAATACGCCTTAGCAGCACTCGTCGTCTGGTTGGCAACAACACTTGTCTCAGTAGACGATTCGGTTAATTTTGGCATCATCTACTGTATGGCCGCATGTACCGGCATCGTCGCGTTGACCGATCCCGTCCTTAAAAAGATTTCGGCGAGATGGGGCATGTCCCTATGCCTTGTGTTGTTCGCCCTCACCTGGAGCATCCCCAAGACGACCTACCCTGTCCCATACCTGGCGTGGCTAGGATTTCCGAGCCCTGGATTTATCTCAGGTGATTACTACCCCATCATCCCGTTTATCTTTATGTATCTTGCAGGATACTTCGCCGCACACATAGCGCAGGGAATCGGTAAGACCGCCCCAAGCTGGGCCTACGCCAACCCCCTGCCGGCGCTCGCCAGCCTTGGACGTCATGCACTCCCCTTTTATCTGCTGCATCAGCCCATCATTCTGGGCATTTTGGAGCTCGCCTACTCGGTGCGGTAACGCTCTAGACGCGGCGCGATTCGGGCCGGCAACTTCGCCACAATGCGAACTCCGTCCTCTAGATATTCCTCATGCAGAAGGGTTCCCTGCTCATGCACCAGCGTGATGAGGGCGCCCTCACGATACGGGATATCAGCGGAGAGCAACACATCGGTGGCAGCCGCCTCACGAGCAATACGGTCGACGAGATCGTCGAGTCCCTCGCCCGTCTGGGCCGAGAACAGCACGGCCTCGGGATAGCGACGACGGAAACTCAATCGATCAACGCTATCGAGAAGATCGATTTTATTGAATACGGTCAGCGTTAAACGCTCTCCAGCGCCGATCTCGTCAAGAACGCGATCGACTGCCTCGAGCTGGCGCTCGTAGTCCTCGTCAGAGGCATCCACAACTTTAAGGATCAGATCGGCACCAAGAACCTCAGACAGCGTGGACTTAAAAGCGTCAACGAGACCATGCGGTAGCTTTTGAATAAAGCCAACGGTATCGGTAATCGTCATGCCGCGACCGCCGGGCAGGCGATACGAACGCGTCGTCGGGTCGAGCGTAGCAAACAGCTTGTCCTGCGAAAGTACCGTAGAGCCGGTCAGGCGATTGAGCAACGTCGATTTACCGGCATTGGTATAACCGGCTAACGCGACGCGAAACGCCGGTGACTCAATGCGGCTCTTGGACTGGACATCGCGACGCTGTTCAACCTGCTTAAGCTCACGACGAAGCGCGGCAATCTTATTGCGAATCAAGCGACGGTCAACCTCGAGCTGGCTTTCACCCTGGCCAAAGCGCGAACCGATGCCGCCACGCGTCTGCTCCTTGGCAAGATGGCTCCACATGCCGCGCAGACGAGGCAACAGATATTGAAGCTGCGCCAGCTGTACCTGCAGGCGTCCCTCACGCGTCTGAGCATGCAGGCCAAAGATATCCAGAATCAGTGCTGTACGATCGATAATCTTTACCGGCTCGCCCACGGCTTTCTCCAAATAGGATTGCTGCGAGGGCGTCAGGTCGTCGTCGAAGATAACAACATCGACATCCATGCGATGCACCAGGCCGCACAGCTCTTCAACCTTACCGGAACCGATAAACGATTTTGGATACGGCTTAACCAAACGCTGTGACAAACGCACCACGCACTGGGCGCCAGCCGTATGGGCCAGGCGCTCAAGCTCGTCAAGCGAACGATCGAGCGGCCATGCATTGTCGCGCCACTCAACACCAACTAATATGGCACGCTCGGGCTCGGGTGCCGTGGGAACAAGGGGGAAACGGGCCATTAGGCAGCCTCAATACGATGCAGGATGTCCTCAACGACATCATCGATCGTAAACTCGTCCATATCAAACCACACGATACGGTCATCGCGCTTAAACCACGAAAGCTGACGTTTGGCATAGCGACGCGAACGCATCTTGATGAGTTCGCGAGCCTCATCCATAGAAATCACGCCATTGAAAGCATCAATGATCTCTTTATAGCCAATTGCCTGCATCGAAGTCAGGGCATCTCCCAGCCCCTGGTCCATAAGACCGCGAACCTCATCGACAAGACCCTGCTCAAACATCATATCGACACGCAGATTAATGCGCTCGTAGAGCACCTCGCGATTACGCGTCAGACCAAACCATAGAGCATGATAATGCTCGCGCGGAACACTAAACTGACTTTTTTGCTGTGCATAGGAAATACCATCATCATGCATCTCGAGCGCACGAATCACACGGCGCACATTATGGGGATGAATAACAGCAGCCGATTCTGGGTCGCGCTCGGCAAGCAGGGCATGCAGCTCTTCCTCGCCAATACGCTCGGCAAGCTCCTGATAGCCCATACGACGATCGTCCTCAAGTTCACCCGAAGGAAAGTCCATTTCATCGAGGGCGGCCTTGAGATACAGCCCCGTACCTCCGCAAAAAACCGGCAGGCGACCCGAACCAAGGAGACGTTCAACATGCGCGCGAGCGTCAGCCTGATAAAGCGCAGCAGAATATGCCACACCCGGCTCTACAATGTCGACGAGACGCAGCGGCGCCGTACACTCATCGGGCGCCATCTTTGCGGTACCGATGTCCATGCCGCGATAGATTTGCATCGCATCGCACGACAGCACTTCGGACGAAAGACGAGCGGCCAAACAGTCGGCAACATCACTCTTACCAACCGCCGTCGGACCGACGATCGCAACGGCGGAAAGACCTGCCCCGGGAGAAACCATTAGCGCGGCTCGCCCACAACGGAGCCGGACAAATACCAGGTCTTGGCAACGTCAACGTCAACATCAACGATCTTGCCAACAAGCTGATCGATACTGTAACCCTCGGGAATAGGCGCATGCACGGTCTGATTCTTAGGACTCTTGCCCAGCAGGACCGCATCGTTCTTCTTGCTCGTGCCCTCAATGAGCGCCGGCACCACAGTATGAAGCTCACCCTGGTTATACTCATGTGCCGTGGTCTCGATAACCTTAACCAGGCGGTTGAAACGCTCGAGAATAACCTCATGCGGCGTAGGATCGTCAATCTCTGCGGCCGGGGTACCGGCACGCTTGGAATAGATGAAGGTATAGGCCTGGGCATAGCGGACCGTCTCGGCAAGCGAGAGCGTCTGCTCAAAGTCTTCTTCAGTCTCGCCTGGGAAGCCGACGATAATGTCGGTCGAGAGCGCGATATCGGGCATACGGTTGCGAATGCGATCGACCAGGCCCAAATAGTCCTCGCGTGTATAACGGCGATTCATCTCTTTGAGGATCCGCGTCGAACCTGACTGGACGGCCAAGTGCAGCTGCGGCATAACGGCAGGCGTCTCGGCCATGGCGTCGATGGTCTCAGGCAACAGGTCCTTGGGATGCGAAGACGTAAAGAAGATGCGTTCCACACCCGTATCGCCCACGGCACGCAGCAGATCGGCAAAACGCGGCTTGCCAAACAGATCGCGACCATATGAGTTAACGTTTTGGCCTAGCAGCGTAATCTCACGCACGCCCTGGCGCACCAAACCAGTCACCTCGTCGACAATCTCCTCGAAGGGGCGGCTCTTTTCGCGACCGCGCACGTACGGCACGATGCAATAGGTGCAGAAATTATTGCAGCCCGTCATGATGGGCACCCAGGCGTGATACTGGGTCTCGCGATGCCACGGCATGCTCATGGCATCCGTATCCTCATGCTCATTGGTGCGGATATGACGCTTGCCGTCAAGGAACGCCTCGGCAATGAGCTCGGCCACATGTGCGATAGAATGCGTGCCAAAGATGACATTGACGTTATCGACGTTGGTGAGCAGGCCCTCGCCATCACGCTGCGCAATGCAGCCGCCCACGGCAACCACACGCTTGCCCGAAGGCGAAGGCGGCAGGCTTTTGCAGGAATTGCACTGACCGTACAGGCGAGTATCGGCGGCCTCACGCACACAGCATGTCATGAAGACAACGATATCGGCATGCTCGGGATCGAGCGCCATGAGGCAACCATACGAATCGAGCAGACCGCTCACGCGCTCGGAATCGTGCTGATTCATCTGGCAGCCAAAGGTGCGGATAAAGTAGGTTTTACCGGCAAGAATATCGCGTACGGAACGCTGATCCATGTGCATAAGTCCTAACGTTGGGGAGCGAAACAAGGCTAGCAGAAGCTATGCCACAGGCTTAACATCATCCATGACGACGTTATCCATAGCAGCTCGATTGATCTGGTGAACGTAGATAGAAAGGCGGATGGCCGTGCGCGACTCCCCGTTAATGAGAATGTCGGAGAACACGGGCGCGCAGGAAATATCAAAACCGGTTGGGATCAAAAAACCGCGCGCGATGGCAACGGCCTTAATGGCCTGGTTGACAGCACCGGCGCCGACACACTGGATGTTGACGGGCACACCATCCTTGACCATGCCGGCGATGGCGCCGGCAACGGACGCGGGCGATGATTTGCTTGATACCTTCAGGCAATCCATGAAGAAACTCCTGCGTTTAAAAGTACGTTTTAACTGCAATAACTGTATCGTACCGAGTGGACTCGGTAAAGGCACTATTCCTCTTTGGCAAGATCGAAGGTCACAGTGATTCGATCACGCGAAACACGAATCTTTGGGTCGCCGCAAAGGTTGAGATAGTACCTGGCGGCAAGGTCATTGAAGTCCCGCTCCACAGCACGCGAAAACTGTGCCATGTCATCCTTGGCAATACGTAGCCCGCGACGATCCTTCGCGAGATCGACAGGAGCCGGCGCATGCGAGGACGAATCACGCTCGCGCAGCAGACGCGCGGTCACACCGCGAACGGGCTTAATCTGCCCTGCCAAAATGCGATGTGCCGTGCGCTCGGACATCTCAAGACCCAAACCCGAGCAGATACGGATAAAGTCCTCGGCATCAGAGGCAAGGCCTAAACGATCGACAACCGGAAGCTCGCTCTCGTCATCAATAAACAGGAGACGAGACGTATCGAGCCGACTTGACGCCTGAGCATAAAGGGTCGCGGCAATCTCAGACGGAGAACCAAGATAGACATCGCAACCACGCAGCTCCTCGAGCGCAAACTCACAGGCAGCGCGAATAATATTATGCGGGCCGCGAGCACAGACATAACGTCCGTCCTCATCCTTGACGGCCTGGGGCCAGCTGGACTGATCGGCACGCTCACTGAGGCGGTCGGCTGCAACGCTCACCTTAAAGGCTGAACCAAGATCGACGCCGGACGTGACCACACGGGCCTCGTCGGTGTTCTGCTTGATCGAAAACAATGCCATGCCACGACCGTGAACGCCCCAACGGTCCATCTTCATGCTCTCGAGCTTGGAGGTAACGCGGGCATCGAAGATTCGCTCTTGCATATCCTGCGGAACGCCCGAACCGTTATCCAGAAAGACAAGCGTGCGGACGCCATCTTCCTTGGTCGTGGCGAGATAGACCTTGTCGGCGCCGGCATCGCGAGCATTACGGAGCATTTCGATGACGATATCCTCGACATGCTGAATGTCGTGTTTTGCCTGGCGCCGCTCGGCCTCCGAAACGCGGAGGCGGACATACCCCTCGCCAAGGTTCTCCTCGACGCGAAGGTTGCCCTCCCCCGACATCGACGCGATAAATGAGATGAGCTCGTTCGCGTCGCTCATGTTATTTAGCGATATCGACAGCGCGGCTCTCGCGAATCACGACGACGCGCACCTGACCGGGATACTCCATCTCTTCCTCGATCTGATGGGCGATATCGTGAGCCAGGACCGTGGACTGAGCATCGGAGATCTTGTCCGGCTGAACCATGACGTGGACCTCGCGACCAGCCTGCATGGCATAGGTACGCTCGACGCCTTCATGGGAGTTGGCAATCTCCTCGAGCTTCTCAAGACGCTTGATGTAGTTCTCGGCAGACTCGCGACGGGCACCGGGGCGAGAGGCGGAGACGGCATCGGCGGCCTGTACCAGGACATCGAGCACCGTGTTGGGGTCGACATCGGCATGGTGAGCCTCGATAGCGTGAACGATAACGGGCTTCTCGCCATAACGGCGGGCAAGCTCGGCGCCGATGACGGCATGCGGGCCCTCGACGTCGTGGTCGATTGCCTTGCCCAGGTCGTGCAGCAGGCCGGCGCGCTTAGCGGTCACAACGTCCAGGCCAAGCTCGGAAGCCATCACGCCGCACAGATCAGAGACCTCGAGGGAGTGCTGAAGCACATTCTGACCAAACGAGGTACGGTAGCGCAGGGCACCAAGGGTCTTGACGATCTCGGGGTGCAGGTCGTGGATACCGGTATCAAAGGCAGCCTGCTCGCCAGCCTCGCGCACGCGCTGCTGAACCAGGTCGGCAGCCTTGTGATACATCTCCTCAATGCGGGCGGGGTGAATGCGGCCGTCGGCGATGAGGTTCTCGAGGGCGACACGCGCGGTCTCACGACGGACCGGGTCGAAGCTCGAAAGAACGACGGTCTCAGGCGTGTCGTCGATCACGAGGTTGACGCCGGAAACCTGCTCGAAGGTCCGGATGTTGCGACCCTCGCGACCGATGATACGGCCCTTGAGGTCATCAGAGGGAATGTGCACGGAGGTAACGGTGACCTCGGCTGTGTGGTCGGCAGCGCAGCGCTGAATCGCCAGGGACAGAATCTCCTGGGCGGTCTTGTGGCACTCGGCGCGAACCTGCTGCTCGGACTCGCGAATGATCGTGGCAGCCTCGTGGGTGACCTCGCCGCGAACCTTATCGAGGAGCTCCTTGTGGGCGTCCTCACGGGTCAGGTCGGCGATACGCTCGAGCTCGGAGGTCTGCTTGGCGCAGAGCTCCTCAAGCTCGCGGGAGCGCTTCTCGACCTGACCGGCCTGGCTGGACAGCTGATGCTCGCGCTTGTCGAGAGCGTCGTTTCGGCGATCAAGGGACTCCTCGCGCTGCATCACACGGTTCTCGAGCGTACGAATCTCGCTCTTACGCTGCTTGTCCTCGGCCTCGGCGGCCTGCTTGTTCTTGATGATCTCCTCTTTAGCCTCGAGCAGAGCCTCTTTTTTGAGGGTCTCGGCCTGACGCTTTGCATCGCCGATCAGGGACTCAGCCTGTGCATGTGCCGACTGGATCTTTTCGTCGGCCTCGTGAAGACTACCCTGCTTGGCGGTGCGCATGTAGGCAATGGCGGCGATGGCACCCAAAACGATGCCAACGAGCGCTGCGATGATAGGCATGCTCACTCCTTTTTATGGATTCGTTACACAACAAAGCGAACCGTCCTTACGAACGGCTCGCGACATTTGAGTAATATGGGCGCAGCTTATGCGGGTCGGATACAGATAAACATATAAACAAACTCATCACAGATGAGCACATATCACAAAGCAAATGACAGTGTTTATCGTACGTTGAACCACAACAACTGTCAAATAAATGGCCCCGGCACGGCGGCTAAAACGCGGTGAACGGCAGGGCCACAAAACGCATACGCCTAAACCGCACATTCCTCGCGTTCGGCATCGAGACGTGCCTTAACGGCATCGGCGGCGATGTGATACGAGAAGCCCTTGCCCATCAAAAACCGAATCAGTTTTTCGAATCCGCGCGTCTCTGGAACACGACGCTTGGCGAGCAGGGCTGACGCACGCGCCAAATCGTCTTCGACGGCAAAATAATCCTCGGGATAACCGGGAATGTCATCGAGCACGACATGACGGCGCTTGAGCTCGGTCTCGATTTTGCGCTGTCCCCAACCGCGCCGCTTGCGCTCCTCGATAAAGTACGAGCAAAAGCGGCTCTCGTCTAAAAAGCGATACTCGGTGGCGCGCTCGACGGCGAAATCGATCGCAGGCTGGTGAAAGCCGTAGCGAGCCAGCTTGTCACGGACCTCACCCGTCGCATGGTCGCGGCGCGATAACATCTCGGTCACCATGGTAAGTGCACATTTACGCTCAATGAGCTGCACCGCCTCACGAAAGTTGACCCAATCACAGGGAAGATCGGGGCGGTTTTTGACATACAGCCGCGCGACCCGCACGGGAATCCAAATGGACCGCTCAAAACCGCCCTCAAGCTCACAATCGATATGTGCGCAAGGCTTTTTGGACGCATACCCGCTCGAGAACGAGGAGGCCGCCTTCTTATCGGGAAAGACGACCGTGGCCTCGGTCACCGTATACGACATGAGCGTAACCGCTACTCGTCGTCATCATCGAGCATGGCGGAACCATCGATGGCGTAAAGCTCGTCAAATTCCTCAGGCGCAGGCTGATCGGTCAGCTCGACCTCGGACGGAGCATCGTCATCAAACTCAAGTCCACAGGCAAGGCGGACCTTATGCTCAATCTCGTCGGCACAATCGGGGTGTTCGCGCAGGAACGCCTTGGCGGCCTCGCGACCGTTGCCGAGCTTATCCTCGCCATAGGCAAACCAGGAGCCCATCTTCTTGCAAATGCCGCACTCGACAGCCATGTCCAGAATCGAGCCCTCCTTAGAGATGCCCGTACCGTACATGATGTCGAACTCAGCAGAACGGAACGGAGCTGCCACCTTGTTCTTAACGACCTTGGCGCGCACGCGGTTACCGATAACCTCGTCCTTAAGCTTAATGCTGTCGATACGGCGAATGTCGATACGCACCGAAGAGAAGAACTTAAGGGCGCGGCCGCCCGTCGTAGTCTCGGGGTTGCCGAACATGACGCCGATCTTCTCGCGCAGCTGGTTAATGAAGATGCACGTCGTGTTGGACTTAGACAGCGAGCCGGCGAGCTTACGGAGCGCCTGGCTCATCAGGCGAGCCTGAAGACCGACCGTAGTATCGCCGATTTCTCCCTCGATCTCGGCACGCGGGGTCAGCGCGGCGACGGAGTCGACGACGATGGCATCGATGGCACCAGAACGCACAAGCATGTCAACAATCTCGAGCGCCTGCTCGCCCGTGTCGGGCTGGGAAATGAGCACCTCGTCGATATCCACGCCGATGCGCGCGGCATACGTGGGATCAAGCGCGTGCTCGGCATCGATAAATGCCACAACGCCACCCATTGCCTGGGCCTCGGCCAGGATCTCGAGCGAAAGTGTCGTCTTACCGGAGGACTCAGGACCGTAAATCTCGACGATACGGCCGCGCGGCACGCCGCCGATACCCAGCGCGGCATCGAGGGCCAGGGCGCCCGTGGGAATGGCCTCGACCTCGAGCTCGGGACCACCGTCGCCGTACCTCATGATGGAACCCTGGCCGAATTTCTTCTCGATCTCGGCCTTGGTGGTGGCGATCATCTCATCGCGCTCTTTACCCGTCGTGCGAGCATGAACGGTACGTACGGGACCTGAATTCTTGGCCATGAATAGCCCTCCTCTTAACAACCTGCATCGATAATAAACGAACGGCTGTTCGTGGTCAACCGTTCAGGCCAATCATATGCAGGCGGTCTTTCCAAAACCCAACCAAACGCCGACCAAACACTGACCAAATGCTTGACCACAAAGGACCAAATATGAACAAGGCAGGCAAAAATACATCTACAACCAGCACAAACGCCAAATGAGCCTAAGGTCCCTATCTCCACAATTAAGGGGCTCGGAGGCCCCTTAAAACACGTCTATTCCATAGAGTTGAGCACAGGGGCAATGCGACCCAATGCCTCCGTGACCGCATGGGCACGAACACACGAACGGTCACCCTCATAGTGGCAGCGCACAGAGTCCACGACCGGCACGCCCCCATCGGCGGAACGATGCGCCCAGCCAATATAGAAAGTGCCCGCCGGATCGTCCTCAGTGCCACCGCCGGGGCCGGCATAACCCGTTGCGCTCACTGCAATATCGCTCTGGTACAGCTCCAGCGAACCCACCGCCATCTCGCGCGCGGTCTGATGCGAGACCGCGGTATAGCGGTCGAGCGTCTCCTGCTCAACACCAAGAACACGATGCTTAATCTCATCGCAATAGGTCACCGCACCGCCGCGCAGGACCGCCGAGGCGCCCGGGATATCGGCAATCGTCGAGGCGATCATACCCGCCGTCAGCGACTCAGCCGTCGAAACCGTCACGCCCCGAGCGCTCGCGCGCTCGACAATATCACGCGCCAGCTCCTCGTTATGTGCGGAAATCTGCTCAAAAGAGTCCGTCATACCCACCAGGACCTAGACCGAAAAGACGATCTTGCGGCAGTTCCAGAAGTACTGGGCGCCCGAGATAACGGTCAGGACAACGGCAACGGCGTACAGGAAGCGCGACACCGAGTAGATGCCGAGCGTCAGCGCCACCGGGCCAAGGTGCAAGCCGGCCATAGCAAAAACGCACAGGTAACCGCAAATGGAGACCATCGTGGTTGCCGTCTTGTACTTGCCGAGCTTATCGGCCGCAACGACCACACCGGCCGCACTCGCGACCATGCGAAGAGCGCTCACCAGAAGCTCACGGAACAGGATAATGAACACGGACCACACGGTCACCGCGCCAAAATCCAAGAACAGCAGCAGGGCCGAGAACACGAGCAGCTTATCGGCGATGGGGTCCAAGAATTTACCGAAGTCGGTGATCTCGTTGCGCGAACGCGCCAGATAACCGTCGACCTTATCGGTGCACGACAGGATCACATACAGAATGAAGGCAGCGGCGGCGAGCGGGCCGTCAAAGGTGCTCCAATCCGTACCGGCAACACTCTTGTGAGAAAGCGCCGAGACGATCATGAACACCGGGATAAAGACGATGCGAACGCACGTCACGATGTTGGCGGGCGTCCAGACACTCGTCAGTTCCTTATTGCTCTCGTTAGCCACGACGCTCTCCTACTCCACAACATGACCGATAAGCTCATAGCAGAAGCTATCGGTAAACTCGACGGTCAGAATATCGCCCACGGACGCCTCGCTGGCGTCCAGATGCACCGCGCCATCGGAATCGGGCGCCTGGAACCAGGCATGGCCGATCAGCTCGGCGCCATCCTCGGTCTCTTCGATACCGTCGACGATCACCTGGGCGCGCTCGCCCACATGTGCGGCAGTGGCGGCAAAACCGAGCGACTCGGCCAGGTCCATGGCCTCCTGGGCGCGCTCGAGCTTGACCTCTTCGTCGACCTGACCCTCCATCTTAGCGGCCAGGCTGCCCTCCTCCTGCGAATAGGCAAAGACGCTCGTGTAGTCAAAGCCGACGGTGTCCATAAAGTCGATAAGATCGCGGAACTCGTCGTCGGTCTCGGTCGGGAAGCCGACCATGGCCGTGGAACGAATCACGATGCCGGGGATGCGCTCGCGAAGGTCGCGGAACAGATCCTCGAGCTCCTGGCGCGAACCGGAGCGACGCATGGCCTTGAGAATGCGCGCGTCGCAGTGCTGCACGGGGATATCGATATAGGGCAGCACCTCGGGCGTATCGCGAATCGTCTCGATGAGTTCGTCAGTCATGCCCTCGGGCTGCAGATAGAGCACGCGGACCCAGACGTTGTGCGGGCGCACGGCCTCGGCGACGGCACGCAGCAGCTGCGCCAGATTGCGCGGCGAGCCATCGGCGACGTCCTCGTCGTCAAAGTCGGTACCCCAGATGCCCGTGTCCTGGCCGATCAGCACGATCTCGCGCACACCGCCGGCAACCAGGTCGCGCACCTCGGAGATGATGCTCTCGGCATTGCGCGAATGATAGCGGCCGCGGATGTAGGGAATCATGCAGAAGCTGCAGAAGCGGTTGCAGCCATCGGAAATCTTGACGTAGGCGACAGCACCCTCGACGGTACGTTTGACCTGCGGGATATAGGCTGCAATCTCACGCTCGACACCCAGCACGCCATCGATGACCGCCACGATGCCATCTTCCTCGTCGGCCTTCACAAAGGCAGCGACCTCGGGCAGCTCGTCAGGCAGGTCATCGCCATAGCGCGACGGCACGCAGCCGCACATGACGATGGGGCAAGAACGAACGCCGTCCTGAATCTCGTTGGCGAGCTCGAGCGTGGTCTCGATGCTCTCGGACGTTGCGGAGGCGAGGAACGAGCAAGTATTGACGATGGCGATATCGGCATCCTGCGGGTCGAATGCTTCCTCGTAGCCCGCGGCGGTCAAAAGAGAACGCATGCGGTCGGTGTCAACCTCGTTCTTAGCGCACCCGAGGGTGATGTAGAGCACGGAGCCCAACGGTGTATCCATGTTGGAGAGCAGTCCTTTCGATTGATATTAGCGGTAGTTGGTGAACTGCAGCGGCTGGCCGTAGTCCTGGTCACGCAGGAACTGGATCACGGTCTGCAACGCGTCCTTCGAAGCAGAGGAAACACGCAGCTTGTCGGCCTCGATGGTCACCTTGACCTTGAGCTTTTGATCCTTGATGTCCTTGTTGATCTTCTTGGCGGTCGCCTGGTCGATACCCTCGACGATATGGCCGAGCACGCGCACGGTGCCGCCCGATGCCGCCTGCGGAGCATCCCACGAGACAGCCTTGAGGTCGATGCCGCGCTTGATGAGCTTGGAGCTCAGCACGTCGACAATCTGTTTGGAGACAAAGTCGGCCGGGGCGTTGATCGTAAAGAGCTTGTCGCCCTTCGAAAGCTCAATCGTGGCGCCGGAATCCTTAAGGTCATAGCGCTGGGAAATCTCGCGCGTGGTCTGCTGGAACGCGTTGTCGACCTCTTGCATGTTGACCTCGGACACGACGTCGAAGCTGGAATCTTTAGCCATGATGTTTCCTTTCGCGTACGAGCGGCCTAGTAGCTATCGTACGAATTGTCGGTAGAATCGGTGGGTGTCTGACCGTCAGTTGCGGTATCGGCGCCATCCGTGGACTGGGCATCGGTACCGTCGGTGGTATCGGTACCATCAGTACGTTCACCATTCTCGGAGTCGGTGGTCTCCTTCTTGGGAACGGTGATCGTCACACGCGCCACGCCCGAGGTCTTGGTGTCGTAGCGGACCTTTTCGCCGTTCTTGGTAACGGTGACGTCGGAAGGCTTGGATGTGGTGATCTCGATCGAGGACTCGGGCGTGTACTCCTGCTCAAAGGGGCCAGTCGCCTGGGCGCCATAGACCGACTTGCCGTCGACCTTGACCTCAATCCACGCGGTCTTTCCCTTGGCAACGGAGACTTTGACCTTCGTGACCTCGTTCTCTTCCTTCTTGGCCGTCGTCTTGGTAGTGTCCGAGTCAGTCGACTCGTCCGTCGCCTCATCGGTGTCTTCGTCCTCGTCGACCGTTTCGGTCTTCTTAGAAGACTTCTTGGTCGTCGTCTTGGTAGCAGTGGGCGTCTCGGGCGTGGTCTCGGGCGCCGAAGATGCGCAGCCGCGCAGAAGCACCACGATGAGCACAATCAACAGCAGCGCAACGGCACCGATGCCGGCGTAGACGATACGCGGATCGAGCCCGTTGTTTTGAGGAGTACGTGATCCGCCGCGTCCACGATTGGAACTGCTGCGGCCGCCTCCCTGAGGCATACGACCACGATTGCTATCGGAACGGCCGCGATAGCCACCCTGGCCCTGAAGGCTGCGCTGACCCAAGCGGGGCGCAAGTTCACCGCGGCCTTGATAGCCACGCTGGCCCGAACGCGGAGCCGAAGAGCGCTGGCCATACGGCTGTGATTGAGAGCGAAGACGCGGCGTCACCTGCGTGGTATCGGCATCCGCATAGCCACCGCGAGAGCGTCCCGTAGAGGCACCACGGTAACCGCGATCGGAATAGCCGCCGTCGCCGTAGCCGGCACGAGGGTCACGCGCCACGCCTCGGGCAGCGGGAAGTGCACGGTCCTCGGGCATCGGCGTACTGCGGAACCGGTCACGCTGTGAGCGAATCTCCTCGCCCGAACCCGTCTCGGTAATATAACCGGCCTGCTGAGGACGCTGTCCATAGCGGGTCGAACGACCGCCCTGAACCATCAGGAAGCGCCCGTTGTCGACCGAAGAACGCGAATTGACGTAGCCGGCGGCGTCCTGAAAACGACCGCCCTGCTGGGACGTCTCGCGTTCGTATGCCATCAGGTCGTCAAAGTAGGCATTGACGACCTCGCGCGGATTGAGGCCCAAAAAGCGAGCATAGCTCGAAATCATGCCCTGCGCATAGCCGCGCGGCGGCATCGAAGCAAAGTTACCGGTCTCGAAAAACTCGATGATCTGCGGCCTGATTTTGATGGTGTTGGCGACCCGCTGAATGGAAAGGCCCATCCGGCGACGCTGCTCGAGCAGCATGTCACCAAAGCGTGCAGCCATCAGAATCCTCCAAACTCATGATCTTCACGTGCCATCTCGGCGTCGACAGATTCCAGCGCGGCAAGCCCCTCCTCGTCCAACAGGACCTCACGCGGCTTGGAACCGTCAGGCGGTCCGACGACACCCTTTTCTTCCAGCATGTCCATAATACGCCCGGCACGCGCATAGCCAACCTTCAGACGACGTTGCAGGCCAGATGTGGAGCCAAGCTGCGATTCCACCACAATATGGGCGGCTTCCCAAATGAGCGGATCATCGTCTTGCGGCTCGGCGACTCCGGTGCGGACAATGCCACCGCCACCCGCCATGGACATGGAAGCGGGCGCCACGGCAGACAGGATCTCCTCGTGGTAGTCGGGCTCGCTCTGCGACTTAACGAACTCGACAATCTCGTTGATTTCGTCGTCCGAGACAAAGCAGCCCTGGATACGGCGAGGCTTGCCCCAGTCGACCTTGGAGAACAGCATGTCGCCCAAACCGGTGAGCTTTTCGGCACCCATCTGGTCGATGATGACGCGCGAGTCGATGCCCGTGGCGACGTTAAAGGCGATGCGGTTGGTGATGTTGGCCTTGATGAGGCCCGTCACCACATTGGAGCTCGGGCGCTGCGTGGCCACGATAAGGTGGATACCGGCGGCACGGCCCAGCTGTGCAATACGTACGATCGAGGCCTCGACATCCTTACCGGCGACCATCATCAGGTCCGAGAGCTCGTCGATGATAATGACCAGATAGGGCATCTTTTGCGGCGGGTTATCGTAATGCTCAAACTCGCCGGCGGCCTGCTTTTCGTTGTAGGTCGAGATCTTACGCACGTTAAGGCGCTCGAAGACCTTCAGGCGACGCTCCATCTCGGACACGGCCCATTGCAGAGCACTCGCGGCCTGCTTGGGTTCGGTAACGACCGGTACGTAAAGATGCGGCAGGCCGTTATAGCCCGCGAGCTCGACGCGCTTGGGGTCGACCATGATCAGGCGAACATCCTCGGGAAGGGCACGCATGAGCAGGGTCGTGATGATGGAATTGATCATCACCGACTTACCAGAACCGGTCGTACCGGCAATAAGCAGGTGGGGCATCTTGGCGAGATCGGCGACAACCGGCGTGCCCTCGGCGTCGCGCCCAATTGCGAGCTCAAGCGGACCGCCCTTCACATAGGGCAGCACGTCGCCCAGGTTGACGTTTTGGCGCTTGCGGTTGGGAATCTCGATGCCCACGAGCGAAGTGCCGGGGATCGGGGCAAAGATACGCACCGACTGGGCAGCGAGCGAAAGCGCAATATCGTCCTCGAGGCTCGAAATCTTGCTCACGCGCTCGCCCTCGCCAGGTTGCAGCTTAAAGGTCGTCACCGTGGGGCCGGCGATCCAGCCGACCACGCGGGCACTACGACCAAACTCAAGCAAGGTGGACTGCAACGACTCGGCAGTCTGTTCCAGCTCCTTGTCAGATGACGCGGAGGACGCCGACTGCGGGTTGGCATGCAGGATTTCGAGCGGCGGGAGCTTGAGGCCGTCCTCTTCTTCGCCCTCGTTATCTGCGGCGCCACCGTCCGCTCCCCCATCGCTAGCCGCAGCCGATTCGACAGCACTCGAGGCAGGCGCATCGGCAACCTTGGGATGCTTCAAGAAGTCGGGAATCTGAGGCGCTGCCGAGACAGGATTCACGGCAAACGGCGGCTCGGACTCGTCGATCTTATCGGGGTCGTCTTCCATCGAAAGCTGACCGGTTACCTGGTCGCGCTTGGCATGACGACGCGGCAGCAAAGTTGTCTTTGCGGTCTCAATCGGAGCCTCGTCGTCCTCGTCATCGCCCTCGGTGAGCTCAATCTCGCTATCGGACCAAGTCGGGTCAGGCTGACTCGTATTGAGCTTAGGCGCAGCCTTGCTCTTCTTGGCATGACGGCGCGGCAGCAGCGTTGTCTTAGCGCGCTCAGCTTCCACGGCATCGGACACGTCGACAAACGGATCATCGTCCTCGTCGTCATCGTCCAAAACCGGGTCCACATCGTTACCCATGACCGTGGTCACGGCAGCATCGGAGCCCTTTTGACGAAGAATGCTCAGGTGCGGACGGGCAACGCCGGGCACCGACAGGGCTTCGTCGTCACCCCACGGGCTGGCGTTGACATCGGCACGACGGCGCTCGGCAAAATCGGCCGCACGGTCGCGAGCAGAGCGCAAAACGCCACCCACCGAAAAGCCGATGATGACCAGGCCCACGACGACAAGGCCCAACAGGACTACCATCGCGATAGGCTTACCCAGAGCATTCTGCAGCGCACTCGCAATAAACGCACCGATGTAGCCACCCGAGGCGGACAGATTTTGCGGCGTGAACATAAGGTCGCACGAGACGCTCGTACCCGGCACCATCAGCGACAGAATGGAGACGACGGCGATAAAGACCACGGCGCCGCCCGCAACAGAGCGCGCGTTGAGCGGCGAGTCCTCGCCTAAAAAGAGCGTGGCGGCAAACAGCAAAATGACGATCGGCAACACGTAGGCGCCCAGACCAAAGCCCAAGTGGTAGAAACCGGCAACCGCAGCCGTAACGGGCGCAGTCGCCGGCGAAATCACGGCAATAAAGGATGCAATCGCCAATACGGCAATGACCACGCCGGCGATATCGCGGTTGGCCGAGGGCTCGACCAGGGGCTCAAAATCGTCGAAGTCGGTCTCGTGGCCCTTATTGGCACGCAGATGGGAACCGGCACCCTTAGCAGATGCCGGTTGGTTGTTGGCTTTATTGCCTTTGGCGTTTTGTGCAGATCCGCGCGCCAAACTAAACCTCCATGACGACCGGGATGATCATCGGACGAGTGCGCGTACGGCTCCAGATAAAGTTGGAGAGCGAGTCGCGCACGGCCTTGCGAATGGCATCGGAGCCGCTGCTCGTAAAGCTGAACTTGCCCTTCTCGATCGTCTTCATGATGGACGCGGAGGCATCCTCAGAGAACTGGTCGTCGATGGCAAACGAGACGCCGCGGCCCGAGAACTCGATGGCCTCGATCTTCTTGTGCTTGAGCGAGACGATGGCAACAGCGGTAACCATACCGTCATTGGCGAGCTTCTGACGATCGCGCAGGACGATGGGGTCGGTATCGCCGATACGCAGGCCGTCGACGTAGACGACGCCGGACTCGACGGGCGTACCGCGCTTGACGATACCACCGCGCATCTCGAGCGTGTCGCCGTTATCGAGGATAAAGATATGATCGTCCTTGATGCCCATCTTGCGGGCCAACTGGGCATGGGCGCGCAGATGCACGGCCTCACCGTGAACCGGCATAAAGTACGTGGGCTTGGCCATGGCCATCAGGAGCTTAAGCTCCTCCTGGCTGCCGTGGCCCGAGACGTGAACAAGAGCGCGGTTCTTATCCCACACGTCGCAGCCGAGCTTGGCCAGGCTGTTGACGACCTGCTGGACGGCTTTCTCGTTGCCGGGAACGGGAGTTGCCGAGAGGATGACGGTATCGCCCTCGTGGATAGAGAGCGTCTTGTGCTCGCCATTGGCCATGCGAGACAGGGCCGACAGCGGCTCGCCCTGCGAACCGGTGCACATGACGACGATCTTGT
>CAUBQN010000020.1 GCA_958438125.1 uncultured Collinsella sp.
TTACTGCAAACTCCGGGCTAAATACTACCCTGCCCAGGCGAACGAGCGTAGAGCCTTCCTCAAGGGCAGGCTCAAAGTCCTCGCTCATGCCGCAGGAAAGTTCGGGCAGGCTCAGATCGGAGTGCGTCGCCTCAAGCTCATCCCTTAGCTCGCGAAGTCCGGCAAAAGTGCGGCGCGCCACATCCTTATTCCCCCGGGGTGCCATAGTCATAAGTCCCTGCACACAAATTCCCTCAAGCTCAGCAAGCTCACTTGCGGCGGCTCGGACCTCGTCGGGCGAAAAGCCGCCCTTGGACTCCTCGCCGCTCACATTGACCTCGAGCAGCACGCGCTGGGGGCCGGAGAGCTCGCCCGCCTCAATCTTGCGGACCGCACGGCTCGAGATGGCCAGTGCCAAATGCAGCGAGCTTACCGAATGAATCAGCTCGGCCGAGCCCAGAACCGCATTGATCTTGTTGGTCTGCAGGTTGCCGATCATATCGAAGCGTACCTCGGGTAGCTCCGGATGCTCTGCGAGACCCGCAAGCTTGCGAACGAGCTCCTGCGGGCGGTTCTCGGCAAAATGGCGATACCCCGCCTGAATAGCGGCAACGGTCTCATCGACGCCAATAGTCTTGGAGACGGCAATCAGGCGCGCGGCATCGTGGGGACGGCCCGCGCGATCGAGCGCCGCATAAAAACGCTCCAGAATCTGCTCGCGGCGAGCGCGCATCAAGTCCAAATAGTTATCCATTGCCAATCGCCTCCGTAGACAGCCAAACAAGTAGTCCCATGCTAACGCAAGAGTGCGGCCTCGCATGTGCAAGGCCGCACTCACATAGGTATTTACAATCTTTCGACGAACGGGGCCACCCTACTCCTCGTCATCCTCGGAGTCGTCCTCGTCCTCGAGGTGCTCGAGCAGGTAGCGGAGACCCTCGCTCACCTCGTTAGCGGGCACTTTGGCAACATAGTGTGCATCGACGGCAGGCCTCATGATGACGCCCTCGCCCGAAGGCACGCGCATGCTCTCAAGCTCATCCTCGTCCGTACGGGCGATATCGCCGGCAGTCATGCGCTGGCCGGTCAAAAGGAAGGTCAGACGGCAGGCGGCATCGATGGAAATCGAGGCGATACGATCGAGGTAGCGCGAGACCATGATGGCGCGGCGCAGATCGTCATAGTTGCTGTCGTCGTCCATAAAATCGCCCGTATCCATGCGGTTAAAGGTGCGGAAAAACTTCTCGTACGCCGCATGCACCGGCTCGTCCTCGACGGCCAGGTTGCAGATGATGGACATGTCGTTGGTGACGAGCGCAGAAAGCGACGAACCCAGCACCTGGTAAACAGCCTCGGCCTCGGCCTCAACCGTACCGACGAGTTCCTGGGGCAGCGAGATGTCGGCCTTGACCATGTGACGCGTGGCGCGGCAGATCTGGCGAACCTTATCGGTCATGCGCTGCAGGTTAAAGTCGACGTAGATGATCGTCTGCAGCAAGCGGAAGTCGGAGGCAACCGGCGACTGCGTAGCGATCAGGTTGTAGCACACGGCCTCCAAGTTGGCGCAGCGAGCATCAATCGAAAGCGTGCGCTTCTTGGTCTTGGTGGCGAGCTTGCGGTCGTCGGTCACATAGGCCTTCACGGCGTCGTGAAGGGCCAAATCGACGGCCTCGTAGATGCCCAGCATCTCGTGACGGGCCTCGATGAGCTGACGGGAAAACAGTTTGCGCATGGTTCACTCCAATCAGTTGGGTGCGGTCATGCCGCCCGCACAGTAAATACGCACCGGACCAGGTCCGATCGCTTGGGACTAGTCGCACCGATCAGCCAAAGCGGCCGGTGATATAGTCTTCCGTCCGCGAATCCACCGGGCTGGTGAAGATCGCGTCGGTTTGACCATACTCGATGAGCGTGGCGGGCTCGCCGGCAACCTCCTGCAAGAAGAAGGCGGTGTAGTCGCTAATACGAGCTGCCTGCTGCATTGAATGCGTGACGATGATGATCGTCATCTCGGGCGCCAGCTCGGCCATCAGATCCTCGACCTTAGAGACGGACGTGGGGTCGATGGCAGAGCAGGGCTCGTCCATCAGCAGGACATCGGGCTGCACCGCAAGCACACGCGCGATGCACAGACGCTGCTGTTGACCGCCCGAGAGCGCCAAACCATCCTTGTTGAGCTGATTGGATACATCTTTCCAGAGGTTGGCGCGCTTGAGCGATTCTTCCACAATGTCATCGAGGTCGCTTTTGCTAGTCACGCCCTGCAGACGAGGGCCAAAAGCGACATTCTCGTAGATGGATTTGGGAAACGGGTTGGGCTGCTGAAAAATCATGCCCACGCGGCGACGAAGATCGACCGGGTCGACGCCCTCGGCATAGATATCGTTGCCGTCGAGCGTCATGACGCCCTCGACACGAGTGCCCTCGATAAGGTCATTCATACGGTTGATGCAGCGCAGAAACGTCGATTTACCGCAGCCCGAAGGGCCGATAAACGAGGTGATGGCGTTTTTGGCGATGTTGAGGTCGAGCCCCGTCAGCGCATGAAAGTCACCGTACCAAAAGTTGAAATCCTTGGCCGTGATGGCCGCTTGCTCCAGCGCGGGAGCGGACTGATAGACGGACATGGGACTCCTTAACTAGCGGCGCTTGCGCGACAGATAACGCGCAAACAGGTTGAAGGCCAGAATAATCGCCATCAGCAAAAGCGCGGTGCCGTAGGCTGCGTTCATGTTGATGCCGTCATTGGCAAGCAGATAAAGGTGAACGGTCATGGGACGACCGGAATCGAGCGGCGAAATAGGCAGGTTGATGGCCTGACCCATGGTGTAGAGCACCACCGCGGTCTCGCCGATGGCGCGACCGATGGCAAGGACGATGCCGGTGGCAATGCGGCCAAAGGCCGAAGGAAGCACGATCTTGGAGACGACCTGCCACTTGGTGGCGCCCAGGCCATATGCACCCCAACGGATATAGCGCGGAACGGCGCGGATTGCCTCCTCGGTGGTGCGCATGACGATGGGCAGCATCAGAAGCGCCAGCGCCAGGGCGGCCGAGACCATCGAAAGGCCCAGACCCATAGCTTCGACAAACAGGGCGTAGCCAAAGAGGCCCATAACGATGGAGGGCACCGAGGCCAGGGCATCGGCAGCAAAGCGAATGATGTCGACAATCTTGCCCTGCTTGGCGTACTCGGCCAGATAGACCGCAGCCAAGACGGCAACCGGCGTGCAGATGAGCATGGCGAGCGCCGTCACGTAGACGGTCGAGACAATCGTAGGCCAAATGCCGCCTTCGGCGTTTACGCCCTGCGGCCAGCCGAAGATAAAGTCGAGCGAGATATGCGGCAGGCCGTTGATGACCACGTAGGCGATGATGGCGATCAGCACCAGCGTGGTTATATAGGCCGCGGCGCGAAACACGCCGAGCATAATCTTGTTGGACAGGTCCTTGTTGATACGGCCCTTCTTGCCATGGGAAAGGGCACGCTTGATGCGCTCGCGCGAGGAGGTCGTATCGACCATCGTGTCAACGGAATCGGACATAGCCTACCCCCTCTTCTTGGAAATCAGGCGGACGATACCCACCAGTGCAGCGGAGATGATAAACAGGACAACGCCCATGCCAAACAGAGCCGAGCGGTGCAGGCCCGAGGAATAACTCATGTCGAGCGCGATCTGACTCGTGAGCGTCGAGATGGGGCTCGAGATGCCATCCGGAATGACCGGGGCGTTGCCCACGACCATCAGCACGGCCATGGTCTCACCGATGGCACGCCCCATACCCAAGACAATTGCATCGACGATGCCCAGCTTGGCTGCAGGAAGCACGACCTTGTAGATGGTCTGCCACTTGGTGGCACCCATGGCATAGGATGCCTCGCGAATGCCCATGGGAATGGAATTGAGGGCATCGATGGTGAGCGTGGTGATGGTGGGAACGATCATGATGGCGAGCACGAACCACGCCGTCAGCGCGCCAAAGCCAAGACCGCCGGTCAGCTGCGCGATAAACGGACGGATGATGACCATGCCAAAGAAGCCGTAAATGATGGAGGGGATGCCCGCCAGCAGGTCGACGGCGGGGCTGATGAGCTTGCGCACGCGCTTGCTGGCAATCTCGACCAGATACACAGCCGTACCCACACCCAGGGGCACGCCCATGGCGAGCGCACCGACCGTCACCAGGCCAGAGCCAGCCAGCAGCGACATAATGCCGTAGTGACCCTCAGAGGGCGCCCACGTAAAGCTAAAGAAGTCCGCCAGGCCAATGTCGGTAAAGACCGGCAGCGCCGAGTACGTGGTAAACACAAAAATCAGGATGACGGTGACGACCGCTAAGAACGCACAGGCAAAGAAGATCCACTGCAGCGCCTTCTCCTTAAGATAGGTGCTGCGCGACACCAATGCCAACTCACGCTTTTTGGGCGCCTGAGTCTCCTGCTCAATCTGGGGGGTTTCCTGTGCTTCCATGCTACTCACTCCCCTTTCCGTCGTTGGTGACGGGAATAAAGCCCGCCTCGCGAATCTGCTTGTCCATCTTTTCGGACGTCACGTAGTCGATGTAATCCTGCGCCTGCCGCGAAGGCGTCCCCTTCACAAAGAAGTAAAGGTCACGCGAGATGGGGTAGCCGCCACTTGCGACCGTCTTCTCGGATGCCTCGACATGGTTGACCGAAACGGCCTTAACCGAGGTCTTAGCGTTGAGGCTCTCGACAAAACCCAGCGAGATGTAGCCAATAGCTCCGCGCGAGCGGGACACGACATCGCGTACCTGGCCCGTACCCGAAAGAACAGCCGAGCGGCGATCGAACGGCGTGCCGCCCATCACGATAGAGCGGAAGGCCTCGCGCGTACCGGACGCCTCGTCGCGGTTGATAACCTGAATCTTCAGGTCCTCTCCGCCGACTTCTTTCCAGTTGGTAATCTTGCCGGCGTAAATATCGCGGAGCTGCTCGGTCGAGAGATTGTCGACCGGGTTGTCGTCGTTCACGATGACTGCGATGCCATCGTGCGCGATAACGATCGGGGTCAGGCCCAAATCCTGCTCGTCGACATTGAGGCCACGAGACGAGCTAGCGATGTCGGCGGTGCCGGCGCTAACGGCTTCGATGCCCGCAGAGGAACCAAGGCCAGAGACGAGCACGTCGATGCCGGTCTCTTCCTTAAAGCCCTCGGCCGCGATCTCGGCAATGGGAAGGCAGGTGGTCGAGCCGGCCACGGTAATAGAAGACGTAGAAGATCCCGAAGAGCAGGCGCACAGCGTGAGCGCGAGCACTGCTGCGCTCAGGACCGATGCGATCTTTCTCATAGCATCACGCCGATTGCTGCATGGCGCCCGCAGGTGCCACCCTCGTTGCGGTAGGAATAAAAGCGGTCGTTCTGACGAACGGTCGAAAGTTGGGTATCCACAATCCTATCCGCATCGACACCGGCATCCACCAGCGCCTCGCGAATGGCGGCGGAAAGATCAAGCATACGGGAAGCGCCCGCATCGATGCACGAGAACTCGGCGGCAAAGCGATCCATGAGCTCCTGGGAAACCTCGTACTCGTCACCCAGGATATGGGGGCCGATATAGGCAGAAACATCGCTCGCATTGCAACCGGCTACCTCACAAAGCGCCTGGCACGCCTTGGCGGAAATGCGCGCGATCGTGCCCTTCCATCCGGAATGCACCACGGCAAATCCGCCGGAGGCAACCAGCACCACGGGAACGCAGTCGGCAAAGCAGAGCAGCACGGGCACCTCATGGGCCGTACAGACGATGGCATCGCAGCCCTCGGCAATCTGCTCGCGAATGTTCTCGAGATCGTCGGCACCGTTCGAGGTCACCGTCACGACATGGTCGCCGTGCACCTGATTGGGAACAAGCAGATTATGCTCGCACTCGGCGGCCCCCATGGCCTCGAGCGCGCGACGACGATTTTCTTGAACAGCAATGGGGTCATCGCCTACATGCGAGCCCAGGTTGAGCGAGGAGTACGCATCTTCGGAAACGCCACCGGTGCGCTCGGTAAAGGCAAAGCGAACATCGCGCGCCGCGCCCTCCACCAACGTAACTCCATCATGGTCGAGACGCGAAACGTTGTCCGCACGTGCTGCCATACTAAAGCCTCCTAATAACACAAGTATCGCGGCGAAGCCGCGGCAGTCCGTGTCATACGGCTGCCACACTTCATAAAAAAGGATACCCGCAGCGGTAAGGAGCAAACGTAAAGGGAACGTAAGGAGATTGGAGGCTTTCGTTTACAAAGGCGAAACACAACAAAAAAGGGGTGCGCCCAATCGGACGCACCCCTTGCAAGTCGTTGAGAAAAACGAACTAGAAGCTGCCGCGCTTAAGGAAATCGGGAAGCTCGAACTGGTCGTTGCCAAAGTTGGGCAGCTCGGTACCACCGACGTTGCGAGTCGGGGCAGCCTGAGCGGGGCTGGCAGCCGGAGCGGTGCGCTGCGGCTCAGCAGAAGCAGCGGCCTTGCTCTGCGACTGCTGGGCAGCGAAGAGCTCGTCCTGACGGTTGACGTTGGAGTCGGAGAAGCCCGTGGCGATAACGGTGATGCGCACCTGGTCGCCCAGGGACTCGTCGACAACGGTACCGAAGATGATGTTGGCCTCGGGGTCGACGGCATTGGCGACAACGTCGGCGGCGTCGCTGATCTCCTGGATGCCCAGATCCTTGGAGCCGGCGATGGAAAGCAGGACGCGCGTGGCGCCATCGATGGAGCTCTCGAGCAGCGGGCTGGAGATAGCCTGCTGGGCAGCGTCGACGGCACGGGTGTCCCCAGAAGCGGTACCGATACCCATCATGGCGGTACCGGCCTGCTTCATGATGGTCTTAACATCGGCGAAGTCCAGGTTGATGATACCCGGGACGGTGATGAGGTCGGTGATGCCCTGGGTGCCCTGGGAAAGGACGCCATCGGCAATCGCGAAGGCCTCGAGCATGGTGGTCTTCTTCTCGGCGATGTCGAGCAGCTTGTCGTTAGGGATAACGATCATGGTGTCGACGCAATCGGAGAGGGTCTTGATGCCCTCCTCGGCGCTCTTCTTGCGCTTACGACCCTCGAAGGTAAAGGGCTTGGTCACGACGGCGACGGTCAGCGCGCCGACCTCGTTCATCGCGATATCGGCAACGATGGGAGCAGCGCCGGTACCGGTACCACCGCCCTCGCCGCAGGTGATGAACACCATGTCGGCGCCAGCGAGCGCCTCGGCGATATCGTCGCGGGACTCATCGGCAGCCTTGCGGCCAACCTCGGGGTTGGCGCCGGCGCCCAGGCCGCGGGTAAGGTCGGTGCCGATGTGCACCTTGATATCGGCATCAGAGATCGCGAGCGCCTGAGCATCGGTGTTGATGGCAACAAACTCGACGCCGCGGATGCCCTCTTCGATCATTCGATTGACCGCGTTGGTACCGCCGCCACCGACGCCGACCACCTTAATGACGGCAAGGTAGTTGTTGATCTCTGTCTCGTGCATGTCGGTCCTCCGAACAAAGGTTATAGCCATAGCATGGGTTGACCCCTGCGCACATTAACCTTCAGGTTGAAAGTAAATGCAAAGGTAAACCGTATTATGTTTGCACATTATGAACGTATCAGTCAAATAATTGACCGTGAAAACCAAACAAACCAGATAAACGGCGTGGTATGGCCCCTCAACAAAGCCGTTTAGGATACTAGGCGGTCGGTGCGTTCCTAAACGTGTAGTTGCCCGGAGAGCGCACATTGATATAGGTCACGCCCTCTACCTGCGAAAGCAGCTTGGTCACGATGCGTTCTTTCTTGGCGATATCGTCCGAATCGCCCAGCGACACCTCAACGCCGTTGTCGAGATTTGCCGAGATAGCCTCAACGGAAGGTGTGGAAATATCCTTCACCTGGTCCAAGAACTCGCTCGAAAAACCGCGTGCGTAATCCAGGCCGGCCTTGACGGCCTTGGAGCTCACCGCCCGACCCGAAACCGGTGCGACATCGGCCGAGACGTCAGTCAACAGCACGGCGCCGTAGTGCTTGGCAAGCGCCAGGGCCGCATCGATGCCGGTCAGGGTGTTGGCACCCTCCCCCGATGTAATGACGTTCCCCTGGTCGTCCACCTCGACAGACGTCGACAGCGGAGCGATCCAGGTGTCATCGTCTCCGATAGCCCAGGCAAGGTCGTCGGAGCTGATATACGCAATGGCGGTAACTTTACGCTCCGTCGGCGTGATGATAAGCGTATGGGGAAACTGGCGCTGGACATCCACGCCCGAGACCCATGGGTTTTGCTTGAGGCCCTCGGTGATCTGATCGGAATCCACGTTAAAAAGCGACGTGTTCTCGGGAAGACTGATGAGCTGCATGGCGTCGTGCTTGGTCACATGCTCGCTGCCATGAATCTGAATATCGGTGGCGGAGAACAGGCCAGAGTTGATGACGACGATGGCAATAATGGCAAGTACGGCCACGGCTGCCAGGATGCCGCCCGCGATCTTGCCCTTACCCTTCATGGCAGAAGCGGCGTCGGTCGCCTTACCTGCCATGGCACCGAGCGATGACAGAGGATTGATGCCCTTTTTTGCCGAAGACGCCTTGGCGGCGGGCACCGATGTCAGTGAACGCGGCTTAGCGCCAGCCAACGTACGGCCGGCATGCGCCGCACGAGTTCCCAGCGAAGGCTTGGGCGTCGCCATGGGTCGGGAGGTCTTGGTGCCCATCGCCGGTTTGGGCGTCACCGAAGGACGCGGAGCCGGACGGCTCGTCTTTTTAGAAGCGGGGCGTCCTCCCAGCCGCGAGCCAACGACAGGGCGCTTGGCAGGACGAACGGACCCAACAGACTTGGAGGGCATGGCGGGCTTATGTTGAGGCTGGGCAGGTGCGCCGGAACGCCCTCCGGCGCGGCGGAAGGTTGGTTTCGATGCTCTAGAAGCCGAGGAATTTAACTTCCGGTCTGAGCTCGATGCCATACGCCTCCCTCACCTTTCCGTGCACATGCCTGATAACCGCGGCCACGTCATCGGCCGAGGCGGTTCCGTTATTAACGATAAAATTAGCGTGTACGGGCGAAACTTCCGCACCGCCAACCGAAAAACCCTTTAATCCACAATCCTCAATCAACTTGCCCACGCTTGCGTCGGGCGGGTTGCGAAAGACCGATCCGCAGGATGCACGGCCCATGGGCTGCGTGCGCTTGCGGCGCGTCAGGTACCGCTCCATACGCTCACGAATGTCTGCCTTGGGCGCGGGCTTGAGTTTAAGCACGCACTCGAGAATGATCTCGTTACGCGGCAAGCTGCACTCGCGATACCCCCAAGCAATCTCGGACCCTGCATAGTGCTTAATACCGGACGCCGGATCAAACGTGACCACGTCCTCGATAAGGGAGCCGATCCACTCGGTCCGCGTACCTGCGTTCATGGACACGGCACCACCGACCGAACCGGGAATACCGACCGCGAACTCAAGGCCCGAAAGCCCGCGCGACAAAGCGTCGTTGACCAAACGCGCGAACATCACGCCCGCACCAACGGTCAGCGTGCAGCCGTCCTCGGCAACAACCGTGCGCTGAAACTCACGTCCCAGCGAAATGACGGCGCCGCGATAACCGGCATCGGCAACCAACAGGTTGGACCCCTTGCCGATAATCACCCACGGCACCTGCTCGCGGTCAAGCACCGCCACGGCGCGACGCAGGGCATGGTAGCTATGGCACGTCACAAAGAGGTCGGCCTTGCCGCCGATACGATAGCTTGTATGGCGTGCAAGACGTTCGTCCTCGACCACGTCCGTGTCGATCATGCCCGAAAGCGCCATGACGGCGTTAAACAGACCCATGGGGTTTAAGCGTCTTTCTTGGCAGTCAGATACTCGATGAACTCGGGGCCGACGGTCGTAACGTCACCGGCACCCATGGTGAGCAGCAGGTCGCCCTCGCCCACGAGCTTCTCAAGCTCCTGGTTGAGCTCAAGACGACTGGAGCAGTACACGACCTCCTTGCCGGGGTGCTTAGCGCGAACGGTATCTGCGAGCATCTTGGAGGTAACGCCCGGAATCGGCATCTCGCCGGCGGAGAATACATCGATCAGCAGCAGCTTGTCGGCGTTGGCAAAGGCATCGGCAAAGTCATCGCACAGAGCCTGCAGGCGCGAATAGCGGTGCGGTTGGAACACGACGTCGACATGTTTGTAGCCCAGCGAAGAGGCAGCAGCGAGCGTCGCCTTGATCTCGGTGGGATGATGGCCGTAATCGTCAACCACCGTGATACCGTCGATATCGCCCACGTGGGTAAAGCGACGGCGGACG
Organism: uncultured Collinsella sp.; assembly: GCA_958438125.1. Taxonomy (GTDB): domain Bacteria; phylum Actinomycetota; class Coriobacteriia; order Coriobacteriales; family Coriobacteriaceae; genus Collinsella. Next base: position 10,260 of record CAUBQN010000020.1, read on the forward strand.
CCCTCAAAACTCGAGAGTGCCTTAGCGGCGGCATCGATATCGAGGCCTAGGACATGGGCGACGGTCAAGACGGCCGTGGCGTTGAGCATGTTGTGACGACCGGGGTTGCTCTTAATCTCGACAGCGTGCTCGGTGCCGTCCTCAAAGCGAACGATAAAGTCGCTCTGGATGCCCTTGACATCCGGATGTACGCAGACGATGTCGTTGTTCTCGGCAAAGCCATAGGAAAGCACATGACGGCCCGTCGACTTGGCGAGCTCGACCAGATGCGGATCCTCGCCGCAAACGATGACGGTGCCGTCCTCGCCCACCAGCCCCATAAACTTAGCAAAGGTGGCCTCGATCTCCTCGATGCCCGAGTAATGATCGAGATGGTCGGCCTCGACGTTGGTCACGATGACCACGTTGGGGTTCAGGAACAGGAACGAGCTGTCGGACTCATCGGCCTCGGCGACAAAGTAGTCACCCGAGCCGTTCTTGCCGTTGGTGTCGTAGCCCTCGACGATGCCGCCGATCAAAAAGCTGGGGTCCAGACCCATGCGATCGAGCATGGTGGCGCACATCGAAGAGGTCGTGGTCTTGCCGTGAGTACCGGCGACGGCGACGGTGGTGTAGCCGTGGCCCAAGGCCGAGAGCATCTTGGCACGGGGCCACACGGGAATACCGAGCTCGCGGGCACGCACGAGCTCGGGGTTGGACTCGGGAATAGCGGTGGAGACAACAACCACGTCGGGCTTGACCTCGTCGATCGTCGCAGCCTCGTGGCCCACGTGGACCTTCACGCCGGCGCGGGTAAGCTGGCGAATATAGCGCGACGTCTTAAGGTCGGAGCCGGTAACGGTATAACCGCGCTCATGCAGGACGAGGGCGATGCCGCTCATGCCGGCGCCGCCGATACCGATAAAGTGGGCGCTCTTGAACTCGGGCGCGGAGGTTGCAGTCTGGGAATCAGCCATGTGCTCGTGTACTCCTTGCGTAAACACTGCCTGTAACCCGTTAACTGTACCGCACCTACCGCATCCGCGCGAGGGCGACCGGCGATATCCCGTCTAACTAACGCAATCCCTCTACCGCGTCGGCCAAAAGCGCGGCGGCACGGTCCTGGGCCAAGCCACGCGCCGCCTGACGCATGGCATCACGCGCCGCAGCGTCATCGATCAGGTGCAGAAGCTCGTCGGCAAAGGCAGGGGCATCGATATCGGCATCGGCGCAAAGCACGCCGGCACCGGCATCGACCAGGTAACGCGCATTCGTGGTCTGGTGGTCGGCCGTCGCGTGCGGATACGGCACGAGCACCGAGGGCACGGCAAGCGCGGCGATCTCGGCCACGCTCGAGGCACCGGAACGCGAGAGCACCAGATCGGCCGCAGCCAGCATATCGCCCATGTTGTCGATGTAGGGCTGGACACGATAGCGCTTCGCCTCCTCGGGCGTCAGCGCAAAAGCGCGCTCGGTCTCCTCAAAGCCGTCGGCACCCGTCGAATGCAAAACATAGAGATTCTCGCGGGTCAGCAGCTCACTCTTGAGCGAGGCAACGCGCTCGTTGAGATGTTGGGCACCGAGTGAACCACCAAAGACGAGCAGAAGCGTCGCGTCCTCGGGCACACCGAGCGTCTTGCGACCGCGGGCACGATCGCCCTCGATTACCGAACGGCGCACGGGATTGCCCGTCATGAGCACATGGTCGGGGTCGCCCTCGCGCTCAAAGACCGCGCGGGCCGCAGCCACCGAAATGCACACGCGGGCGGCATGTGAGTTCATCATCTTATTGGCCAGACCCGGAACAGAGTTCTGCTCGTGCAGCAGATACGGAACGCCGACACCCTTGCACCAACCCAGCAGCGGGACCTCAACGTAAGCACCAAAGCCGATAGCGGCATCGGGCTTACCGACCTTCGAGAAGTGACGGGCAAGCGCACGCTTCGCCTTGTTGACGCGCCACAGCGAGGTCAGCGCCGTCCAGGGATGGGAGCGATCGAAGCCCGTGACCGTGATGGGCACAAAATCGAACCCAGCCTCGGGAACCAGACGACCCTCGAGCTTGTGCGACTGGCCCACGAACACAACGTGATGACCGCGGTCACGCAGCTCCTCGGCCAAGGCGAGCGCGGGGTTGATATGTCCTGCCGTGCCGCCGGCTGCAATAGCAACGGTCATCTTATCGGTCATGGTAATCCCTTCGTACACGCGGTCCCTGGTCATCGGTGCGCAAACGCGCCGACGGGTCCGAATTCAAATCGATTCGATTATATCCGCCGCCCGCATTGCGAGGAGTGGGGCGCTGCGGACGACCTTGCGGCGCCGTTCGCTGACGCGGACGGGCTACCGGCTCGGTCGCAGAGCCATCCAGAACGGTAAAGCCGTTACGCGAAGATCGCCCGCCGCGCACGTGGGGCACGCCGGCGGTACTCTCATCCATAACGGCAAAGCTCTCGCGGCGACGGTCGTACTCATCGCGACGGGCGCTCTCATACGAAACGCGCAGGATCAGACCGGCGAGCATAAGCGACACAATAATCGACGAGCCACCGTAGCTAATAAACGGCAGCGGCTTGCCCGTCATGGGAAACACATTGAGAATGCCCAGCGCGTTGATCAAAAACTGCACCGCAAGGATGACCGCGGAACCCGATGCCATAAGTGCTCCGCGACGGTCGGTCGCCTGCTCGGCAATGCGAAACGCCGAGTAGATGAGCATCGCAAACACCAAGAAGAACAGCACGGTTCCGATAAAGCCAACTTCCTCGCCGATAATAGCCAAGATGTAGTCGTTGTGTGCCTCGGGCAGATACGAGTACTTCATGGTTGAGTTGCCGATGCCACGGCCGAACAGACCGCCCGAGGCAAAGGCCATAATGGCAAGCGTGGCCTGATAGCCGTCACCATACTCGTCGGCCCAAGGGTTCAAGGCAACCTGAATACGCACCATACGGTACGGCTCTGCGACAAGCGCAATCACGATCACGAGAATGCCGAAGATTAGCACGCCGATGATAAATCTGGGGTCGAGACCCGCAAACAACGCCATGCACATGAGGGTCAACAGGATGATCAGGACAGTACCGAAATCGGGCTGGATAAAGATCAGAAAGAGCGAAATGCCCAGGTAGATGCCCATCTTGCGAAGGAATTCGTTGATGTTGCCACCGGGCGAAAAGAAGCGATCAAGCATGATGGCCGAATACGCAATGGCAAATGGCTTTAAAAACTCGGAAGGCTGGAACTGAATACCGGCGATGTTAAGCCAGCGCGTGGCGCCACGGCTGCCGCTGCCCACCAAGAACACCAGAAACAGTAGCCCTATCATGCCTATGAGGAAGATCCTGAGCATATCCTCCCCAAACCAGCTGTCCGGCAAAACGCGCACGATGGCAATCAGCGCCAGAACACCGACCACGGCAAACGCGGCCTGTCGACCCAGAAAAAACGTCGCCGAGCCATTCTCGTGCAGCGCCTCGACCGAAGACGCCGAGTACACCATCAGCAGGCCAAAGCATACCAAGGTAAACAAGCAGGCCATGAATATCAAACGGGGGCGCATGATACGGGCGGGAACGCCGGCAATATAGCGTTCGCTAAACGACTGCCCGCCGCGGCTGGAACGCGGTGTGATACGACGTGAGGAAGCACGGTCCGAGTCGGGCCTCCTCATACCTTGTCGGGGGCTCTCCTCTCTCACCGCAACCCCTATTCCATTTGTGATTTCGCTGTAGCGGCAAGCTGGGCCACGTAGTCCTTAAACACGCGGCCGCGCTCCTCATAGCCCGAGAACTCATCGAACGAAGAGCAGGCAGGAGAAAGTAAGATCACGTCACCACGGCTCGAAAGCGAACGGGCAACGTCCACGGCATCGCGCAGGTCATCCGCCTGGGCGATATCCACATCGCCATCGACATCAGCCTCGTCCATAGCGGCGGTGAAACGCTCGCGCGCATCGCCAAAGCAGACGACCGAGCGCACGTTGTCCATAACGACGCGCGCGAAGTCCGTGAGCGGCGTGCCCTTATCGTGGCCGCCGAGCAGCAAGATCACGTCGTCATCGGGAAATGCCGTCAGTGCCTTCTCGACCGCATCGGTGTTGGTCGCCTTGGAATCGTTGACGTAGCGCACGCCGTCAATCTCGCCACACGGCTCCACGCGGTGCTCGAGCGGCTGGAACGAGGCAAGACCGCGGCAGACACCATCGACATCGGCACCGACCGCCAAGGCAGCCGTGGCAGCGCACAGGGCATTGATAACATTGTGATGGCCCGAGATCTTGAGCTCGGATGTAGCGATGAGCGGGGTCTCGACACCCTTCAGACGCACGATCATCTTGCCATCGCGCACAAAGGCGGCATCCTTGCCCTCAGGCTCGTCAAAGGCAACCTTGCAGATGCGACGACCCGGCGTGTAGATGTACTCATCGAACTCGTGAATGCCGGCGTCTTCGACGTCGACAACCGCCAGATCGTCATCGACCATATTGTCAAACAGTTTGATCTTGGCAAGCGCATAGTTCTTATGGCTCTTATGCCAGCCCAAGTGGTCGGGAGTGATGTTGAGCAGCACCGCCACGCGGGGGTGGAGCTCGGTTGTCGTAGCAATCTGATAGCTCGAGAGCTCAGCCACAAACCACTCGTTGTGGGCTCGGCCGTCAATCTCGTTGACCGGCGGCTCGCCGATGTTGCCGACAGCAACGCTGGCCTCGCCGGCAGCCTTAAGCAGATAATCAGTCAGCGACGTGGTGGTCGTCTTGCCGTTGGTGCCCGTGATGGCAATCCAGTTATCGGGCGACAGGCGATAGGTAAACTCGGGCTCACCCATAATCTGGGCGGCATGCTCGCGCCCGGCCTTAAAGAAGCCCGAGAACTCCGAGATGCCCGGGCACGTCACGCATACGTCATAGGCGCCCTCGACCTGTTCGGTCCCATAGACAAACGACGCACCAGCAGCCTCGAGCGCACGCGTGGCGTCATTGGGCTCAGAGGTGCCGCCGCCATACACGGTAACGGCACTTACGCGCTCGGGATGTGCCAACGCCCAGCGGGCGACATCGAGACCGGATTTGCCCTGACCCAAAACGAGCAGGCTAAAGACATCAGCAAGAGACATGAAAGACCACTATCCCAACTGGAAGAACAGAGCAAGGCCAGCGGCACCAAAGGCAGCAGCGATAATCCAAAAACGGATGACGACCTTGGTCTCGGCCCAGCCCTTCTTTTCGAAATGATGATGGATGGGCGCCATAAGGAAGACGCGCTTGTGCGTAAAGTGGAAGTAGACAACCTGAATCATGACCGACAGGGTCTCAACGATAAACAGGCCGCCGATGATAAGGGAGACGACCTCGGTGTTGGTCATGATGGACGTACAGGCAAACGCGGCGCCCAGGGCAAGCGAGCCGGTATCGCCCATAAAGATGCTCGCCGGATAGCAGTTGAACCACAGAAAGCCCAAGCAGGCACCGGCACACGCGGTGCAGAAGATGGACAGGTTCACGTCTCCGTGCAAAAACGCCATGGCAGCCATGGCGAGCATGGCAATCATAGAGGTGCCGCCAGCAAGACCGTCAAGGCCATCGGTCAGGTTCACGGCATTAGAAAGACCGGCGATCATCAGCCAGCAAAAGACAATATAGAGCCACGGGAACGAAAGGCCACAGATGGTGGTCGAAAGAACACCGAGGTCAATCGTCAGGCCGACGGGAAAACGAATCTCGGGGGCGACGCCGCACCAGTTGACGGCAAGTACCGTAAAGGTGACACAGATAATGGTTAGGCCGATCATCTTGGCATGGGGCGTCAGACCGAGCGAGCGCCCATGCGTAACGGAGGTCAGGTCGTCGATCAGGCCCAGCACGCCGGTCGCCAGCGTGGCGAGCAGCACGAGCACGAGCTCGGTGGTGAGTTTGCCCATCAGCAGGCAGGTCAGCGAGATCGCGACGAGGATGACAACGCCACCCATGGTGGGCGTTCCCTGCTTAACCAAATGACGCTTGGGGCCGTCGGCACGAACCTGCTGGCCGATACCCTCGACCTTGAGCAGCTTGATCCACCACGGCATGAGCAACAGCGCAATGGCAGCGGCGATGCCAAGCCCCAAAAAAGCCTGATACGTTGGATACGAGGGATTGCCGAACATGGGCTAGCACACACCTTCCACAAAGCGGTCGAGCTCGACAAAGCGGGAACCCTTGACCAGTACAACATCATGTTTTTCAAGCGCGCCGCCCATGCGGTCGAGCACCTGCTGATAATTGGAGAACACCTGGATGCGGTCCTCGTCCATACCCATCATGCGCGCGGCATCGGCCATAAGCTGGGCCAGCTCACCACCCACGCACGCCAGCATGTCGAGCTTCTTGGCGGCGGCATAGGCGCCCACGAGCTCATGCATGCGAGGAGCCTCATCGCCCATCTCGCCCATCTCGCCCAGGATCGCCATACGAGACCCCATGCACGAAAGCGAGCACAGCAGATCGAGGCCAGCAGCCATGGATTCGGCACTGGCGTTATAGGAATCGTCGATGACGCGGGCACCGCTCTTGGCGCGCTTGATCTCCTGGCGGTGACCGGTGATCGTGAGGCCTCTAAAGGCAGCATCGATCTGCTCGGGCGTCACGCCCAGGCGATAGGCAACTGCGGCGGCCTTAACGGCATTAGGAACGGACTGCACGCCGGGGATGGCAAGCATGGTATCGATCGTCTCACCCTGGCCAAAATCGAGCGTAAAGACCGGACGTCCCTCGTCATCAACACGAATGTCGCGGGCACGGACCTCATCGTCGTCCGAGACGCCGGCCAGCATAACGTCGATACCAGCAGGCTGGGCGAACGTATCGCGAATGAACGGCGTAAAGTCGTCCTCACCGCCCAAAACCAGCAGCGGCAAATAGTCGCCGGCGGCGCGCATACCCTGGACAATCTCGGCCTTAGCGCGGGCGATGTTCTCGCGGCTGCCCAAAATGCCGATGTGAGAGGTACCAATCTTGCTCACGATGGCAAGGTTGGGATTGGCGGACTTGGACAGGCGCTCAATCTCGTGGAAATGGTTCATGCCCATCTCGAGCACCAGGACCTCGGTATCGGCCGGAGCGGAAAGCACCGTGAGCGGCATGCCGATCAGGTTATTGAAATTGCCCTTGGTGGCCCAGACACGATAGCGCTTGGCGAGTACAGCGGCGAGCACGTCCTTGGTCGTCGTCTTGCCGATGGAACCGGTAATGCCAACGACCAGGCAGCCAAGCTCCAGGCGATACGTGTGCGCCAAACGCAGCAGAAACTCCTCGGGATCATCGGTCAGCAAGATGGCACACCCCTTGTCCTGCGCCAGCGAGACCAGCTCGGCCTCGGGCTCACGCGTCATCACGACGGCGCCGGCACCCGACTGGACGGCACGGGAAGCAAAATCATTGCCGTCGACGTTTTCACCGGGAAAGGCGACGAAAATCGTCCCTTCCTCGACCTGGCGCGAGTCGATAACGCACCCGCGGCATACCCGATCGGCTTCTCCCGTCACGGTTCGGGCCTCTGTTGCGGCCGCGAGGTTGTTGACGGCGATCTCTATCATTGCAGCTCCCCTGTAAACCTAATAATGCTACCGGCGTATTGTATCCCAGCGCCGCACATGCGTGGTGCAGGGCATGTGAACACCCTCATATGGGACAACAAACCACGCCCCAAAGATTGTAACCCCCTACTTCGTGTGCGGGATACCCAGCACGTCGAGCGCGTTGGCCATAATGGACTGGAACGGCACCGCAGCGGCATCTGAGCCGCTCGGCGTTCCGTCGAGCGTGATATAGCACAGCACCTTGGGCGATTGTGCCGGTGCAAAGCCCATAAAGGACGACATGTAGTTCTCCTTGAGGTAGCCGCCGTTCTCGTCGGCACGTTCGGCCGTACCGGTCTTACCCGCCACGTCATAGCCGTCAACCGCGCCGCCAACGCCCGTTCCCTCGGACACGACCGTCTGCATGCACGATGTCACCTGGGATGCGGCGTCCTCCGAAATCGCGCGCTCGCCTTCGCCCCAGTCCTTCTCGTCGCCTTTGCTGGACTTATAGAAGTGCGGTGTCATCATCACGCCGCCGTTGGCGATGCCGCCCACGGCACGTGCGATCTCAATCGGCGAGACGGACAGTGCCTGTCCAAAGCTCATCGAGCCCAGCGTGGCGCCGTCATACTGGTCACGCTCCTTGACGATGCCCAGGCTCTCGCCCGGAAAATCGACACCAGAGCTGTGACCGATGCCCCACTTGTCCACATAGGCGGCAAAGTCGTCGGCACCGATCTTGCGCCCCACCAGGACAAAGCCCACGTTGGACGAACGGCGCATCATCTCGCGCACATCCATGGTCATGGCGTAGTCGCGCTTGTCAGCATCGGTGACGGTATCGTCGCCCACCTTGATGCTCGCCGGCACCTCAAACGACGTACTCGATCGCACGACGCCCAAGTCGAAGCCGGCGCCTGCCACGAGCGTCTTAAAGACCGAGCCGGGCTCGTAGGCGTCGGTGACCAGGCGCAGATTCATATCCTCGGTCTTGGCATTCTCCAGATCGGTCTGGTCGTAGGTCGGGTACGAGCAGGCTGCCAAAATCTCGCCTGTCGTAGGATCGGTGACCAGCGCCGAGCCGTTCTTGGCCTTTGTCTTCTCGACAGCCTCTGCCAGGGCATCCTCGGCCGCACGCTGGATATTGACGTCGAGCGTCGTCACGATATCAACGCCGTCGACCGCAGCCACCTTTTTATAGGCACCGCCCGCGATATAGCTGCCGTCCCTCGCGCGCTCGCGTACGAGAGAACCGTTCGTGCCGGTCAGAAGCTTGTTGTATTGCTTTTCGAGACCCGTCAAGCCGTCGTTATCTACATTCACTACACCCAGCACCTGCGATGCCAGATTGCCGTATGGATATACGCGCTTCATGGCCTGCTCAAAAAGCACGCCGGGCAGGTTCTTCTTCTCCAGCGCCGCAACATCGTCTTCGTCCACTTGGCGCTTGATATACACCCAGGTTCCATCGGACTCAACGAGCTTGCGGCAGGTCTTTTTATCGATTCCAGTTGCCTTGACCAGCGCCGACACCGTCTTGTCAACATCCTCGACAAGCTGCGGGTTCACGGCGATGTTGCGACATTCGACCGACGACGCCAGCACGTTACCGTTGCGGTCGTAGATGGTGCCGCGTTTGGCATATAGGGTCTGCGCAAGCAGGCGGCGCGCATCGGCACGCTCGCGCAGTTTATCGGCTTCGACAATTTGATAGTCGGCAAGGCGAAAGACACCCAAGCCCAAGCCAAGCCCGATGAATCCCATGACGGCTTTGCGACGAGGCAGAGGCGCGCCTGTGAGCCATTCGGTCGACGAACTCTTGCGCGACCTGGTGTTATGCACTTGAGGGCCGCCCGAGCCGCGAAGTCGCGACGCCGGGTCGTTGCCGCGGGACCGCCCGGCGTTGTAAGATTGCCGACCCGTTCCTTGATAACCAGAACGTCCCCGCGACGAGGGACGTCCAGAACCGCGGCCCCCATCGGAACCGCGGCGATAGTCATTTGTCATACTCAGCTACCGTCTTGCTACTGAGCGGTCGCGGTCGCGTTGGCGCCCGCGGCTGCATCCTGCGAAAAGTCAAGTGTAACGCTCTCGCTGGGCTCCACCATGCCATAAGCGCCCGCAAGGTCGCGAATGCGCGTGTCGGCGCCATAGACCGAATGCATGACCTCCAGGTCGGAGCTCTCATCGGTCGCTTTTTCGAGCGTGTTGGTAAGCTCGGCGTTGCTGTTGAGCACCTGGGCCGTAACGCCGGCGAGCGCCACGCGGGCGACGCCGATCGTCATGAAGATAGCCGCAATGATGCAAAACGTTTTAAGAACGCTCATGAAAACCGGGCTTACCGCCTGGTTTGCCTGACGGCCC
>CAUBQN010000021.1 GCA_958438125.1 uncultured Collinsella sp.
TGCCTGCCAAGGTCAACGCGCGCTCGATTCCGCTGCTGGCCGAGGCCAAGGCCATCGTGGGTAATCAGGGCCGCGTGACGGTTATCTAGGGACGGCGTTGCTGAGGGGTAGCTAATTTGGGACGGGGCTATTTTAGCTACCCTTTGACTGACGGCGAATGAGCTAGGGTCGGAATGCATCTCAACCGACATATGGGGGTAGCTAAAATAGCCCCGTCCCAAATTAGCTACCCTGTGTGGATTGGAGGAAGTGATGGCACAGGGGACGTTTGTGCAGGCGCTCCGGAAAGAGGCGGCGCTGAGCGGCACCTTTATGAAGGGGCGTTCGCTCATGCTCAACGGCGCCGTGCTGTCGATTGAGGACAGCGGCTCGCGCTTCTCCAAAAACGTGACGGTTGAGGGTGCAGTGCGCGGCTCGCGCGGCGACCTGTACAAGACGCACGTGGCGCTCGACATGGACGAGCACGAGGTGATCGACTACGACTGCGATTGCCCCGCTGCCTATCGCTACCCCGGCATGTGCAAGCACGCCATCGCCACGGCTCTTGTGTATCTGGACGCAAGCGGCACCGAGCCCGTCGAGGGGCTGCGCACGCCGGTCCGCACGTTTACGGCGCAGCCGAAACAGCCCGCGCGCACCGCGCCCAAAGTGCCGGCCGTCAATCCCAACTTTCCCTTTCCGGCGCCCGTTCCCACGAGCCCGAGCCTCATGAAGGCGCTCTCCGATCTTTCGGACGCGCGCATGGATGAGTTGGCGGGCATGCGCCGCAAGCTCGCCGGCACTGTCGACCCCGATGCCCCCAAGGCGGTATTGGAGCCCTCACTGGTGCCGTACTACAATCCGCTGTTTGCCGACCGCTTTAGCTGGGCGCTCGAGTTTCGCATCCGCTGCGGCTCGGTGTCCTACGTGGTCAAGGACATCGACGGCATGGCCGCCGCCTACGTGTGCGGCGGCACGTTCTCGTACGGCAAGAAGCTCACATTCCTCCATACGCCCGAGGCCTTTGACGAGGTTTCGGTGCGTCTGCTCGACCTTGTTGTGGCAACGGTTGTGTATCTGAGCGACATCACGAGTTCGCGTTCGGCGTCGTACGATTTTGCACGCAGCGGTTTTGTCGCCGAGCGCCAGCTGCCGCTGTCCGAGCATGACATCGTATATGTGCTGGACTTGCTGCATGGCCGGACCATCTCCTTTGAGCCCGCCTGGTCGCGGGGAACGACGACGCATCGTTCCTACGAGGTAGCGGTTGAGTTGTCGCCGGTGGGGGAGGACGAGGCCTCGGCAAAACAACCGCCGCTCCTTGCCGCCAAGATCGCGCCGGCGGCCGGTGGCAGCTACGACCTGCGCCTGCCGGCCGATACGTACTGCTTTGTCGCAGGCGACGCAGCCTATCTGGTCGACACGCACCGCGCGCGTCGCGCCGATGCGGCGTTTGCCCAGTATGCCGCACCGTTTCTGTCGTGTCTGCTGCCCTGTCGCACGCCGGTCCATATCGCCGCCGAGCAGGTGGGCGAATTCTGCCGCATGGCACTGCCCGTGCTGCGCGAATACACTGACCTCACCGCTCCCGCCGTGCTCGACACCGTGGCGCCTGAGCCGAGCTTTGCCATGGCAATCGGTGTCGACGACGGGCTTGTGACCTGCAAGATTACGGTTGCCTACGGTGATTGGTCGGCGGATCTCTTTAGCCTGGGCGCTCCGGGCAGCCCCTTCGAAGAGCAGCGCCCGGGCGTGCCGCCGCGCGACGAGATAGCAGAGTTTCGCGTTATGGATACGGCGGCCCTGTATTTCGACTTTTACGAGGGCGGCCTGGCGTTTGAGGAGCGCGACGACGAGAGCCTGTTTCACTTGCTGACCGAGGGCCTGTCTGCCCTGTCCGAGCTGGGCGAGGTCATGCTCAGTGACCGCCTGCGCCAAGTCTCGGTCCGCCCTGCGCCCAAGCTTTCGGTGCGCGCGACCGTCAAGAGTAACCTGCTCGATGTTGAACTGGGCGCGAGCGGTCTTTCGGCGGCAGATCTTGCCATCTATCTGGACTCGTACAAGCGCCACCAGACGTTCGCTCGCCTTACGTCTGGCGACATCGTACGCCTGGACGAGGGTGCCCGCGCCGCGTTTGGTCTTGCCGAGGACCTGGGCGTCGATGCCGTCGATCTGCTCGACGGCGTATCGCTTCCCGCGTCGAGCACCCTGTTTGTCGATAGCATGCTCGCGCGCACGCCGGCGCTCGAGGCCGATCGCGACGCTGCATTCCGTCGCACCGTCGAGCGCTTGGATACGCTCGGCAAGATGGATTTTACGGTGCCAGTCTCGCTCAAGGCCACACTGCGCGGCTATCAGGTCGACGGCTACCAGTGGCTCGGCTCGCTCGAGCACCTGGGCCTCGGCGGTATCTTGGCCGACGATATGGGCCTGGGCAAAACACTGCAGATGATCGCACATATCCTGGCGCGCGTGGAGGCGGGGGACAACAAGCCCACGCTCGTGGTATGTCCGGCCTCACTCGTGTACAACTGGACTGCCGAGCTGGAGCGCTTTGCGCCCTCGCTGGATGTGTGCGCCATCGTGGGCGCCAAGGCTCAACGCCGCGTGCAGATAGCAGGCGCCGACGAGCATAACGTGGTCGTGACGTCGTATGACCTCATGCGCCGCGATATCGACGAGTATGCCGAGCGGGACTTTGCCCGCGTGGTGCTCGATGAGGCCCAGTACATTAAAAACCCGCTCACCCAGGTGGCGCGCGCCGCAAAGCGCCTGCCTGCCGGCGTGCGCTTTGCCCTGACGGGCACGCCCATCGAAAACCGCCTATCCGAGCTCTGGAGCATCTTCGACTTTTTAATGCCGGGCCTGCTCGGCACGCGCGAGTCGTTTGCCAAGCGCTTCGAAAGCCCGGTCGAGCATGCCGAGGGCGACAGTGCCGCTCGCCTGCAAGCGCTCGTGTCGCCGTTTGTGTTGCGCCGTGTCAAGGAAGACGTGGTGGCCGACCTGCCCGAGAAGATCGAGGATACGGTCATGGCGCAGCTCACCGGCGAGCAGCGCAAACTCTACCTGGCCAACCAGGACCGCATCGCCCAACAGGTGCAGCATCGCGAGGCATCCGAGTTTAAGAAGGACAAGCTCAAGGTGCTCGCCGAGCTCACCAAGCTGCGCCAGATCTGCTGCGACCCGCGTCTGCACTACGAGGATTACAAGGCGGGGAGCGCCAAACTCGATACGTGCATGGAGCTCGTGCACGGCGCACTCGACGGCGGACATCGCATCCTGTTGTTCAGCCAGTTTACGGGTATGCTCGATATTATCGGTAAGCGCCTGGCCAAGGAGGACATCGCCTTCCTTAAGCTCACGGGCGCTTCGTCTAAGGAGAGCCGCGCCAAGATGGTCGCGCAGTTCCAAGCGGGCGAGGTTCCGGTCTTTTTGATTTCGCTCAAGGCGGGCGGCGTGGGCCTTAACTTGACGGCTGCCGACGTGGTCATCCACTACGACCCGTGGTGGAACGTGGCGGCGCAGGACCAAGCAACTGATCGTGCACACCGTATTGGCCAGCAGCATACCGTGACCGTGTACAAGCTCATCGCCAAGGACACGATCGAGGAACGCATTATGCAGATGCAGGAGTCCAAGCGCGACCTGGTCAACAGCGTACTCGGCGGCGACGGCATCTCGTCGGCACTGTTCACGCGCGAGGATGTTCTGGCGCTTCTCGGCGGCGACGGGCGCTAGCCGCGCGCGGGGTGGGACTGCTGGAGTGGGCAGGACGGTCGACGCATTTTGGCCCGACCGCTTGCCTGATCCGTTATGTGTTCATTTGCAATGCCGTGGATGGTTTGTCTGCCTTTGGGCATAAGAACCATCAAGAACATTGGCACATCAGCAAAGGAGAACATCATGGCGAAATTCTTTAAGGACCCCGACGGTAAGCTCATCGCTGCCCTTGGCGACGACGTTGCGACCCCTGCCGGTTGCACGGAACTGACCGCAAACACTGAGGACGCGGCGCACGAGAAGCACGTGCCTGTTGTCGAGACCGAGCGCGACGGTCACGTGATTCGTGCACGCGTTGGCTCGGTCGAGCACCCCAGCCTGCCCGAACACTACATTGAGTGGATTGCGCTTGAGGCCGAGGGCCGCTTAGAGGTTCATTACCTTGAGCCCGGCATGAAACCCGCGACGTTTTTCGCGGGCGGCTCCAAGACCGGTACCGTCTATGCCTACTGCAACCTGCACGGGCTGTGGTCCGCGACATTCTAGGAGCGCGCCCCCGCTCGGGGTATCATAGCTAGCATATGCACATGCAAGCGCCGGCTGCATTATGCGGCCGGCGCTTTTACTACGATTTCGATGGTTTACGACGGAAAGGGCTGGGGCATGAAGCTCGCGCTTGCACAGATCGATATGCGCCTGGGTGATATTGAGGGCATTTGCGGCCGCATCGAGGACCAGGCTCGTCTGGCCCACGAGCGCGGGGCGCGCGTGCTGTGCGTTCCGGCTCCGCTCTTTATGGGCGCCATGCCCGGTGGCCTGGTGGGCGCTGCCGACTTTGAGCACGACGTGCTTGCCGGTTTGACTGGTGTCGCCGAGCGTATCCAGGAGCTTGACATGATCTGCATCGTGCCCGCGGCGGTTTCGTTTGAGGGCCAGCCGCTGCTCGACTACATGATGCTCAAGGACGGTCATGTGGTGCCGGCGCGTTCGAGCATTGCCCTGCAGCGTGGCGAGAACAACGACACACGTTGGGCGCCGCCGGTGTTCGACGTGGACGGCGTGCGCATCGCCGTGATTTTTGACTTGGACCGCGAACTCGAGATGCTGCCGACCGGTGTTGACCTCATTGCGTATTTCCAATTCAACGCGTTTGACATGACCGACCGCGAGACTGCCGCCATTGCTGCCGTTCGCAGCGGCGCCTACCGCAAGATCGCATCCAAGCGCAGCGTGTGGTTTGCCTGCATGGCGCCGGTCGGTGCCTATGACGAGTCGGTGTATACCGGCGGTTCGTTTGTGCTCGACGACTGCGGTCGCGTGGTGGCCCAGGCGCCGTGCTTTGAGGAGAGCCTGCTGGTTCAGGAGATTCAGCGCGGCGTGATGCTCGATGCCCTGGAGGATCACGAACTGCCCGAGTTCCGTTCCGAGGAGTGGCTGTGGCAGGCGCTGGTGCTCGCCGTGCGCGACAACGCCCGAGCCCACGGTGCGTCGCGTGCTGTGGTGGCACTCGAGGGTGACTTGCCGTCGTCCCTGCTGGCGGCGCTGGCCGTCGACGCTCTGGGCCCGCGCAATGTGATTGGCCTGGTGCTGGGGCGCAACCGTATCTTTACGCCGGCGCAGGAAGAAGCCGAGGCTGCCCGCTGTGCCGCCGTCCGCGCCATCGCCGAGCGTCTGCACATTCGCACCGTCGAGCGCGATGCACCGGATGCGGCGCGCGTGCTCGATCGCGACGTGTCGGCGGGCGATGCCGAGCGCCTGCGCTCGCGCACGCTGGGCCTGATGCTGGAGGATACGGCGCTCGAGCTGGGTGCGATGGCGCTGAGCCCGCTGTCCAAAACCGAGTACGCGCTGGCGGCGCCGGCGCTTTGCGGCGGCTACCAGGGCGACTTTGCGCCCTTTGGCGATGTGTACCTGTCGACGCTTGAGTTTGTGGCGCGTGTGCGCAACCGCACGTCTGCCGTGGTGCCCCAAGAGCTCGTGACGCTCAACGCAGTGGAAGATTGTATGGAGCGCGTGCTGGCGCAGGCGCTCTCGACGCTCGACGGTCCGGTCGATATGCTCGACCGTGCGGCACAGCTGCTCGGCGGGCTTGAGCCGGGTGAGGTCGATGGCGCGCTCGAGGCGCACGTGGACCGCAATCGATCTTTCGACGACATCCCGATGGCCGCTGGCAAGCCTGAGGCCTGCTCGCTGCTGCTGATGCTCGTTCGACAGGGTGAGGCTGCCCGCCGCATGTTGCCGATGGCGCCGATCGTCTCGGCCCGTTCGTTTGCCGAGCGTGCCTGGCCGTATATGCTCGCGTGGTCCGACCTGGGGCTTAACGGCAAGGAGCGTATGACGGTCGATTCGCTGGCGCGCGCCGAGGTGCGCCGTTTTGCTGACGAGGATACGAGCGAGCGCGTGCGAAACGAGATGATGGGCGTGCTGGGCGAGCTACTGGGTATTTCGCCCGAGCAAATGGAGGAGCTGCGCTCTGAGGACGGTCAGCGTCGTTTACACGAGGGAATGAAAAAGTTCGAGGGCGAGGTTCAGGACGCCATCGATAAGATGATGGGCGGCCAGGGTGGCCCGCAGGGTGGGCCCCAGGGCACGCCGATGCCGCAACCGCCGGTGGATCCGAGGCAGTTCCCGTTCTTTAGCCAAAACTAACTATGGGATGGGATTCGCTCCCAACCCCGATACTTCAACTAAGCACCTCGGCCCTGTTGTGTTATTCTAGAACAGACGTTCGTGAATAGTGCGCGGGGCCTTGTCTTGCGCTGTGCTTGTGGCGAGGGGAGGTTGGCTTGGTTATCTTGGGTATCGATCCCGGTTTGGCCCATACGGGGTGGGGGATTATCGAGGAGCGACGCGGCGAGGTTCGCTGCCGTGCCTACGGTTGTATTGAGACCAGCGCGGGCAGTCCGCTCGCGGTGCGCCTGTCACATATCGCCCGCGACCTCAAGGGTGTCGTGGAGCGCTACCGCCCCGATACCGCCGCCATCGAGAGCATTTACTTTGGCGCCAACGTTCGTTCGGCCATCCCCACGGCGCATGCCCGCGGTGCTGCACTCGTCGCACTTTCGGAATGCGCGCTCGAGATTGGCGAGTACACGCCCATGCAGATCAAACAGGCTGTGGTGGGCACTGGCGCCGCGGACAAGCGGCAGGTCGCCTACATGGTACGCACACTCACACAGCTCGATCACGACCCGCATCCCGACCATGCCGCCGATGCCCTGGCCTGCGCCATCTGCCACGTAAACCTCAGCCGCACCCGCGCCCTCACCGGTGGCGAGTTCTATCAACAGAGAGGAACCGGATACTGATGATTTCCCAGCTCCACGGAACGCTTGTCGAGGCCACGATGAGCTCTGCTGTCGTCGATGTGTCGGGCGTTGGCTTTGAGCTCGGCATCTCGGGCAGCACTGCGGCCACGTTGCCGACGTCCGGTGGCGAGGTCTGCCTCTACACGCGTATGCAGGTGCGCGAGGACGCCATGACACTTTTCGGTTTTTCCTCAAAGGATGAGCGCATGATGTTCGACCGGCTCGTGTCCGTTTCGGGCGTTGGCCCGCGCCTGGCGCTTGCCGTGCTTTCCACCTATACCGTGGGGCAGCTGTATTCGCTGGTGATGGCCGAGGACGACAAGGGCATGGCCAAGGTACCCGGTGTGGGCAAAAAGACAGCTCAGCGCCTGATCCTGGAACTCAAGAGCACCTTTGCCAAGGATAAGGGCTTTGTGCCGGTCGACGTGATTCCCGGACAGGTTGCGATGCCCGTGCCCGCTGCCGCTCCCTCGGTGATCGATGATGCCCGTGCGGCGCTCCTTTCCATGGGCTTTAGCCCGCAGGAGACCGATGTTGCCCTGAGCGGGTATGATGGGCAGAATATGCGTGTCGAGGATCTGCTCGGCGCGGCGCTTAAGCGACTCGGAATGGATGCGTGATGTGGGAAGCCGATGACTCTCAGGACTTGTGGGCGACGCCCGGTAACTCGCCGGCGGCATCCATGGCGCACGGCGAGCGCATGGTGGGCTCGGAGCTGACGGCCGAGGATCTCGATGTCGACCGCACTTTGCGCCCTCAGCGCCTGGACGATTACTGCGGCCAGGAGCACATCAAGCAGAGCCTGCGCGTGTTGATCGAAGCGGCGCAGAGCCGTGGCGAGACGCTCGACCACGTGATTTTCTCGGGTCCTCCGGGCCTGGGCAA
Source organism: uncultured Collinsella sp. (assembly GCA_958438125.1). Classification (GTDB taxonomy): domain Bacteria; phylum Actinomycetota; class Coriobacteriia; order Coriobacteriales; family Coriobacteriaceae; genus Collinsella. Next base: position 7,893 of record CAUBQN010000021.1, read on the forward strand.
GACCACGCTGGCCACCGTTATCGCCAACGAGCTGGGCGCTCAGATCAAGACCACGAGTGGCCCTGCCATCGCGCGCACGGGCGACCTGGCGGCCATCCTTACTAACTTGCAGCCGGGCGATGTGCTGTTTATCGACGAGATCCACCGCCTCAACCGTTCGGTCGAGGAGGTCCTGTACCCCGCGATGGAGGACTTTGCCCTCGATATCGTGATTGGCAAGGGTCCGGCGGCGCGCTCGATTCGCCTGGATATCCCCAAGTTTACGCTGGTGGCGGCAACGACCCGCTCAGGCATGTTGACCGGCCCGTTGCGCGACCGCTTTGGCATTTCATATCGCCTGGATTACTACACGGTCGAGGAGCTCGCGCAGATTGTGACGCGCTCGGCGACTATCCTGGGCGTGACGATCGATCATCCCAGTGCACTCGAGATCGGCTCGCGTTCGCGCGGTACGCCACGTCTTGCCAACCGCCTGCTCAAGCGCGTGCGCGACTATGCACAGGTGCGCGGCAACGGTCCCATTGAGCTCGATATCTGCCGTCAGGCGCTCGAGTTCTTCGAGATCGACGAGCTCGGTCTGGACTGGATGGATATTCGTATCTTGGAGACGCTTGCCAAGACGTTCTCCGGTCGTGCCGTGGGACTTACGACCCTTGCCAGCGCGGTGGGCGAGGACCCGGGCACGCTCGAGGATGTCTATGAGCCCTATTTGCTGCAGTGCGGATTGATGATTCGTACGCCGCAGGGCCGTCAGGCAACCCTCCGCACCTTTGAGCACCTGGGGATTGAACCTACCGTTTAGGGCGTTTTGTTTTGGCGGGCTGTTGGACTATCGCTGGGCATCGGGTAAACATATCGCCGTTCATCGGTTATGGGCGTTTTACTATTGCGCGCCCGTGCTATGCTGAATTGGTCTTTTTCTCATTCGGTAACGAAAGGACCGCCCATGCCTACTGACATCGAAATCGCACGTTCTGTCACGCCGCTGCCTATTACCGAGGTGGCCAAGAACGCCGGCGTCGACGTTAAGCACCTTATTCCGTACGGCTTCGACAAGGCTAAGGTCGACTATTCACTGCTCAACGAGCCGACTGATCACCAGGCCAAGCTCGTCCTCGTGACCGCTATCAACCCAACGCCCGCGGGCGAGGGCAAGACCACCACGACCATCGGTCTGGCCGATGGCCTGCGTCGTCGCGGTATCAAGAGCGCCGTGGCCCTGCGTGAGCCTTCGCTCGGTCCCGTCTTTGGCGTCAAGGGCGGTGCCGCTGGCGGCGGTTGGGCCCAGGTCATTCCCATGGAGGACATCAACCTGCACTTTACCGGCGACTTCCATGCCATCGGTGCTGCCAACAACCTGCTGGCCGCCATGCTTGATAACCACATCCAGCAGGGCAATCAGCTCGGTATTGACGTCAAGCGCATCACTTGGAAGCGCGTCGTCGATATGAACGACCGTCAGCTGCGCCACGTTATCGACGGCATTGGCGGCAAGGCCCAGGGCGTGCCGCGCGAGGACGGCTTCGACATCACTGTTGCCTCCGAGGTCATGGCAATCCTGTGCCTGTCCACGAGCATCAATGACCTCAAGGAGCGCCTGGGCGAGATTGTTGTCGGCTACAGCTTTGCCGGCGAGCCCGTCCGCGCCCGTGACCTTAAGGCTCAGGGTGCCATGGCCGCGTTGCTTAAAGACGCGCTCAAGCCCAACCTGGTGCAAACGCTCGAGGGCACGCCCGCGTTTGTCCACGGTGGCCCCTTTGCCAACATTGCCCACGGCTGCAACTCCATCATGGCCACGCGTATGGCGATGCGCTTTGGCGATGTCGCCATTACCGAGGCCGGCTTCGGTGCCGATCTGGGTGCCGAGAAGTTCCTCGACATCAAGTGCCGCATGACGGGCGTTCGCCCCAGCGCCGTCGTGATCGTCGCGACCGCTCGTGCGCTGAAGTACAACGGTGGCGTCGCCAAGGCCGACCTCAACGAGGAGAACCTCGAGGCACTCAAGGCTGGCATGCCCAACCTGCTGCGTCACGTCGACAACATCCAGAACGTTTATGGCCTGCCCTGCGTGGTCGCCATCAACCGCTTCCCGACGGACACCGAGGCTGAGCTTGCACTCATCGAGTCCGAGTGCCAGAAACTCGGCGTCAATGTTAAGCTTTCCGAGGTCTGGGCCAAGGGCGGCGAGGGCGCGCTCGAGCTTGCCGATGAGGTCATGCGTCTGATTGAGCAGCCGAGCGAGCTCAAGTTTGCCTATGAGGACGGCGCTGATGTCGCTGATGCCCTCGAGGCCGTTGCCACCAAGGTCTACCGCGCCGACGGCGTTGACTTTACGCCGGCCGCCAAGCGCCAGCTCGCCGAGCTGCGCGAGAATGGCTTTGGCAACCTGCCGGTGTGCGTCGCCAAGACGCAGTACAGCTTTAGCGACAACGCCAAGGCCCTGGGCGCTCCCGAGAACTTCCGCATCACGGTGCGTGAGCTCAAGGTTTCCGCCGGCGCCCACTTTGTGGTCGCACTGACTGGCAGTGTTCTGACCATGCCGGGCCTGCCCAAGGTCCCTGCGGCCGAGAACATCGACGTCGACAACGACGGCAACATCACCGGCCTGTTCTAAGCTCGCTGCTCATAGCCGCTTGCCCGCCCCGTCGCGCCTACCAAGGCCCGGCGGGGCTTTTTGATCCTTAGGCCCGCGCATGTCTTGTAGATACCGACGGACTCTGCCCATCATAGGCTTTGGCGCTGGTAGAATGCATGGATAACTTGATGCTTACAGGCGACGGAAAGGAATCGTTGCATGAATCAGGACAAGACAACCGTGATGGGCGGCTGCGGTTCCGCGCAGGCTGGCGATAGCGCCGATGCGACCCGCGTTGTTCCCAACCCCGGTTATGTCGACCCCGCCGCGACGCAGCCTTCTGCCGAGCCCACACGAGTTATGGGCTATGGCGACGCGGCGCAGGACCCTTACGCTGCATCTTTGCAAAGCCCCTATGGCAACGCGGCGGCAGACCCGTTTGATTACGCGCCGCAGGATTCTTATGCCGCCTCGACGCCGAATCCCTATGATGACCTGCCGCAGAATCCCATTCCGCAGCCTCAGCAGACGACGTATATGCCTCGCACGGCGCAGCCTCGCTACGAGTCGCGCGAGCCGTATCGCGAGTACCCCAAGTCGATTCCGCAATATGGCGAGGACGAGGAAGAGACGCCGTCGCGTTCGTCGAGCGTGATTAAGAAGATCCTCATCGTGCTGGCGATCTTCTTTGCGCTGTCGGTTGTGTTTGCCATCGTGTCGGGCATGCTCAACAAGCGAGGGAGTTCAACGGCCGATACCACTGCCGAGCAAACCGAGTCCGCCTCGTCTAGCACCGTCGATTTGAGTGATATCCCGGGGCAGTACTGGTCCAACGCCAAGAAGATCCTCAAGTCGCGCGGCGCCGATCTTTCGAATGCCGTGGTCCTGACTGATGATGGCTCAACGCCCGTCGTCGATGCCAACTGGGTCGTTACTTCTGCCTACTATAACGACAACGGCAACCTCGAAATTCAACTCACGCACAAGAACAGTTCGGGCAACTCGTCCGACGGCCAAAGCGGTACCGACAGCTCGAGCTCCAATACGCTGGAGGACTTGAGCAACAAGGCACAGGAGTTGGGAGACAAGGCGCAGGAGCTGGGCGACACCGCTCAGAACCTGGGCGATACCGCGCAGAACTTGGGCGGCATGGCGACGGATGCCTGGAACGCCCTGCAAAACGGCATCTCGGGCGCGCAGGGAAACTAGCGGACGAGCGGAGCGGGGCTACAGCTGCTCGGCCGGACGCTCGGGCGAGCTGAAGCCCGAATCAAACGTGACGACGCATGAGACATCGGGCCGGCGCTCGTGCACGATGCGCGTGACGAGCTCCAGCAGCTCCTCGTCGGATATGTCAAAGCCGTCGGGACGCACCAGGTCAAACGAAACGAACCCGTCGTGCTCGTGCAGATCGTGGATGGAGAGCGCGGGATCGATCTGCATGACGCCGCGCTTGACCCAGCCGCGCAAGTCATCGCCGGTTGTCGCGATGGGGTCGCAGTGCAGCGTGATACCAATGCCCATCTGGCGCTTGATGTCGTGCTCGATGGTGTCCAGAATCTCGTGGTGCTCAAACGCGTCGCCCTCGCCGGGCATCTCCACGTGGGCGCTGGCAAACTGACGACCGGGGCCGTAGTCGTGCACCATGAGGTCGTGTGTGCCCAAGACCTGCGGATAGGACATGATCTTGTCGCGGATTGCCTGGACGAGCTTGGGGTCGGGCGCTTGCCCCAGCAACGGGCTGATGGCGTCGCGCACCAGGCCCAGACCGCTGATGCAGATGAAGACGCCCACACCCAGGCCTGCCCAGCCATCGAGATCAAAGCCGGTCGTCTGCGAAATAAGCGCCGCCACCAAGACCGAGCCCGAGGTGATGACGTCGTTTTTGGAGTCCTGCGCCGTGGCGATGAGCGTCTCGGAATCGATGCGGTTGCCCAGCGTGCGGTTGAACGCTGCCATCCAGAGCTTAACGAGCATGGACGTAGCCAGTGCCGCAAGGGAAATAAACGTGTAAGCGGTGGGCGAGGGCTTGATGATCTTAGTGACCGACTCGAGAATCAGGTTGATGCCGACGGCGCAAACCAGGACGGCGACGAACAGGCCGGCTAGGTACTCGTAGCGGCCGTGACCATAGGGGTGGCCTTCGTCTGCCGGGCGGCTGGCAAGGCGGAAACCGAGCAGGCTCACAATGTTGCTCGAGGCATCGGAGAGGTTGTTGAAAGCGTCGGCGATGAGGGAGACGGAGCCGGCGAGCAGACCCGCGATGCCCTTGGCCAGGCACAGGGTGATGTTGAGGCCAATGCAGACGAGGCTTGCGGAAAAGCCCGCGTTGGTGCGGCAAGATGCATCGACCGGCTCGCTCTCGCTGCCGGGAACAAGCGTATGTACCAGCCGATTTACAAATAGCATAGCGGTCGTCCTCACAATCATGTTTAAGGGGATAGTGTAGCTCGCACGGGGGCGCCGTGCGCCGATGCTCAGAAAATGCAGCAATAGTCTGCCGGTGCTAACGAGCGAGCCTTCTCGTCTGCCTGGGTGGTCCATTTTGGGCCACATGGGTATGGGCATGTGCCTGCTTGCTCGACATACTTAATGTCGACAGCCCCTGTGCAAAGGAGGACGTTTCCATGGACGAGATGTTTGCCATTAAATGTCAAAACTGCGGCGGCCCTATGTACTCGCACCAGGCTAAGCGCAGCTTTGAATGCGCCTATTGCGGCACGGTGGTTCCGTGGCAGGCGGACGCCGGAGAGCCCAAGAGCGCTTTGGGTATTCGCCATACGCCGTTGACGGTGGTGGATGGACTGCTCAAACTCACGCATGTGTCGCAACTCGAGCGCCCGCAGGACCCGGACTGGTATTTCTTCAATGCGCACTGGCGCAATCAGTCGGTCCTGGAACATCTGCTGCGGGAGGATCGCGGCACGGCGCAGGAGTTCCAAGAGGCCACGCATGTGAGCATTCCTTGCCCCTTCTGCGGAGCGTCCTTTGAGGGCGAGTCAACGCAGCGTGTGTTTGAGTGCCCGTCCTGCGGCAATAAGATCGGCATTGCGGACCTGCTCAAGCCGGGGACGTTTAGCAAGCGCCTGACCATGGGCGTTGGTGCGGAGTATGTGCCCGAGCAGGGTATTCCCTGCGAAATCTCGCCGCAGCAGGCACGTGCCAACGCGCTGCAGCTGGTGCGCCAGTATCCGGATGCCTTTGCCGGGCACGACGTGGAAGACGCGATCCAAAACGACATGATGCTCTTCTATTTCCCCATGGCGCTGGCGGACTTGCGCATGATGGCGAGCTTCCCGGGCAAGGGCCTGAGCAAGGAGGCCTTGGTGTACTACGAGGTGCTCGACTGGGCATACCCCAGGGCAAACTACCTGGACGTTCGCCTCATGGGCATTTTGGAGGCGTGGGACTTTGCCAAGGTCGGTCCGTTCGATCCCGCCATGCAGGAAGGTGACTTTCGCGTTGTCTCAGTCGATGCGTCTACCAAGGACCAGGTGGTCATTGATAAGTTGGCGCTCGACGTTGCGGGCAACGACGCCGAGGCTGTACTGGGGCTCAATAAAAAGAGCATTCGCATGTGGGCGCGCAAGGCCCGCAAACATAAGGACGGCCTGGTGATGGTGCCGGTCTACTTTGTCGATCGTCCGGCGACAGACGGCCGCGATGGCGAGCAGGTGCGCATTGCCGTAAACGGCCAGACGGGCCGCGCGGCCGCGGTGGTGTTTAGCGACAAGCGCGAAACGCATATCATGGCGCCGCTCAGCCCGAGCCTGCATCTGTCCGGTGAGAGCACCGTGCACGCCACGCCCGTCGAGGTCAAATACGTTAAATCGCCCTTCCTGTACCAGATCGTGCGCCGTGGAGGCGGCGAGCAACCGCGCCAGGTTGCAGCCGCCGTCGAGGGTTCCTACCGAGAGGAGAAGCCCAAACGCCGCGGTCTGCTGGGTGCGCTATTTGGGAAGTAGGGGAGTAGCACCGGTTGTTGCCGTAAGGTGATGGCCGGGGGTGCGGGGCAGCTCTCAGGAGTGCGGGCTGCCGTCTGATTGTTTGAGGGTGCCAGATGTAAATAAACAGTGGAGCGGCTGCAAAAGAGCCTCCTCACTGGGTAAAATCAGGTTGTGCCGCGGAACCCGCTCCTCAGCTAGTCACACTTCGGAAGCGCGGGCAACGCAGGTATTATCGTCTAAAGGGCCGGCTGCAACCGGCCCTTTTCTGTGGCAGCCAATGGACCCACATCAGACGAAGGCCGCGTCTTTGCCTGTCAGGTCACGCTCGCCAGCCACGGCTAGAATGTCGTTGCCGGCGTCCATGACCGGTATTGTTTCGTAGCGTGCGTCGCAACCGCGAGTGCGCCTGCGACGGCTGCGGTGGCTTCGGTCGCAACGTGCTGCTACCCTTGCGTTTCGCCATTGGTCGCTTCGTTGATGGCGCGGTACTCGGCGCTTAGTTCGCGCGCCAGCTCTTCCTTGCTTGGAAGATACGGCAGGTATTTGGCGGCAAACACTTGGTCGTTGTCTTCGGGCAGCGTGTACTCGACAATCGAATCGCTTTTGTCCGCGCAGAGCACGATGCCTATGGGCGGATTGTCGCCTTCGTTCATGAGCTCGCGCGTGTAGTAGTCCACATACATTTGCATCTGGCCCAGGTCCTGATGCGTAAGGTCGTCCGTCTTAAGGTCGATGAGCACGAAGCAGCGCATCAGATAGTTGTAAAAAACAAGGTCAATATAGAAATGGCGCCCATCAAAGGTGATGCGCTTTTGGCGCGCCTCGAAAGCGAAACCACGGCCAAGCTCCAGCAGGAACTTCTGAAGATGCGTGATGAGCGCCTGCTCTAGATCGCTCTCGCGAAACGCAGTATCGTCCGAGAAACCTAAAAACTCCAGTACATATGGGTCGCGGATGATATCCTCGGGGCGACGAGCCGGGGCGCTCTTTTGGATTTCCTGGGTGACGGCCTCCTTGTCCTTGCTGGCAAGTAGGCGCTCGCGGAACATGGTGTTGATCTGGCGTTCGAGCTGACGCGTGCTCCAACGAGAATCGGCGCATTCGTTCATGTACCAGGTGCGAGCTTCGGGGTCAGGAATGCGTATTAACCTGCGATAATGTGTCCAACTCAATTCGGGACGCAGTGAGTCCCGAATTGGAAATGCAAGATAGAACTGACGCATTTTACGCAGCTCTCTTGCTTCAAAACCTTTACCAAAATCCTTGGTAAGTCTGATTGCGAGGGCCTTGAGCAGCGCCTCTCCATACTTGGCGCGCTCCTCTCCGCCCTGCTCATCAACAATGCTCTTGCCGATCTCCCAATACGCCTCAACCATCGCAAAGTTAACGGCGGTATAGGCCTTGTCGCGAGCGGCGTTGAGAATCGAGGAAACCTGCTTGTAAAAATCTTCTGGCACGATTGCCGATTCTCCACGGTTTACCAGTTCGCCCATCACTGTCGCCCCACTTTCCTCTTGTGGAATGCATCTTTATTGCATTTAGTTTAAAGCCTCGCGCGGACTCGAATTTCAATGTCGCCTAGCGCCTTCGTGCAGGATTCCCGAAGTGACTAAAATGTGACCATAGAGGCAGTTTTAGCGAACCCCATGGGAGTGACACGCATGGACAACAACACCTTGCTGTTCCAGGACAAAGGTTCGGGCAGGTTTAAAGACGTCAAGATCTACCCTAACCGCATCGAGGTGCTCAAGAAGAGTACTTTCGGCGGCAAGCATATCGAGATTGTCTACCTTAAGGACATCACGGGCGTTAACAGGATCAAGGGTCGCGACGTTTTCCTGCGCAATCGACTGTTAACCGCTTGCGTCTTTAGTCTGAGCGGTCGTGCGAAGGCCCAGGAGTTTGTTAACGCGCTGAACATGGTGATGTAGCCCATGGCGGCGTTCGGGCCAAGGTAAAAATCGGGGGCACAGAACGGTGTCCTGCGCCCCCGATTGAGTCGATGTGTCTAAAAGGCGGGCTTGCCTATTCGCTGTCGTCCCCAGCGTTTTCGCGGTCACTGGCAAGCATTGCTGCGCCGGCGACCGTCGTCGCCACGGCGGCAGCGGCGAGCCCGGCGGCGATACCAGAGCCGTCGCCCGTGTCGGCGAGTTTTCCGGTCGAGCCCTTGCTCTTGTTGCCGCCGCCGTTCTTGTCGGCGCCGTTTGCGTTGGCGCCGGTACCGGTGCCGGTGCCGGCGCCGCCCGCGTTGCCCGAGGCTGCAACGGTAAAGCTTGCGGCTCCGTCGCTGGCGAGCGTGTAGTTCTGCGCCGCGTCGCCCAAGAGACCGTTCACGCGCACCCAGTACGTTCCTGCGGCAAATGTTTCGCCCTCGGCCATTGCCGTGCCCGGAGCGCCGTCCGCGTCGTGCACAAACTCAAGCTGGGCCGTGCAGGCATCGGTTTCGAGCTTGCCCTCGAGTGATGCCGCAATCTTGGCGCGCACGTCTTCGCCGGCCTTAAGGCCTTCGAGTCCCTCAAAATGGGGCGTCAGCGCACGTGGATCGATATCGATGGGCACAGGGCCCTGCAGCCCCGTAACAGTCTCGTTGCCCAGGGCGTCGACATCCACATATTCGATGGCAAACGCATGTCCCGAGGCTGCTACGTTGAGTACGTTGCTGCTGTCGACAAGGCGGAAATGGCCCTCGCCAACGGTCTTGCCATCTTGGAGCGAGGCATCGCTCAGCGAGTCGCCGTACGTCATGCGCATGCGGGTCGGGAGATAGCACGAAACGGTTTGCTTGTGCTGCGCATCGTTGTAATTGCGCTGGTAGATGCTCCGGGCCAGTGCCGCATCAACAAAGTCGGATGCGATGATGCCAATGTGCTTGCGGCAGTCCGCCTTTGTGCTCTCAACTCCGGTATTGTTTATATACGAGCTCTTGTACAGGTGCTCGTTGACCACTCGCGCTGCGGTAAAAGGGTTGTTTTGCGTGCAGCTAGTGTAGTTGATAAACCAGCAGCGCTCCGTTGCCTGCACCGTTGTCCCGTCCGCGGCAGTGATATCTACGGTGCTGCGCTCGAACTCGGACGCTGCCTTCAGGGCCATATCGACCCAGTCGATCTTACTGGATCCCGTGCAGTTGTAATGGTCTTGGGCATATACCGCTGTGCTATAGGGCTCTTTGTCGCCCGTATTGCCCGCAGCCTCAAAGCCTTGCTCGTATTTCACGAGGCACATGGACTTTCCGGAATGCGCCTTGATCTTGTCATCCCATTCGGTGAGGTCGAGGCCCCACGTGTGGCCGTCTACGCTGTCGCCGGCGAGTTTAAATCGACGCAGCAGGACGATCTTTCCGCGCACCTCGTTCAGTGTGGGGACATGGCTCGACGTATAGAACAGATCGGAGTTATTGTCCATAACATTGGCGAAAGCCGTCGTAACGCTTTCGTCGGTAGCTTCGTCGTTGCCTCGTGACACAAGCATGATGAGCGCTTCTGACGGGTGTTCGTTCAAAAATGTTTTGAAGTAACCGATGACATTGGAGAGCTGCATATAGCCCCCGTCTTTTTTGAGCAGGTAGCATATTCCATGGTCGATGCCGGGGTCGCCTTTATCGTCGTTCTTTCCAAGTCGGATATCAAAATAGCGAATGCCTTCAAGCAGCTGCGTGGGGATGTAATCCTGCTGGCACTTTGCAAGCGAGGTTTGGGGCTCGGTGTCGTTGTCGACGCTGCAGGTGCTCGAATCATGCGTGCCCGGGATGCTCAGCTCGTCGAGGTATTTGTTGCCATCGACGTGGCTCATCCAACATGGTCCGTCGACGTAGCTGCTATACGTGGTCCAGTCGATGCTGCTAACTGTGGCATTGGTCTTGTCCATGCTGTAGCCGACAAGCTCGAGCTCCCACGGAATGCTCTTCCTCTTGTGGCAGATCTTGTTGTTGTCTTGGTCTTTGCCGTCCTTTTCTATGGCCAGGTAATTAATGTCTTTTTTCTCGTTTGTGCGGTCTCGGATGATGTAGGTTCCGTTTTGCTGGCGGTCGAACGCAAAAGAGCGGCTGGGCTTGCCGTCATGCTCGCCACTCCATACGTGGATGACCTTTCCATCTTTGTCCGAGTCGCCATCGACCGACCAAATGCTGTAGCCCGTCTTCTTGTGCTCTTCGAAATTGAGCAGGGTGCGGATGGCATACCAATTTGTATTATCTGTATCGGTCGCCACGTGCTCGAGGATGAGCTTGTTGGACGTGCCGTCATTAAACAGGTGGCAGACGTTGCCGATGACGTTGCCGTCTTCGTTGACGCTCGCGGTGCGAAAATAGCCCGCGGGGCGAAGGCGAATGACGAACTTGTCGAGGGTGGCCGCCGATGTGGGCGTGTCTTCTGCAAATGCCGCGCGCATGGGAAGGCCCAACCCCGCGGTTTCGGGCAGGCTTACAAATGGCGACAATGCTGCGAGTCCTAAGCCCAACGTGAATGCTCGACGGCTGATGGCGTGGTGTTCGGTCATAATTCCTCCGTTCGCAGGGTGCGGTTATGCACTCATTTTGTTCACTATACTGCCCGGATGTCTAAACGTGTTGGCTTAATTGTCTGCGCGGCGCTATAAATCGGCGGGCGGGCGCGTTGGGGCGCTTGTCTATTTGTGCTGCTACCGCGCTGGGGGTGGTTTTGCCGCCCGGCACCCTCGCGTTCGCCGGCTATCGGCATAAGAAAGGGAGGGCCGGTTTACCGGCCCTCCCTGGGTACGAAGCGCTGGGGTACCGTCGCTTGTTTGCACTGCGCCCGTGTTTCCCGCTGCACTCGCCAGTCGCTTAACGCTTGATCTCGATATCGTCGAGCTTGACGTCCATGGCCTCGGTCTTGGCCTCGGCGATGTCGTCGGCAAATTCCAGAGACTTCATCATGGTCTCGACGGCGTCCTTGTGCTCCTCGACGTTGTCGATACGCACATACACACTGCCGCCGTCAACGTCGGTGAAGTATTCGGTCGTTACGCCGCCCGAGTGCGTGAAGTAGGCACTGCGCCAGGTCTTGCCGTTGTACTTAACGGGATCGCTCTCGGTCCATCCAGAGTTGGCCTTCCATTTGGCCTCGTAGTCGAACAGCTCGTCGGCGTTCTTGTCAGAGTCGAAGACAGGGATGAAGCGATCGCTGGCGTGCTCGCTCTCGGTGAACTTAAACTGGGCCCTGTCGGCGGTGTCGCCTGCGACGTCGGTGATCTCGACGCCCTCGGGGACCTCGACCTTAAACCAAATGAAGTCGGTCCTCATATCCACGGCTGGCTTTTCTGCTCCACCGCCACCGCCACTTCCGGTAGCGCCGCCGCTGCCACCGCAGCCCACCAGGGCAACTGCGGCAAAGAGGCTTATGCAGAGGGTGAGAATCGCAAAGGCCTTCTTTTTCATGGTCGTGTCCTCCTCGA
>CAUBQN010000022.1 GCA_958438125.1 uncultured Collinsella sp.
ATCACCGACCCAACATGAATTCCATCGCACGGAGGCGCTGATCGGTGTGCGTCGCCGCCCACACATGCGAAAGCCCGAGCAAGAACGCCGCCGTATGCGGGTCGATTCGCTCGACCATGAGCGCATCGAAAGTCATGGACATGAGGGCGCGCAGCCACGCAACCTCACCGGTCGACACCAGCTCGGCACACGGAACGCTCGACGCGCACGACCCGCACATGAGACCGCCCGCCTGTGGTGAAAAATACGACAGCATGGGGTCTCCGCACAGCACACAGGCCGAAAAATCGGGTCGATAGCCAACGTGCGACAACAGCTTAAAGACATATGCCGCCACGAGCAGGTCCATATGCGCCGCGTCGAGCCCGCTGCCGACAAGTGTGAGCGCCCGCTGCGTGATGGCAAAGGTAAACGGGTCCTCGGCGTCCTCGAACGAGCACACGCGCGCGACCTCGGCAATCGCGCTTGCGGCGCAGGTCGTCTCGTAATCGGGCGCAACGCCGAGCGGAGCCTCCATAAGCTCGGCCTGGGAAACCACGTCGAGCGACCGTCCATGCGCAAGCAGCATATCAACGGTACAGAACAGCTCGCAGCGCGCAGCCAGGCGCCCACCGGGTTTGCGGGCGCCCTTTGCCACGGCACGAACCTGCCGACCCCGCTCGTCAAGCATCGTCAGGATCAGGTCCGTCTCTTTGAGCTTGGTTTTGTCGAGAACGAGCACCTTCGTGCGATATGTCCGGGAGCCTGCCATGCGCGCCGTGCGTCCTTAGTCCTCGGCGTTATACCCAAAGCGGCGAATCTGGGCCTCGTCGTCACGCCAGCCGGCCTTGACCTTCACGTCCAGCTCCAAAAAGACCTGCGTGCCAAAGATACGCTCAAGATCGCGACGGGCGTCGATACCGATATGCTTGATCATCTCGCCGCCCTTACCGATGATGATGCCCTTTTGGCCCTCGCGCTCGACGTAAATGGTGGCGTGCACACGCAGTACCTTCTTGGTCTGCTCGAGCGCATCGCAGATCACACCAACGGAGTGCGGAATCTCATCACGGGTGCGGCGCAAGACCTTCTCGCGCACAAACTCGGCAACGAGCGTCTCGTCGGAAGCGTCGGTACCCATGTCCTCTGGGAACCAACGCGGACCCTCGGGCAAAAAGTGCGCAACGGTCTCGATAAAGGCATCGACGTTGAAGTTCTTGACCGACGACGTCACAATCTCGTCGTCATATTCCATGAGCTCATGCGCTGCCTTAAGCTGCTCCATGACCTGTGCGGGGTCGGCCTCATCGGCCTTAGTGAGCACCAGAACCTTCTTGGAACGGGCACATCTGACGCGCTCGGCAACCCAGGCGTCTCCCCTGCCGATCGGTTTGGTGGCATCAATCAAAAACGCGACGACATCGACATCGTTCAGCTCGAACAACGCGCTCTTGTTGAGCTCGGATCCCAGACCGTCCTTGGGCTTATGAATACCCGGGGTATCGACAAAGACCAGCTGGTAGCCGGGACGGTTGACGACGGCGCGCATGCGGCGACGGGTCGTCTGGGCCACCGGCGAGGTGATGGCGACCTTTTTGCCATAGCAGGCATTAAGCAATGTGGACTTGCCTGCGTTGGGGCGTCCGACCAGGGCCACGAAGCCGCTGCGGAAACCAGGCTCAACGTCGCCAAAGCCCGCGAGGTTGTCGTCCTCGTCGCACAGGGCGTCGAGCTCCTCATCGCTCATGCCCTCAAACGGGTCGAACTCCTCGACATCCTCGAGCCCCTCGGTATCCACTGCGTCCAAAGTCTCGTCGTCCAGGATCTCATCGGTAGGCTGCATATTGTCGGACATGGGAATCCCTTTCTAAATAAAGCCGAGCGCGTGGGCAAATACCAGCACGCCCACAATCGCGGCGGTGATGGAAAGAATGTAAACAGAGGCGGCGGCGATGTCCTTCGCACGCTTGGCCAGCGGATGGAGCTCCTGGGTCGCTAGGTCGACGATAGCCTCCATAGCGGTGTTACACAGCTCGCCGTGAATCACCAGGCCACAACAGATGATAATCGTGGCCCACTCGGCAATGTCGAGGCCCACGATACAGCCGGCAATGACGGTGCACACGCCCGCCACGAGCATGACCTTAATGTTGCGCTCGGTCTTGACGGCGGTAACGAAGCCCTCCATGGCGTAGGAAAACGACTTTAAGAAGGACGGATGGTCCTTGTTCGATCCGGGAATCATAGACGGCTCCTAGTCGTGGGCGTGGTTGGTGATGGGGCCGACGTGGACTAGCTTGGGGTCCTCGCCGCGCTCGAGCGCCAGATCGCGCAGGATGGCGTCCTCGCGGGCCTCCATGACCTCGGCCTCGTCGTCCTCGATATGGTCATAGCCCAGCAGGTGCAGCATGCCGTGTACGAGCATCAGACGGCACTCGTCAGCGGGGCTATTGCCAAAACCGGGGGCCTGACGGGCAATAACCTGCGGGGCCAAGATAATATCGCCGAGCTCGAGCGTCTCATCGGCGGGAATATCATCGTCAAAGGCCGAATCGCACTCAAACGAGAGCACATCGGTGGTGCGGTCGATACCGCGCCACTCGTGGTTGAGCTCGTGCATCTCGTCCTCGTCGACATACGAAAGGGAAATCTCGACTTCACGCTCAACGCCCTCGGCGGCAAGCACAACCTCGCAGATGTGCTCCACCTCCTGCGCGTCGAGCAGCGTATCGAGCTCGGCATCGTTGCTGATCAATACACTCAACGGGACTCCTTTCGGTCACGTACGCGCTTCTCGCGCACATCATCATAAGTATCGTATGCCTCGACGATACGACCCACCAGGGCATGGCGCACCACGTCGGCACGCTCGAGGTGCGAAAATGCGACATCATCGACACGGCCCAAAATCTTCTCAACGTCAGCAAGACCGCCGCGACGACCAACCAGGTCGCGCTGACTCAGGTCGCCGGTAATCACAAACTTGGAGTTGAAGCCCAGGCGCGTCAGGAACATCTTCATCTGCTCGGGCGTGGTATTTTGCGCCTCGTCGAGTACCACGAAGGCATCGCTCAGCGTGCGGCCGCGCATGTAGGCAAGCGGGGCGATCTCGATCACACCGCGCTCCATAAGCTCATCGGTTCGCTCGCGATCCATCATGTCAAAAAGGGCGTCGTAGAGCGGACGCATGTAGGGATCAATCTTTTCCTCAAGGGTACCGGGCAAAAAGCCCAGATTCTCCCCCGCCTCGACAACCGGACGCGTCAAGATCAGACGACCCACCTCGTGACGCTTGAGCGCGGCAACGGCGAGCGCCATAGCCAGATAGGTCTTACCGGTACCGGCAGGACCCAAGCCAAACGTGATGGTATGCGAGCGGATGGCATCCACATAGCGCTTTTGCCCGAGCGTCTTGGGGCGAATGACGCGGCCGCGATACGAAAGCAGCACGTCATCGCGAAGCGACGTAGCCTCGTGCTCACCGTCGCGCAAGACGGCCAGACAGCGAGAGACATCGTCGGCAGACAGCGTGCGCCCGGCGGCCGCCTCGCGAAAAGCATGCTCGAAAAAGCGCGCCACGAGTTCGACCTCGTCCGGGTCGCCGCTCACGGAGATGCTATCGCCACGGGCGACCACATGAGCGCGAACCAAGCTCTCGAGCGCACGAAGGACGCCGTCGCCGGCGCCCAAAACGCGCGAGGGATCAATCCCCTCGGGAACGGTAAGTCTAATCTTCGAGGCTTCCATGAACCTCCCTGCGTGCATGGACCAAGCCGGAATCATCGACTCCGATGATAGCAACATCGAGCAGGCACGGGGCTGTAAGTCCACAGGTATCGTCAAGACGGGCATGATGGAACGAGCCGAGCGTCAGGTTGTCACCATACTCGAGCACGGCACGCTCGACCGTGCCCACGCGACGACGAGCGTCGGCAATAGCGAGCTCCTGTGCGGCGGCCCGCATACGGCGGCTGCGCTCGGCCATAACCTCGGGTGGCACCTGGTCGGGCATCTCGGCAGCAAGGGTACCGGGACGCTTGCTGTAGCGGAACACGTGCATACGCGAGAAACCCACACGGCGGCACAGCGCCAGCGATTCCTCGAACTCCTCGTCCGTCTCACCAGGAAAACCGACGATGACATCGCACGAAAGGGACGCCTGGGGCAAGATGGCACGAATCATACGCACCGTGTCCTCAAAGGCCTCCGTACTATAGGGACGGCCCATGCGATGCAGGGTCGCCGTGCAGCCGGACTGCACGGGCAGGTGCAAAAACGGGGCGATACGCTGCGGGTAGCGCGCCATAACCTTAAGCAGGCGCTCAGAGATATCCATGGGCTCGACCGAGGAAATGCGCACATGCGGGATAGACGTGCGCTCCATGATGGCCTCGAGCAGCTCATCGATTTCGACATGCTCGTCGGTCGCGCTCTTGCCATCGTAGGCGCCCAGGTTCACACCGGTCAGCACCACCTCGGGCACGCCGGCCTCCTGGGCCTCGCGAACTTGCTCGAGCACGGACTCGACGGGCACGGAGCGCTCGGGGCCGCGTGCCTTCCACACAATGCAATAGGTGCAGCGATGGTTGCAGCCGTCCTGAATCTTCACGCCCAGGCGAGAGCGACCGAGCGCATCGACCACCTCGCCATCGCTGCAGGCGGGAACGCTATCGGACTCAACGCCCAAAACCTCGCAGACACGTTCGGCGACATCGATCTTGGACGGCTCGGCGATCACGCGATCCGAAAGCTCCAGCAGCTCCTCGGGATGTAAATTGACCACGCAACCGGTCACAAGCACATAGGGCTCGTTAGGATAGGCCAGCGCATGACGGACGGCCTTACGGGTCTTGGCCTCGGCCTCGCCCGTAACGGCACAGGTGTTAATGACGATCAGATCGGCATCCTGGGGCTCCACAATAGCAAATCCCAGGCGCATAAGATCGGCAGTGATACGGTCAGACTCAACCCGGTTGACGCGGCAGCCGAGGTTGACGACGGAAATATGGGGTGCGAGCACGCGGGCTCCTTAATCGAGGATATCGTCGAGGGCACTCTTGATACGGTCGGTCACCGACTTCTTACCAGAAGCGACGTCATCGCCCATCTCATCGGCAAAAGCACGGAGCAGTTCGCGTTGCTTATTGGAAAGATTGGTGGGAACGACCACGCGCAGTTGCACGATCAGGCGGCCACGCGAACCGCCACCGCCAATGCGCGGCATGCCGTAATTATTGACGCTCACGGTGTCGCCGTACTGGGCGCCAGCGGGAACCGTCACCTTAACGACCTCGTCGGGCATAATGCCCTCGACCTCGATCTCGCAGCCGAGCGCAGCCTGCGCAATCGAGATATCGCTCACCAGGTACAGGTCGTCACCGTTGCGCTTAAAGCGCTCATGGTCGGCAACGCGCACGTTGACAATCAGGTCGCCCGAAGGCTCGCCGCGAAGGCCGGCCTCGCCAAAGCCGCTCACACGCAGCTGGCGACCGGTCGAAACGCCGGCGGGAATATCGATGTCGATCTTTTCGTGCGAAGGCGTGCGGCCCTGGCCGTCACAGGTCTCGCAGGGATGGTCGATAACCGTGCCCTCGCCGTGGCAGTCGGGGCAAGGCGATGAAGACTGAACCTGGCCCAAAAACGATCGCTGAACTGTCGTGACGTAGCCCGTACCGTGGCAGCGGCCGCACTGCTTTTCCTGTGCGCCCTCTGCCCTACCAGTGCCATTGCAGTCCTCGCAAGGGGCAAGGCGGTCATAGCTGATCGTCTTTTTGCAGCCGAGCGCCGCCTCCTCGAGCGTCACCGAAAGCGAGATGGCCATGTCACGTCCGCGACGACGCTCACGACGGCTGCGGGCGCCACCGCCGGCACCGCCGCCAAAGAACGACGAGAACAAGTCGTCCATGCCCATGCCACCAAAGATATCGTTGATATCGACGTAGCCCGAACCACCAGGGCCGTCGGCGGTGCCGTAACGGTCGTAGTTAGCACGCTTCTGCTCATCGGAAAGAACGGAATAGGCCTCGTTGAGCTCCTTGAACTTGGCCTCGGCCTCGGGGTCGTCCGAAACGTCCGGGTGTACGGTACGGGCCTTCTTTAGAAACGCGCGCTTAATCGTCCGCGCGTCGGCATCCTTGTCGACGCCAAGTACCTCGTAGTAATCCCTATTTTCCGACACGACCGAATCCTTCCGACTTTCAATATTGTCACAGTGCGTCCTATACCCATGCAAGGCCGGCCGCAAACAGAGGGTTTGATGTTATTGCATCCCGTAGGGCGAAAGCATCGCGCGCTGCGAGCAGCTCGCAAACCACACCGACACGAGTGCGAACATGAAGCCGTTGGCAAAACCGTTGGCAAACTGCATCGCGCCACGTTTCCACCACAGCAGGCTGCGATGAAGCACACCGTCCGAAAGCACCATGAACAGGCCCATGGTAAACGGAATAAAGCACATCACGGCAAAGGCCGAGAACACGCCCGAAATGGCCGAAAGCACCAAAAACGGCGCCACGATGCCCATCAGGTAAAAACCGGTACGAGCTTTGCCTTCCAAGCGCTCGGCCTCAACATGGGCGCGACCGACCAGGTCGCCGCCCGCAGCACCGTTGGTGCCAGCATGACCCATGCCGCCAATGCGGACCTCATCGCCATCGTGCGTGCCGGCAGGAAACTCAATCGTCTGCTCGGAGGTTACGCGAGTACGACCGCTGCCGCCGCAATCAGGGCAGGGATCTGCCACGACTTTACCGGAACCGCCGCACTCGGGGCAGACCGACTGGAACGTGCCCGCACCAAACAGGAAGGACAGGTCGACGTCGATGTGGCCGCGGCCGCCACAGCTCGGGCAGGTATGGGCATGCTCGGAAGAGACTGAACCCGAGCCGCCGCAATGTCCGCATGTATCGAAACGCGTGTAGCGGACGGTCTTGCGGGCACCGCCCTTGGCCTCCTTGGCGTCGAGTTTGATATCGACGACCACGTTGGCGCCGTTCTCGGGATTGTAGGCAGCCTGGCCGCGACGCTGCTGGCCCCAGGCGCCACCAAAGGGAAAGCCGCCCTCAAAGGGATTGCCATAGCCCGTGTGGCCGGCGTAGCCGCCACCATAGGGCGAAGCCGTAGGAGCACCGGCAAAGGGATTGCCAGAGCGCATGGCGTCGTAGCGCGCACGTTTTTGCTCATCCGAAAGCACGGCGTAGGCCTCGGAAACCTCTTTAAACTTTTCCTCGGCATCCGGCTCTTTGTTGACGTCCGGATGGAGCTTGCGGGCCTTTTGCTGGAAGGCCTTTTGAATATCACGCGAGGTGGCGTCCTTGGAGACACCCAGAATCTCGTAGTAATCTTTTTCGTTCATCGTCGCCATGCGCGGCAACCTCCTGCTCACAGCAGCGTATATATTCCGGTAATTCTACCCGAGCGGCCTAAGCTAGATCCCAAAACAGCTCGAACAGAACATTTCCATCGAGCCAGCCCAGGTGTGTCGGCGCCAGACGAGCGCGAACGCGGCCCGCGACGACATCTGCAGAGGCGATTGGCCCTGTGTGGGCATCGCCGGACTCAGGCGCCCAGGCGACAAGACCCAGCTCAAGAGAGCGGTCGCAAGCAGCTGTCAGCTCATCGGCCGGTATGACACGAGCCGCGCGAACCAACAGATCGGACGCGACACCGCGCGTCATGCGACAAGCGAGCATCAGGTCTTCAGCCGCAGCCTCACGCTGCGACAGATATTCGGCCTCAAACGCCGTCGCGTCATCGTCACGTTGCACCAGACGCACGCGGTACGAATCGCCTCGAGAAGACACGCCGGGGAACAAACCTGCAAGACGGTCGAAATCCTCGGCGTCAAGCATGCCCGCGGCAGAGCGACCCAGGCCCAAATAGCCCTGGCCGGTCCAGTAGGCAATGTTATGGGCGCACTCATGTCCGTCGAGCGCATAGCTTGCCACCTCATACGGGTGATAGCCGGCCGCACCCAGACGCTCACGCGCCACATCCATGCACGAAGCTTGAAAATCCTCGTCGGGCTCGACCGACTCGTCGCGGCACGCCATGCGATAAAGGGGAGTCCCCTCCTCAAGCGTGAGCGGGTAGACCGACACATGATGCGGAGCCGCCGCCAGCACGCCATCGAGTGTGCGCCTCCAACTCGCTGCGGTCTGCCCGGGAAGTCCGCACATAAGGTCGCACGACACGTCAAGCCCAGCGTTCTTGACTGTCGCGATGGCGGCGAGCGCCCGATCGGCATCGTGAATACGGCCGATGGCGGTAAGTTCGGTGTTATCGAGCGTTTGCACGCCCAGAGAGACGCGTGTGACACCAACCTTGGCAAGCGCAGCGGCAAGCTCGGCGGTCAGCGACTCAGGATTGGCCTCGCAGGTAAACTCAACAGGGGCGCACGACGCACGAATACGCCGCGCCAGCTCCACCAAGCGCTCCCCCGCCAGCGACGGCGTACCGCCGCCAACATAGACGGTGCGGATCTGGTCAAGGGCCCCAGCTTTGCCAAAAGCATCGAGGCGCGCGTACAACTGCTCAAAATAGGCATCGAGCGCAGCGCTCAGGTCGCACGGAGCAAAACTGCGCGAGTCAAAGTCGCAGTACCGGCACTTTTGAGCGCAAAACGGCACGTGCGCATACAGCGCGGTAACGGCCACCCTTAAGCCTCCAGCGGATGAGGGAGCACCGATTCGCCGGCGGCAAGTGCGGCCTCGCAGGCCACCACATCGCGCTCGATCTCATCGACCAGCACCATAAACTCCTCGTATGTGGAACAGCGCACCACATGGGCACGCCAAGCGGCGGCATGGGGCATGCCTTTTAAGTACCAGCTTGCGTACGTGCGGGCACGCGACATGAGCGGCAGAAGCTCGTGCGTCAGCGTTAGGTGTTCACGCAGGGCGTCCAGGCGCTCGACGGAGCTGCGCGCCGGCACCGGTATGCCATCGAGCGCAAGGGCGCGAGCATCACCGAACACCCAGGGATTACCGTAGATACCGCGCGCGATAAACACCGCGCTGGCGCCCGAGTTGCGCAGATGTTCCGCGGCATCCTCGGCGCAGAACACGTCGCCCGAACCGATCACGGGAATCTCGACGGCATCTGCGACCTCATCGACGACCGACCAATCGGCCTGGCCCGTGTAGAGCTGCGTGGCGCAACGACCATGCACGGCGACTGCGGCAGCCCCTGCACCCTCAAGCATCTGGGCAAATGTCGCGGCATTGCGGTCCTCGGCATAAAAGCCCTTGCGAATCTTGACGGTCACGGGCACGTGCGCCGCACCCACCGTGGCCTCGACGATCTTCTCCGCCAGGTCAGGCGTGCGCATAAGCGCCGAGCCCTCGCCCTTGGTAACGACCTTGCGGGCGGGGCATGCCATATTGATATCGATGAGCGACAGGCGATCGCCAACGCGCTCCTCGACGGCGGTGACGGCGCTCGCAAACTGATCTGGCTTGGAGCCAAAGAGCTGCACGCAAATCTGCTGCTCCTCGTCGGCCGGCAGCACCAGGCGCCAGGTCTTGTTGCTGGCATAGGCAAGGCCCGCCACGCTCACCATCTCGCTGTAGGCAAGGTTGGCACCGCGGCGGCGACACATGATACGGTAGGCGGGGTCGGTCACGCCCGCCATGGGAGCCATAAGGAACGGCTGCTCGGCATAGGCGCCCAGCAGCCGCTGACTATATTCGGAAAGCGCCATAGACCTACTCGTCCACCTTGAGGATCGCCATAAACGCCTCCTGAGGGACCTCGACCGAGCCGATGGCCTTCATGCGCTTCTTGCCCTCTTTCTGCTTCTCGAGCAGTTTGCGCTTACGCGAAATATCGCCGCCGTAGCACTTGGCAAGCACGTCCTTGCGACGCGCCTTGACGGTGGAGCGGGCAATGATCTTATTGCCGATAGCGCCCTGGATGGGCACCTCGAACAGCTGACGCGGAATAATCTCCTTGAGCTTGTCGCACAGGCCGCGGGCAAGACCGTAGGCCTTGTCCTTGTGAACGATAAACGACAGCGCGTCCACCTCGTCGCCCGAAAGCAGGATATCGAGCTTCACGAGCTCGGATGGACGGTACTCGTTGAACTCGTAATCCAACGAGGCGTAACCCTTGGTGCGGCTCTTGAGCTGGTCAAAGAAGTCCAAGATAAGCTCGGCGAGCGGCATATCAAAGCGCATCTCGACCGATTTGCTCGTGAGATGGATCATGTCGGTCGTCACGCCGCGGTGCTCGATAGCGAGCTGCATGACGGCACCCGTATACTCGGGCGGGCAGATGATCTTTGCCTTGAGGTAGGGCTCTTCGATACGCTCGATGCGCGTGGCCTCGGGCAGGTCCTGCGGGCTGCGGACATCGATCATTTCGCCATCGGTCTTGTACACGTGATAGTCGACCGAAGGACTTGTGGCGATGAGGTCCAAGTTGAACTCACGCTCGAGACGCTCCTTGACGACCTCCATGTGCAGCAGGCCCAAGAAGCCCACGCGGAAGCCAAAGCCGAGCGCCACGGACGTCTCGGGCTCCCACACCAACGACGGGTCGTTAACGTGGAGCTTATCGAGCGCGTCGCGCAGGTTCTCATAATCCTTGTTGTCGATCGGGAACAGGCCCGTATAGACCATGGGCTTGGCCTCGCGGTAGCCCGGAAGCGGCTCGGGGCAGGGGTTCGCCGCCCAGGTAAGGGTGTCGCCCACGCGAACGGCCTCGGGGTCCTTCAGGCCCGTGACCACGTAGCCGACCTCGCCAACCGTCAGCGCATCAACCGGGGTCTCGGCAGGACGCTTGACGCCCACGCCGTCGACCAAGAAGTCACCCTTGGCCTGCATCATGAGCAGGGTATCGCCCTTTTTGATGGAACCGTCAAAGACGCGCACCGTGGCGACGACGCCGCGGTACTCATCGAAGTACGAATCCAGAATAAGTGCCTTGAGAGGGGCATTTGCATCGCCCTTGGGAGGCGAGATCAAAAAAACGATGGACTCCAGCAGATCGTGAATGCCCTCGCCGGTCTTGCCCGAGACACACACGGCATCATCGGCAGGGATCGCCAGGTCATCCTCGATCTCGGTCTTAACCTCGTCGGGATGAGCCGAGGGCAGGTCGATCTTGTTGATGGCCGGCACAATGTCCAGATTGGCGTTCATGGCGAGCGTCGCGTTGGAGACGGTCTGCGCCTCGACGCCCTGCGTGGCGTCAACGACGAGCACCGCGCCCTCACAGGCCGCCAGCGAACGCGAGACCTCATAGGTAAAGTCCACGTGGCCCGGCGTATCGATCAGATTGAACTGATACGTCTCGCCATCGTCGGCGTCATAGGACACGCGAACGGCATTGGACTTGATCGTGATGCCGCGCTCGCGCTCGATATCCATGGTGTCGAGCAGCTGCGACTCCATGTCGCGCTCGTCGACGGTATGGGTGAGCTCGAGAATGCGGTCACTGATCGTGGACTTGCCATGGTCGATGTGCGCAACAATCGAGAAGTTGCGGATGTGGGAAATGTCAATTGAAGTATTCATGCGGACTATCTTACCCGAGCGGTACAAAAAATGGAGCCTGTTCCATAAAACAGGCTCCATTTATGCGCGTAATCTGTGTGGTGTGAAATTTACAACTTAAGCGTTGATGCTGTTCACGAGCTTGGCAAGACCGGACTTGCGGTTGGAAGCCTGGTTCTTGTGGATAACATGCTTGGCGGCAGCCATGTCGAGACGCTTGGTGACGGTCTTGAGGGCAGCCTGGGCCTTCTCGGCGTCGCCCTCGGCGACGGCGGACTGGACGTGCTTGGTCAGCGTCTTGAGCTCGGACTTGACAGCCTTGTTACGCATGCGAGCTGCCTCATTGGTGCGGATACGCTTCTTCTGAGACTTGATGTTTGCCACTTCTGGAGTTCCTTTCGAGTTCCTTGCAAAAAATGTATGACACCTCTGAGACACGGTGAGGTCATGCAAGCGCCTACTATAGCACGCTCCCCCTCAAAGGGATAGAACGAATTTGTCAAATAGGCAGGTATCATCACGATTTTCTCAAGATGTTCGTAATCCAGAGCAAAAGCGCGGTCCGAGAATCGGCCGAACCCTTGAGCGCGAGCTCCACATCGACCGCACCCTCGAGCGCCGCGACGAGCTCTGCCATCGAAAAGCGACGTGCCCAGGTCAAGTGATTCTTGACCTGCCAGGACTGGAGCTTGAGCGTTGCGGCCAGCTCACGACCCTGTCCGCGCGCATCGAGCGCCTTGGCGACGATAAGCTCGCGGATGCGGCCGCACAGCAATGTGTAAGTCCACACGTAGCTCTTGGCGGGCAGTAGGTTGAAGAGCTCGAGCGAGCGGCGCATGTCACGGGCCGAGACCGCATTGAGAAAGTCCCAGGGTTGGACCTCTGCCGTACGTACAATCCAGCGCTCAACGTCGGCAAGCTCAATCTGGGGCGCCTCGACCATCTGGGCAAGCTTAGCCAAGTCGTTATCGAGCATGCGGGTGTTCTCGCCCGAGCGCGAAACGAGCTCTTCGGCGGCCGCCGTCGAGATCGACTTGCCGTGCTGCGTCGCCATCTGCTGCACGCGGCGCGGTAGCTCCCAGCGCTTGGTACCGGAGCAATCGATCACCGCCTTCTTGTCGATCTTGGCGATCGCCTTATACAGGCGCGTGTTCTTGGCAAGCGAGTCGGCGATGATGAGACAAACCGTCGTGGGGCTGGGACTCGCCAGATACTCAACGAGCGGCTCCGAGACCGCCTTGGCGAGCTTTGAACAGCCGTCGAGGATTACCAGGCGAAACTCGCTGCCCATCGGAAAGGTGTTAAGCGATCCGATAATGGACTCGATATCGGGGTCCTTGGTCATGTCGCGCTCGTCGAGGTTGAACTCGACCATACCCGACTTTTCCAGACGCGCTTTCATACGCGAGACGGCGTGATCGCGCTTGACTCCGTCGGTACCGACGATCAGATATGCCGGCAGCAGACCGGTTTCGGACATTGCGTTCCCCTCCCGCAGACTCTCGAATTCGTACCGTGCCATTTTAGCCCAGGGGTTGGTCCCGCGCCAACGGCAGCATCACGGTCGCTGGCATCGCATGGCAAAACCTGTTACGGTCGGCGAGACGGTAATGTCTCCTTGTTCAATGGTACATGCGAACGCGCCGCCCGCATCGCGAACGGCATCGATGCAGGCATCGGATGGATGGCCGTAGCGGTTGCCCTCGCCCGCACTCGCCATAGAGAGCTCGGGCTTAAGCGTTTCCAGCAGGTCTTTGTCGACGGAAACTTTTGAGCCGTGATGCCCCAGCTTGAGCACATCGATATCACCAACCTCCTGTACAAACTCGCGCTCCTGATCGAGCTCGGCATCACCAGTGAGGAGCATACGCAGGCTCTTGCCTTCCCGGGCATAGGAGAGCAGCAAGACAAGCGAGTCCTCATTGCCCTCGCCATCCACCGTGTCAAACGGCCACATCACACGAGCCCGAAAAGCGCCGATATCGACCGTATCCCCGCGAGCCACCTGCCGATACGTTACGCCGGGGCGATTCAGGACCTCAGCAGGCGCACCGTCCAGCGCATCCGCTGCAACCGCAATGGTTCCAACCGAAAACCGATCGAGCACATCGGGAAGACCACCCCAATGATCTTCGTCCCAATGTGTCACGAAGACGGCGTCGATATGGTGGACATTGTTGCGAACCAACGCCGCTACCACGCGCTCGTCGAGCCCGCAGTCGACGAGCGCTACTGCGCCGCCCTCGCGGATAAGAATCGCATCGGCCTGGCCCACATCGAGTACCGTCACCGAAGGCGGAGCGAATCGATCCCAGTAGACGTACGGAATCGCAGCCAAGAGCACCAGGCATGCAAGCCCCACCGTCATAGGACGTGCACGGGGACGCGGCCACCAGACCAGCAGAACCGCCAGCAAACACGGCACTAGGTAAATCCACATGCTATCGGGCGGCACGCTCACGGATGCACCCGGCACGGCGGCAAACAGCTGCTCAAAGAACAGCACGCAACGGGCGGCAATCATGGGCACAACGAGCGCCCAAGTCCGCAACGGCGTCACGAGCGAAAAGGGAACCAGCACGATCGACACAGCAAGCAGTACGCTCACCACCGGACCGATGACCGCATTTGCCAACGGAGCAATGAGCGAGAACGTACCGAAGGCAGGAATGGTAATGGGAAGTGTCGCTAGTTGCGAGCACAACGTGACGGAAAGCATGCCGGCAACGCCCGATGGCACACCCAGCTCACCCAAAGCGTAGGTCGCATAGGGGCAAAAGCACAGAATGGCTAAAACGCTGGCGCATGAAAGCTGAAAGCCCATCTCGAACAGCACCGTCGGCCGCAGTAGGACAAAGATGGACATGGTTACGAAGAGTGCCGATGCACCGTGCCGGCGACGCCCCGCGCCGTTTACGACAAGCGTCGCGAACACCATGCAGCACGCGCGCACGGCCGAGGGAGACGAGCCCGTAAAGGCAGCGTAGCCCACAAGCGTTACCGCCAATATCGCCCGCTGAAGACCACGTGAGCACCGAGTCTTTTGCAATACACCCTCGATTACAAACCCCACAATAGCCAAATGGCTGCCCGAGACGGCGATAAGATGCGCCGTTCCCGTCACCGAAAACCAGTCGCCCGCCGGCTGGGCGCGCAGCTCGGCAGAACGACCGCAGACGACACCGGCTATGAGTGCACGCGCCGGGTCGGTCGCAGGCGCGATGGACGCAAGCAGCCCATTTCGCAGCCGAAGCAGCGGCCCCGGAGAGCCCTCATCGACCGACACAATCCGAACGGCTTTTACCTTGCATACCTCGCCTCGGAGCACGCGCGATCGTCCATACGCATCGTTCTCAAAACGTGAAACGCGACCGATAACACGCACGTGCGCCCCGACCTTGAGCTCGCGGTCGCACGATAGGCGAACCGTTGCCAAGTTCTTACCGTCCGCGCGTGCCTCACAGGTATAGGAATACACGTCGTCGTTTATGGATGGATCACCCTGCACGACAAACTCGAGGCTGCTTGCCGCTCGACCGTTGAGCGCCTTCGAGGCGCTGAGCGCACCCACAGCCCACCAGGCCGAGACGACCGCTCCCGCCACGAGACCGACGGACGCGGCATACAGCCACCGCTTCAAAGGGGCAAGCCACGCACATGATTGAGCCAGCACAACAAATACCGCCGCCGCGACGGGAATGGCCCATAGCGGCCCGACCGCCGGCGCCTGCTCCCTCAGCAGCGCATCAGCGGTCACGTTGAGCACCAAGGCGCAGCTCATGCACATGCCGGCACACAGGGCCATCGTCCACGGCATCAGGGGCCGCGGAGGCATCACATGCTCGCGCTCGGTCGCACTCATACGCAGATGCAATCTTTGATTTTGGCAAGCTTCTTCTCGCCGATTCCCGACACACGCATCAGATCGTCAACCGAGGCAAAAGCACCGTTCTTTGTCCGCTCATCGATAATCGACCGGGCCATGGAGGGACCGATGCCCGAAAGCGTCTGTAGCTCTGCCGAGCTTGCCGTATTAATGTTTACTAGGCCTGTTGCGCTACTCACGCCCGATGACGCGGAAGCCCCACCATCAACATCGGCTTCCGCAATGGGCGCCTGCTGCTCCCCTTCCGTTGGAACGTGAATCTTCTGTCCATCGACGACCTTGGATGCCCGATTGAGCCCCGTAACGTCTGCCTCGGGCGCCAGCCCGCCGGCGGCATCAATCGCCTGAGCCACCCGCGCGCCGTCCTTGAGACGATATACACCGGGCGACACAACGGCGCCATCGACATCGACATAGACCTCTGCCGCGGCAGAAGCCTTAGTCGAAGAACCTTCGGATGTCTTTCCGCTCGAGGCATCACCGGATCCCGGCTCCACCAACGAGCCCGAACCGTCAGTGCGCTCAAACGACACGGCGCCGGCACCGCCGCCAAGGTTCGCCATCGCCAAGCCGCTCGACATCGCAATGACGACCAGTATCGCCACGACCACCGCCTTATGACCGAGCAGCTTGTCCGCCAAGCGGTCCATCTTTTTGACCCGTTCGTGTTGTTCGCGCTGCGCCATAGCAAAACCTCCCAACACCATCGTGTCAGGAAAGGAGCCCTGTAACAGCCACGCCCCAAAACCGGTTTTAGCGGTCAAACCAAAAGCCGACCAAAACCTTGCACAAATCCGTCCATTTATTCAGGCACACGTCAGCAAATGAACACTTAGCCACAAAATGCCCAGATAGCAAAAGACCGACGATGCAGACGCATCGTCGGTCTATGCACAAATTTACTCGTGATCTTGGTAAATCTCACGCGGAGCAAGCTCCGAATGTTTGCGTTTTAAGGTCTTAGGGGCCTTATACGTGTTGCTCTCAAAGTCGATGTACTCGGTCTGCTTGAGCAGGCGCTCAATCATCTCCTCGTGATCGAACAACTCCCAGGCCTCATGCACGGCATCGAGTTTAGCGTGCGTCTCGGGACGGCGCGGCATAAACAGCGTGCAGCAGTCGGGAGCGGCCTCAGTGGAGATATCGAACGTACCGATCTCCTCGGCGCGCGCGATGATCTCCTGCTTGTCCGAACCGATGAGAGGGCGGAACACGGGGATCTTCACGGCCTCGTTGACGGCCATGATATTCTCAAGCGTTTGGGAGGCAACCTGCCCAAGCGATTCGCCCGTAACGATGGCCTTGGCACCCTCGATGTGCGCAATGCGCTCAGCAACCGAATACATAATGCGGCGATACATGATCACGCGCAGGTTGCTGGGACAGGTGACCGAAATCTCACGCTGGCAGTCGCCAAACGGCACTACGTACAGTCGGCCGATCTGGACACCCGGCTCAAGCGCACGGATGATGTCCTGCACCAAATACTCGCTCGTATCGGGCGTCTGCGGACGACCGGAGAAATGTACCGGCACGCACACCGCGCCGCGACGCGCGAGCATCCAGGTCGCCACCGGAGAATCGATACCCGAAGAAAGCAGCGTCACGACCTTGCCGGCAGACCCCACCGGAAGACCACCCACGCCGCGCTCAGAGCGCGCATACACATAGACGCTACCCTGGACCACCAGCACGTGCACCATAGCGTCAGGATCGTGCATCTGGACCTTTTTATCGGGGAAGGCCTCACACAGCACCTCACCCACCTGACGATTGATGTCAATCGAGGTGAGCTCATAATCGGTATTGGAGCGCTTGGCGTGCACCTTAAACGAATCGAAGGAACCAAACTCGCGCAGCGCCTTCACGGCGGCGGCACAGTACTCCTGAGGGTCGCGATTGGTGTGATACGCCAAAGACACACGAGCAACGCCGGGAACGGTGCGAATGACACGCGCCGCCTCGTCGGCCTGATGCTCGTTAAAGGTCACGAGGATATAACCGGAAATTCGAGACACGGCATTCACGGAAAAGGCGGCCAAGGCCGCCTTGATGTTATCCATGAGGATATGCTCAAAATGTGCGCGGTTCTTACCCTTCAGTCCAACCTCGTGATAGTGGACCAGGCAGACGCGAGCCGCCATTTAGGCTTCAGCAACCTTGTGGCCGAGCGCCTTCTCGTAACGGGCCTCGTCGTAAGAGATGTCGCCGTCGACAATCTCGTCCATAGCCATCGAGATGGTATCGGCACCGGAAAGCCCGATGGTGATGTCATCGACATCCTGGACGGCAAGCACGCGGTTGTGCTGGCCACGCAGCATGCTATTGATGTCGCAGGCGCGCTTGGAGGCAAGCGAAGCGAGCAGGAAGCGGTTGTGATCGGTCTTCTCCAGAAGATCGTCAATGCAAGGCTTTACAACGGACACGGACCTCAGTTCCTTTCATGCATATCGAGAACGCGAACGAGTTCATCGGTCGCGCGGTCGAGATCGTCATTAACCACGACGTCGTCGTAGCGGTCGGCAAGGGCAAGCTCATCGGCGGCGTTTGCCATACGCAGCTCAATCGTCTCGGGCGTCTCGGTACCGCGACCGACTAGACGCTCGCGGAGCACCTCAAGCGAAGGCGGCTTGATAAAGATCAGCACGGCCTCGGGGAAACGCTCCTTCACCTGCAGGGCGCCCTGGACATCGATCTCCAAAATCAGAGACGCGCCCGAGGCGAGCTTGGATGTGACCTCGCTCACCAACGTGCCGTAGCAGTTACCGTGGACCTCGGCCCACTCAACAAACTCGCCGTTTGCCACGCGGCGGTCGAACTCCTCGCGCGTCAGAAAAAAGTAGTTGACGCCGTCGACCTCACCTTTGCGTGGTGCTCGCGTGGTAGCCGAAACCGTCAGGCCCAGGTTCGAGCGGCGCTCGCGCACACGAGTGACGAGCGTACCCTTGCCTGCGCCTGACGGTCCAGAAATCACAAAGAGCTTGGAATCCTGAGCGCTCACTTATTTGGTCAGCTGCTCGAGGAGCTGCTCGCGCTGACGGACGCCGAGGCCCTGGACGCGACGGGTAGCGGAGATACCGAGCTCCTCCATGATCTTGGCGGCCTTGGCCTTGCCATAACCAGGGAGAGACTCGATGAGGGTGGAAACCTTCATGCGGGAAGCGATGGGGTCATCGGAGTTGAGCACGGACTCAAGGGACTTCTCGCCCTTCTTGATCTGCTCGCGAAGCTCAGCGCGGGCGTGACGTGCGGCAGCAGCCTTCTCAAGAGCCTGCTTGCGCTGCTCATCGGTAAGCTGAGGGAGTGCCATTCGTACCTCCAAGTAGTTGGGTTATATCTGATTCAATAATTGGCATTTTAGCACGTAGAACGTACAAAATGCCCAATCGCGGCTCCATAGGTTAGACGATACCCGCAAAAAGTGCAATATACTGCGCCCAAAGTTAAGCCCCTGACCTGCGATTCCACACAAAGGATGGGAAAGTTTACGCAGGCACAGGGGCTATTTTGTGCTAATGAAACCCAAAAGTGGTGACTTAGGGGAATCTTTTACGCGACGTTTTCGACCAGCTCAGCGACGATGGCGTCAAAGGCGGCAACCGGATCGTCGGCACCGGTGATGGGACGGCCCACCACAATGTGGCTTGCGCCACGCTCGATAGCCTGGGAAGGCGTCGCCACGCGGGACTGGTCACCTAAGGCGGCACCCACCGGACGCACACCCGGAGTCACGATCAGGGCATCAGGGCCCAGCAGCTCACGCATGTCGTGAGCCTCCATCGGCGAGCACACGATGCCATCGATGCCGTTGGCCTGAGCGAGCTTTGCCAGGCGGGCGGCCTCCTCGGCCACGGGCGACTCGACGCCGATCTCGCTCAAGGCATCCTGATTCATGCTCGTGAGCACGGTGATGGCGACGAGCTTGGCGCGGTCCTCGCGCGCCTCCTCGGCACCCTCGCGGCAGGCAGCGAGCATGGCGCCCGAACCCAAGCCGTGAACCGAGAGCAGGTCGGCACCGGCAAGCGAGGCCGAACGGGCGGCACCGCGAACCTGATGCGGAATATCATGGAACTTAAGGTCGAGGAAGACCTTAAAGCCCAGGTCCTTAAAGGTCTTGACGATCTCGGGGCCCTCAGCGTAATAGAGCGTCATGCCAACCTTGAGCCAGGCGGCATGGCCCGAAAGCTCGTGGGCGAGCTCGAGCGAACGTTCACGATCGCAGTCGAGGGCGACGATTACGCGGTCGCGGGCATCGGTCTCTAGCATTCGAAAGCACCTACCAGCTCGTTGAT
>CAUBQN010000023.1 GCA_958438125.1 uncultured Collinsella sp.
GACGGTCCATGATCTGGGCGAGCACGAGCTTGGTGCCCACGCCGTCGGTACCGCTAATCAGAATCGGGTCTTCCATATCCTTAAGCGCGGCAGCCGAGAACAGGCCACCAAAGCCACCGATGCCGCCGATGACCTCGGGACGGTTGGTGTCCTTAACCATCTGCTTAATAGCGTCAACGGCGCGGCCGCCCTCGGCGGTATCGACGCCGGCGTCCTCGTACGTCACATGCTTGCTGTCGCTCATCTGAGCCTTCCTCTCCCACTACCGTGGCGCCGCGCGGGCGCCAAACGGTGCTCATAGTTGCGTTCATTTCGGCGCGTGCCATAACAGCACGCGCCGTCATATCAACAAAACAGCAGGTAAAACCTACCAAAATAAACCTGTCCCTACATGGCAGGTTTTAGGCCTCGCCGTGCTCCTCTTCCCAGCTGCGGTCGTCGTATTTCTCGACCACGGCGTCGTCGTCAACGTGCAGCGGTTTGTCCAGGTTGCGAGGCTTAAAGCCCTCCATGAACTTGTCGCGGCCAAAGCTCTCGGGAATCGCCACGGGGTAGCGGCCGGTAAAGCACGCATCGCAGTAACCGCCCTTGGGCATGACCTTAAGCAGGCCCTCGACCGAAAGGAAAGCCAGCGAATCGGCGCCAATGTACTCGCAAATCTCGTCGACCGTTTTGTTGGCGCTGATAAGCTGCGACTGCACGTCGGTATCGATACCGTAGAAGCACGGCCAGATGACCTCGGGCGAGTTGATGCGGATATGAATCTCCTTGGCGCCAGCGTTGCGCAGCATCTTGACGAGCTGCACCATGGTGGTGCCGCGCACGATGGAGTCGTCGATGACGACCAGGCGCTTGCCCTCGATGTTGTCGCGCAGCGGGTTGAGCTTCATGCGCACGCCCATGGCGCGCAGCTCCTGCGTGGGCTCGATAAACGTACGGCCCACATAGCGGTTCTTGATGAGGCCCTCGCCAAAGGGAATACCGCTCTCGTGCGAATACCCCTCCGCGGGCGGCAGGCCGGAGTCGGGCACGCCGATGACCAGATCGGCCTCGACGGGCTCCTCATGTGCCAGCTGACGACCCATGTCGTAACGGCAGGCATAGACGCTCTTGCCGTTCATGATGGAGTCGGGACGGGCAAAGTAGACCTGCTCAAAGATGCAGTTTGCGGGCTCTTCGGCTGCAGGCACGCCCTGCTCGGATACCAGACCCTCGGCGCTGATGCGCAAGATCTCGCCGGGACGGACGTCACGAACATACTCGGCGCCCACAATGTCGAGCGCGCACGTCTCGGAAGCAACGACCCAGCCGCCGGCGCGGGTGACATGGGTGGTGGCGTCGACCGTCGCGGCGCCGTCCTGCGACGGCAGCTGCGAAACGGATGCGGCATCGGCCTGGTCCAGACCCTCGTCCACCAGCTTGCCCAGCACGAGCGGGCGAATGCCGTGCGGATCGCGGAATGCGTAGAGCGCCTGCTCGTTGATGAGCGTCATGGCGTAGCCGCCGCGCACGAGCTCCATGGTCTTACGAATGCCCTCGCGCAGATGGCCTGTACGCTGAGTAAAGTAGCCGATGAGTTTGGTCGCGACCTCGGAATCCGAATTGGAGAGGAACGGCACGCCCAGCTCGATCAGCTGGCGGCGTAGCTCGTCGGTGTTGACCAGAGTGCCGTTGTGAGCAAGCGCGATAATGACGCTGTTGATGGTGGAAAGATGCGGCTGCGAGGCTTCCCAGCTCTTGGCACCGGCAGTGCCATAGCGCACGTGGCCCACGGCCAGCTGGCCGGAGAGCGTCGACAGGTCGGCGTTGGAGAACACGCGATCGAGCAGTCCCAGGTCCTTGCGAACCATAACCGTGCCGCCATCACCCACGGCGATTCCCGCCGATTCCTGGCCGCGATGCTGTAGTGCACGCAGGCCAAAGTACGTCAGTCGGGCCACATCGCGATCGGGTGCCCACACACCAAAAATGCCGCATTCCTCATGCAGCTGGTCGGAGTCCGGATCATACGTCGACATGGTCTTCACCTGTCCCGCGGCACGCTCGGCCGCGCGGATGGTTTCTTGAGACATGGCATCCCCTCAGAGCCTCGTTATTTGGCGTTACCTGCCCTATTATACGCACGGCAAGACAAGCACTCCCGCGCATGAACAGCGCTTTTTAAAAGCCCACCGAGCTTATAATCCGTTTTGCAGCCAAACATTTTATTGGGCAACCGCCTCGGGGCCGACGATCCCGCATACTTCCGTTGCGACGCGTCTCGCCCGCCGTTGGGGTTTGCATTGTTGCAATTGGGACGTTCGTCCTGTCTTTTGGCAGGTCGGCGGCGTATCCTTGTACCTACAGCAAAACGAGAAAGGTTATGTATGGATCGAAACGAACTCGACCCCAGCGTCCCCAGCGCCACGGAGGTCAAGAAGATCCCCCTCATCATTAAGGTATACGCCGTCCTGTGCATCCTGTCCGGCGTGGGCACGCTCCCGTCGGTCGGCGCCTTTATGTGGCAGGTCATCACCGCGCTCATCAACGGCAACGCCGCCGCCAAGCTCGGCGACAACACGCTCGTCGCGGTCGGACTGATTGTCGCCGGCATCATGCTCTCGGCTGCCAGTGCCGTCATCTTGATCATCTTTGGCCTTGACCTCATCAAGAACCAGCGCCGCAATGCCGCCCGTCTGTCCTATATCCTTATCGCATTGACCGTCGTCGAGCTTTTGGTTGACGTGATGCTCCAGGGCATCGGGCCTTTCTTGCTGCGCCCCGCCATCCAGCTCGGCATCCTCGTCGCGCTTTCGACCACCGTCGACCCCACGCTGCGCCAGGAGCGCGAGCTGCAACGCCGCCTGCAGGAAATGCTCGATCGCGACGCCGCCGCCGAGGGCATGCTCGGGCGCGATGAAACCGGCGAAGGCTACATCAAGCTCAACTACTTCAACCTGTTCTGGGTATTCTTTGTCTGCTGCATACTCGGCCTGATCGCCGAGGACATCTGGCACATGACGGTCGACGACCCCGGCGTCTACCAGAACCGCGCCGGCATGCTGTTTGGCCCCTTCAGCCCCATCTATGGATTTGGCGCCGTACTCATGACCATGGTGCTCAACCGCTTCTACAAAAAGAACCCCATCATTATCTTTTTGGTGAGCGCGCTGCTCGGCGCGAGCTTTGAAGTGTTCGTGGGCTGGTTTATGCAGACCTCGTTTGGAGTGGTCTCGTGGAGCTACTCGCACATGAAGCTGTTCGGCATGCCCGACCCGCTCGCCGTCCTTACGGGCGGACGCACCTGCACGGGCTTTGCCTGCCTGTGGGGCCTGGGCGGCCTCATCTGGATCAAGCTGCTGCTGCCGAGGCTGCTCAAGCTCATCAATATGATTCCCTGGAAGAGCCGCTACTCCGCTACCGTCATCTTCACCATCATTATGCTGGTCGATGGCGTTATGACGCTGCAGTCGCTCGATTATTGGTATCAGCGCGTCAACGGCACGGAACCGGATATTCCCGTTGCGCAGTTCTACGGCAAGTACTTCGATAATGACTTTATGGAGAATCGCTTCCAGAGCATGACCATGAGCCCCAAGGATGCAACGCGCGTGTAGCGCTCACCGCGCCCAAAACGCAAAATGCCCGCCGGTATCACACGTGCCGGCGGGCATTTTTATAAACGAGCCTTCTATCGGCGCAAGCCTCTACGCCTCGCGCTCGACCTCACTCACGCATTCGTTCTTGATGGTGCCAACGAGCGCCTGCAGCGCATCGACTACGTGCGGGCGAATGTCCCCGCCGATGAGCACGAGCATGATGTCGCCACCTACGGCAAGCTCGCCGCTTGCCAGCCACACGCGCACATAGCCGATACCCGGCATCGCGCGCGTGGCCTCGATGGCAGCCTGCACCTTGCTGGCGTCGTAGCCAAACACCATGCCGCCCACCTTGTGGCCCGGCGCCACGCCATCGGTCTCGACACCGCGCGCCTCGGCCTTGGGCGTCGCGCGCACCACACCGTTATGTGTCAGATACATACCGCACGCAGGTGCCGAAGCATCGGCCTTGGCCTCGCGCAGCCAAGCATCAACCGAAGGCATCGTTTTGCCATTCTCGAGCATCATTTCCCCTTTCACCGTCATTGAGTAGCCCATTATCTATTCCTCGACCGGCGTGAGCACCATGACGGCACGCGTGTTGCTCAGCGATAACGAACGACAGGTCACAAGCGTTACGACCTTGGTTGCCGAGGCGGCGCGATCGCCCGCATCACTCGTCACGGCAGAAGCCCCGTCAAGCATCTCGGACAGGTAGTTCTTGAGCCCGTCGTCGCCCTCAAAATTGGGCGTGCGCGCCTTGGAGTACGTATCCTCAACGACCTTGGTCGCCAGCGGACGCAGCTTATACGTTGCATCGCGCGTGATGTAATACACGTACTCGATGCTATCGAACGTCGCTTGGTCGGTGGTGTCCGAAATCACGTTGAACATCGACCCATCGTTCATATGGTGGCCGTAGATCGTGGTCTGCTGATCCACCATGCCCGGCGCGGTGTCGTCGCTATCCAAGAAGATGGCACCGGACGCGTTAGCCGTACCGTCAAACAGCGTGTTGAGGTATTTGGAGTTGTTATTGGTCTGCACGACGGGATAGTTGATGTTGGTGCCGGGCGCGTAAATCCAACCCACAACCTCGGGATTCGTCTGGGCAAGTGCATCAAAGTCGATAATCGGCACGCCGCTGGCGTCCTTGTCGCTTATATATTGTTTTTCGATCTTTTGATACGACTCGCTCGCCTGCTTGTAGCCAATCTGGGCGTTGATAAAGATGGCGGCAGCGGCGACAATCAGACCGATGCCCACGATGATGAGCAAGATGGGAATGATGGAGCGGCGCTTCTTACGCGGCGGCTCGGTGTAGCTGGACGGCACGGCATGCGATGAAGACCGGGACGGCTTCTTAGCTGCGCTATAAGACGAGGGACGATACGCCGCCGACGTGTCCTGGCGGCGGTGCGTCGCCGGCGTCACAGGACGCGCCGCTCGCGGCTGCTGAGGAGAGGATGTCCGACCCTGCTGCGCCGCATGGGCGGCACCCGGCTTCGACGGATCGGGGATCTGAGAAGCCTTGAATCGTTTTCCCTGATAGTCGGACATGGCTCTCCTTATACTGCGGCGAAACGGCGGAACGCCTAGGCGTCGGCCATCTCCTGCTTCATCTTCTCGATAACCTTACGGTATTCGGGGTCGCAAGCGCCCAGAATCTGCGTGGCATAGATGGCAGCGTTCTTGGCGCCGTTGATGGCAACGCAGGCCACGGGCACGCCCGAAGGCATCTGCACCATCGACAGCAGCGAATCCATACCGCCCAAGTCACTCGTCTTCATAGGCACACCGATAACCGGCAGCGGCGTAAAGGCAGCCACGACACCACCCAAGTGAGCGGCCTTGCCGGCGGCGGCGATAATCACTTTGATACCGCGATCGGCGGCAGTCGAGGCCCACTCGTGGACCTTCGCCGGCGTGCGGTGTGCGCTCGCAATGACGAGCTCATAGGGCACACCGAGCGCCTCGAGCTCGGCGGTGCAACCTTCCATAACGCCCAGATCGGACTTGGACCCCATGATGATCCCGACAACCGGCTTTTGATCTGCCATAAACAAAGACCTCCCGTTGAGAGCGGTGACGCGGCGGATCCGCGACCCTTAACTACTGAGAGTAGTATAGCTGCTCCCGTCCCTGCGGTCTGTGGGTGCTCTGCGGCGGCCCGGTGTTTTCATCTTCACTCCGGTTGCTGCGCAAAGTCGTTCAGATGAAAACACCGGGCCGCCGCAGAGCACCTTCGACCTACCGGGGATTGCTATGACGTACGTTAGCTGAAATAAAAAAATGTGGGCTCTGTCGTTCATTCGAACGACAGAGCCCACACTCACTTTATTTCTCAGCCCTAGTCATCGCGCAAAGCCCCTTCGGCAGCACACGGTGCAGCCAAGTCGCCGCAGGCCGGGGCGGGAGGGGCCGAGTTTCCTCCTGAGCGACTCTGCTTGCAGCCGGAGCGAAAGGGGGAAATCTCGGCCCCTCCCGCCCCGGCCTGCCAGGTCAACTACACCGTGTACTGCGGCAGGTCCTGCAGAGCGATGACGTCCATGCCCATGTCGTTGGCGCTGCCGTGACCCTGCTGGTCCTCGCGCACTGCCTCGATGGCGCTCACGTACGTGTTGGCCGCAGACATCGCCGTCACGCAAGTCACGCCGCGGCGCACCGCCTCGGTACGCAACAGATAGCCGTCGCCACGCGAACCCGGGCCGTACGGCGTGTTGATGATTACCGCAATCTTACCATCGGCGATCAGGTCACCGATGTTGGGACGCTCGCCGTCGTGCGGGCCGCTAATCTTCTCCACGACCTCGCAGGTCACGTTGCCGCCGCGCAGCACGCGCGCCGTACCCTCGGTGGAGCAGATATCAAAGCCCAGGTAGCGCAGGATGCGAGCGACCGAAAGGATATGACGTTTGTCGCGGTCGCACACGCTAATGAACACCTTGCCGCTACTGGGATCGGGCAGCTTGTAGTCAATCGCCAGCTGCGTCTTGGCGTATGCCTCAGGATAGCTCTTGGCGATACCCATAACCTCGCCCGTCGACTTCATCTCGGGACCCAGGATAACGTCGGCGCCCGGGAAACGACCCCAGGGCATAACGGCTTCCTTCATGCAGAACCAGTCCAGCTGACGCTCGTCGCTCGGCAGGCCCAAGCTCGAGATGGAATCGCCCGCCATGATACGTGCGGCACACTTGGCGAGCGGCACGCCGGTGGCCTTGGAGATAAACGGCACAGTGCGGCTGGCACGCGGGTTGGCCTCGATCACGTAGACGGTCTCGCCCTTGATGGCGTACTGCACGTTGACCAGGCCGCGTACGCCCAGCGCCATCGCGATGCGGCGCGTGGTCTCGCGAAGCTTTGCCTGCAGGCTCTCGCTAAAGCTGAACGGCGGGATGCAGGTCGCGGAGTCGCCAGAGTGGATACCGGCCTCCTCGATATGCTCCAGAATGCCGCCAATGTAGACCTCTTCGCCATCGCACAGGGCGTCGACATCGGACTCGATCGCACCCTCCAGGAAGCGGTCCAGATACACCGGGTAGTCGGGGCTAATGCGCGCGGCCTCGGCCATGTAATCGCGCAGGTGCTCGGCATCGTAGGCGATCATCATGCCGCGGCCGCCCAGCACGTAGCTCGGACGTACCAGCAGCGGGTAGCCAATGTGTGCGGCAACGGCCTCGGCCTCCTCAAACGAGGTGGCCTGACCCGCCGGCGGGTACATGATGCCCAGCTTGTCGAGCAGGGCGGCAAAGCGCTCGCGGTCCTCGGCAAAATCGATGGCGTCGGGCTTGGTGCCCATGATGTTGACGCCACTCTCCTCGAGCATGCGCGCCAGCTTAAGCGGGGTCTGGCCGCCAAGCGTCACCACGACGCCGTCGGGGCGCTCAACATCGATAACGTCCATGACGTCCTCGTAGGTGAGCGGCTCAAAGTAAAGGCGGTCGGACGTGTCGTAGTCGGTCGAAACGGTCTCGGGATTGCAGTTGACCATGATGGTCTCAAAGCCGCGCGACGCCAGCGCGTAGCTCGCGTGCACGCAGCAGTAATCGAACTCAATACCCTGGCCAATACGGTTGGGGCCGGCACCCAGAATCATCGCCTTGGGCTTGTCCGCCGGCGTGGTCTCGTCGGGAGCTACGCACTTCTTGGCATCCGGGCTCGTGCGGTAGATGTTCTCGTACGTCTTGTAGTGGTACTCCGTGGCGCTCGAGAACTCCGCAGCGCAGGTATCGACCGTCTTCATGCTGGGAACCACGCCCAGGCCCTTGCGATAAGCGCGAACAAAGCGCTCGTCCGAGCCGGTCAGCGCGGCAATCTCGGCGTCGCTCGTGCCGTACTGCTTGAGCAGGCGCATCGCGTCGGCGTCGATATCCTCCACACGCAGGCCGCGGATGCTTTCCTGGACCTGCACCATGTCGTTGATACG
Source organism: uncultured Collinsella sp. (assembly GCA_958438125.1). Classification (GTDB taxonomy): domain Bacteria; phylum Actinomycetota; class Coriobacteriia; order Coriobacteriales; family Coriobacteriaceae; genus Collinsella. Next base: position 8,008 of record CAUBQN010000023.1, read on the forward strand.
GTTGAGGTACCACGGATCGATGCCGCAGATGGCATGGATGCGGGTGATGTCCCAGCCGCGGCGCAGAGCCTCGATCACAAAGAAGATGCGGTGCTCGGTCGGGGTGCCCACGGCCTGGGCGAGCTCGTCGTCGCTCAGCTTGTCGGCACCCTCCTTGCCACCGGCGCAAATGCCCTGGTGTCCGTCCTCCAGCGAGCGCATGGCCTTGCCGAAGGCCTCCTCAAAGGTGCGGCCGATCGCCATAATCTCGCCCACGGCCTTCATGCGCGTGGTGAGCGTGGGGTCGGTACCCTTGAACTTCTCGAAGGCAAAGCGCGGCACCTTGACAACGCAGTAGTCAATCGTGGGCTCAAAGCAGGCAGGCGTTGCCTTGGTAATGTCGTTGACGATCTCGTCGAGCGTGTAGCCCACAGCCAGGCGCGCGGCGGCCTTGGCAATGGGGAAACCCGTGGCCTTGGAGGCCAGCGCGGACGAACGGCTCACGCGCGGGTTCATCTCGATGACGATCAGGCGGCCGGTCTGGGGGTTCACGGCAAACTGCACGTTGGAGCCGCCGGTCTCGACGCCGATCTTCTCCAAGATGGCGAGCGAGGCGACACGCATGCGCTGATACTCAAGGTCGGAGAGGGTCTGCGCCGGCGCCACGGTGATGGAGTCGCCGGTATGCACGCCCATGGGGTCGAGGTTCTCGATGGAGCACACGATGATGCCGTTGCCGGCGTGGTCACGCATGACCTCCATCTCGTACTCTTTCCAACCCTCGATGGACTCCTCGACCAGCACCTCGTGGGCAGGCGAGAGTTCAAGGCCCTGGCTCACGATGGAGACGAGCTCCTCGTGGGTATGCGCGATGCCGCCGCCGGCGCCACCGAGGGTAAAGCTCGGACGCAACACGCAGGGATAGCCCACGCGCTCGGCGATGGCCTCGGCGTCGGCCACGCTGTAGGCATAGCCCGAGCGCGCGACCTCCAGGCCAATCTCGGCCATGGCCTCGTTAAAGAGCTTGCGGTCCTCGCCGCGCTCGATGGCGGCAAGGTCGCAGCCGATCATCTCGACGCCGTACTTGTCGAGCGTACCGTCTTTCGCCAGCTCGACGGCGGCGTTCAGACCGGTCTGGCCGCCCAGCGTGGGCAGCAGCGCGTCCGGGTGCTCTTTCTTGATTACGCGCTCGATAAACTCGGCGGTGATGGGCTCGACATAGGTGCGGTCGGCCAAGCCCGGGTCGGTCATGATGGTCGCCGGGTTGGAGTTGACTAGGATGACCTCAAAGCCATCCTCCTTGAGCACCTTGCAGGCCTGGGCGCCGGAATAATCGAACTCGCAGGCCTGGCCAATGACGATGGGGCCCGAGCCAATGACGAGGATACGCTTGATGTCAGTACGTTTAGGCATGTTTAAAACCTCCTAGAGAGGCTGACTCAATGTTTTGAAAAAGTCAGCGAGGGTGCAGCTGGTGCATCAGGTTGCCGTGATGCGAGGGCGCGCTGGGCTTATGCCCGCGCGTCCGAAGCAGAACGGCAAGATGATGTGCCAGATGCAGCCGCAGCGTCGACCGGTCCGCCGTTCGGTAGAACGGCGGAACCAACATCGGCAAAGTTCCAGCCGGCAAGGCGGTCCTTGGCGGTGTCGATGTCCAGGTAGTTCTCCTCGCCGTCCATGAGTCGCGTAAAGGCGGTAAAGAGATAGTGGGCATCGGTGGGGCCGGGCGAGGCCTCGGGGTGGTACTGGACCGAGAAGCACGGCGCGTCGAGCAGCTGGATGCCCTCGGCGGTGCCGTCGTTGAGGTTCACATGCGTCAGGCGAATGCGACCAAAGCGCTCGTTCATCACGACCGGCGCGATTCCGCGGCGCACCCAGGCGCGCAGATCTCCATCGGCCGCATGCTCGGTCTCGCCGCCCGAAAGCTCGGGGACAAGCTTGCCCAGACTGGGGAACAGCAGGCCAAAGCCGTGGTTTTGCGCGGTGATCTCCACGCGGCGGCTCACCAGGTTCATGACCGGCTGGTTGCCACCGCGGTGACCGAACTTAAGCTTTTCCATCTGGGCGCCGCAGGCCAGGCTGATCATCTGGTGACCAAGACAAATACCAAAGACCGGCACCTTGCCGATCAGCTGCTGCACCTGCTCGTAGGTCTCCACCACGGCGTCGGGGTCGCCGGGGCCATTGGACAAAAAGACACCGTCGGGATTCATGTCGAGCACCTCACTCGCGGGCGTATCCCACGGCACGACGGTAAGGTCGCAGCCGGCGCGGACCAGCCCCTCCAGAATACCGCGCTTCACACCGCAGTCGTAGGCGACCACCTTGTGACGGGCAGGAGCGGCAGCCGAAAGCGCAAAGTCATGCGTGGCAGGCAGGTCGGCGGCCACAAACTCATGAGGCTCAGGGCAGCTCACGGTCTTGACCAGGTTCTCGCCTACCAGCGTGGGCGCTGCGGCCAGACGCTCGGCAAGCTCGTCGACGTCGAAGACCTCGGTCGAGATAATGCCCATCTTGGAACCATTGTCGCGCAGATGGCGCACTAGAGCGCGGGTGTCGATACCCTCGATAGCGACGATGCCGTGAGCGCGCAGGTACTCCGGCACGCTGACGGCCGAGCGCCAGTTAGAAGGCGTGGCGCACATGTCATGGACGACCATGCCGCGCATAGCGGGCGCGCTCGCGGGACGAGCGGTATCGCCGGGGAAGGCCGACTGGACGTCTGCCTCGTCAATGCCGTAGTTACCAATCTGCGGATAGGTCATGGTTACGATTTGGCCGGCATAGCTCGGGTCGGTCATGACCTCAAAGTAGCCCTCGAGCGACGTGTTAAAGCAGACCTCGCCGGTTGCGGTGCCCTCGGCACCACATGCACGGCCATAAAAAATGGTCCCATCCTCAAGATACAGGATGCAGGGACCGCAGGTGCCCTTGCTGGTTTTAGCCAGCATACGCTGGCACAGCTCGCTGGGCGCGACGGTGCGGGCGACAGCGCCCGCAATATGGTTGTTCGCCATAGTTCTCCTTCCCGGTCTCACGGAACCGGCTTAAAGGTGTGCAGTTAGGCCTTGCGGTATTCTAACCGCAAGCATCGTCTATGGCATTAATTACATAGAATTGTTTACAAAATGATAATTATGACTTCCTATGCATAATGATTTTTCTGGGACGGGATAAAAAATCATCCCGCGTGGGCTTGTGACTCACGCGGGATGGCATCGTTCTATATGGCTGCGGGCTACTTTTGCTTGTCCTGCTCCAGCAGCTCGGACGGCGTGCGATCAGGCTTTCCGCCGCGGAAAATCTCGCGGCCATGCAGACGATGCTCCAGGTCACGTTCGGCCTTTTCCTCGTCAATCTTGGTCTGGCTCACCACCGGGTCCTCGATCAGCGATGAAACCGAGTTCACCTGTTTTTGAATGCGCTCGGCAATGGTGTCGTCCATGCTTACGATGCGCATCTTCCAGTCGATACTCGTGGCGTTGGACGAACTCTTGGTCCAGACGAACGTCAGGATGGCGCTTTGGTGCCCCCGGGCGGGAAACATGCCAAAGAAGGAATCATGCTGGATTCTGCTGTCCTCGTTGATATAGGCGTGAACGTTATACACCACGCGGTCGATCTTGTCGTTGAGCAAGGCGTTGGTTGCGAGCGCCGCCGCCTGAATCTGACCGTTGGACAGCAGCTCGAGTTCATTGGCAGAAGACGTATCCAGCACTGTCACCTCAACCGTGCCCGCGCGCTCATCGGCCTCGTCGACGGTAAAATCGAGCGGGAACTGCGTAAAGCCATTGCCCCATTCAAGTCCACCCTTGAGCGCGGTCGAGACGGTATCTACCGAAACGCTCTCGGAGAGGTTCGCGGTATTCAGGCGTCGCATCACGCCGTAGCCAATCTGCATACCCACAATCAGCACCAAGATGCCGATAACCACGGCCATGGCAGTCTTCGTAATGGTGTGGCTCACCTGCGAACCCGAAGGGTCGTCCTCGGACAGCGGGTCGATATGTTTTGCCTGGCTCGCGCGGTCCTCGCTGCGCAGCTGCGCTAGCGCCGCTTTGTCACCGCGCTTGACGGCGGCCTCTTTCTCGCGCATGCGCTCGGTACGCTTTTTGGCAAGCGTAGGATCCAAGACGCCGGATGCATCGATTTCGGAGAATAACTCCGTCACTTCTTCCGGAGTCAAAGGGTTCTTGTCAGCCATAAACTTCCTGTCATATCAATCAGTCGAGCTCGTGCGCACGCGCACCTTCGAACTGCATTCGATAGTAACGGGCATAGGTGCCGCCACGGGCGAGAAGCTCCTCGTGCGTGCCACGCTCCACAACGCGACCATGCTCAACGGTCGCAATCTCATCGGCATGCTTAATGGTCGAAAGACGGTGGGCGATAATAATCGTGGTGCGGCCGCGTGCCAGCTCTTCGAGTGACTCCTGCACCGCCTCCTCGCTCTCGTTATCCAAAGCACTCGTCGCCTCGTCCAAAATCAGGATCTTGGGGTTCTTGAGAAACACGCGCGCGATGGCAACGCGCTGCTTCTGTCCGCCCGAAAGACGGCTGCCGCGCTCGCCCACCACGGTGTCGTAGCCCTGCGGAAGCGACTCGATAAAGGCATCGATGTTGGCGCGACGGGCGGCCTCGGCGATCTCTTCTGCCGTGGCGCCCGGCTTGCCGTAGGCGATGTTCTCGCCGATCGTTCCATCGAACAGGTACACATCTTGCTGCACCAGGCCGATGGCACGGCGCAGGCTATGCTGCGTCACGTCGCGCACATCCTGGCCGTCGATACTAATGGAGCCACCGGCAACGTCGTAAAAGCGCGGCAACAGCGAACAAGTCGTCGATTTGCCGCCGCCCGAGGGGCCAACCAAAGCGATGGTCTGACCGGGCCTAATGGACAGATCCATATGGTCGATAACGGGACGTGCCCCATCGTCCGCGCCAAGCTCAACATCCTCGTAGTTAAAGCACACGTTGCGGTACTCCACGGCACCAGCCGTCACCTGCAGATCCGCAGCGCCCGGCTTATCCTGAATATCGGGGACAGTCGAGAGCACCTCGTCCATGCGCTTAAAGCCGGCAATGGCCTTCTGATACGTCTCGGCCGAATTGACGAGCGTCTCGAGAGGCGTGCAGAACAGTGAAATGTAAAGCGCGAAGGTTGCCATATCGACCGCCTGCAGCTGACCCTGGGCAACGAGCCAACCGCCCAGCAGCACCACGATCACATAGAGCACGCCCGAGAGCAGGCCATACGTTGCGGTGTAGACGCCCATGGCATGATACATGTTCTCCTTGGACGAAAGGTAGCGATTGTTCGAGGCGCGAAACTTAGAGCGTTCGGTCTGCTCATTGGCAAAGCTCTTGACCACACGCATGCCCGCCAGCGAATCCTGCAGCTGCGCATTAATGCCGCTAATCTTTTTTCGATTATCGCTAAAGACCTCGCGCATGCGCATATTCTGCCAAAACATAATGACCGCGAACACCGCCGTTACCACAGCCATGGCGAGTGCGAGCACCGGCGCGATGGTAAACAGAATCACAAACGAGCCGATGATCTCGATACCGCAGATAATGATCCATTCGGGCACGTGGTGCGCCGCCTCGCAGATATCGAACAGGTCGTTGACCACACGGCTCATCATGTCACCCGAGCTGTTGCGATCGAAGTATGCAAAGCTAAACCGTTCGTACTGATCGAACAGGTCCTCACGCATCTTGGACTCCATGCGCGCGCCCATCACGTGGCCCCAATAGCTCACAAAGTAGCGGCAGGCGCAGCGGATGGCATACATCAGCACCAGTCCCACCGCGATCATGCCGAGCGCCTGCATAATGGCAGCCTGGCCCTGGGTAAACAACCCTCCGGTCAGATTGCGCAGGATAATGGGAAACGCCAGGTCAATGGCGGCAAGCGCCAGGGCACAAATAGTATCAGCAACAAAAAGCCCCATCTGGGGCTTGTAGTAAGAAAGAAACCTCTTCAGCATGTAATCCTCAAAGAAATATCAGCAACGTAAGGCCCTGGGACAAAGCAATCAGTAGTACTTATCCCAGGGCTATCCCCACTCGTTAAAGCTCCGTGCCCCCAAGGCGGTGCGCGATGCTATCGCAGGCCAAGGCGCCCACGACGGTCTTGGCGTCCTCGATCTTACCGTCGAGCACGGCGTCGATCAGCTCGTGCAGCGGTACCAGGTCGACGTTGACAAACTCGTCATCGTCGGGATCGGGCGCATCAAACTCGAGCTTGGTAGCCAGGTAGATGTGAATAATCTCGTCGCAAAAACCGCAGGTCGTGACAATCGACGTCAAAAAGCGGATGCGGCCGGCCTTAAAGCCCGTCTCCTCATGCAGTTCGCGCTTGGCGCAATCGAGCGGGTCCTCGCCCGGGTCGAGCTTGCCGGCGGGAATCTCGACCGTCACGCGGTCGATGGCGGTGCGGTACTGACGCACCAGTACGATCTTGCCGCTCTCGGTCAGTGCCACAACGGCCGCCGCACCCGGATGGCGAACGATATCGCGGGCGCTGCGGCGACCGTTGGGCAGCTCAACCTCAAGACGGTGGACGTCGAGAATCTTGCCCTTCCAGGCGCACTCCTCCGAAAGAATCTTCTCGTGCAGCTCGGCATCGTGCGGGTCGTCGTCGCCCAGCACCAGTGCCGGCTCGTCAGCCACCTCGCCACCAGGCTCGCCCTCGGCGTGTCCATACATGCGGCTGTCCTCTTCGACAATCTGCGCGTCCACGAGCTCTTCGTTCTTATCGTCCATCCGTCTCATTCCTCCCGGATTTTAGGCATCCCAGGCGTCGCGGCCGCGCAGTGCGCGCAGGCCAATGTCGCGACGCAGGGTCTTACCCTCAAAATCGATCTTCTCGCAGGCCTCGTAGGCAAGGTTGCGAGCGTTCTCGAACGTATCGCCCAGCGCGGTCACGGCAAGCACGCGGCCGCCGTTGGTCACGAGCTGGCCATCTACCACGGCGGTACCGGCATGGTACACGGTCACGTTCTCCATGGCCTCGGCGTCGGCGATGCCGGTGATGACTTTGCCCTTCTCGTAGCTGCCGGGGTAGCCCGCGCTCGTCAGAACAACGGCCACAGCCCACTCGTCACGCCAATCGAGCTCAATCTGATCAAGCTCGCAGTTGGCGCAGGCGAGCATAACCTCGACCAGATCGTTCTTGAGGCGCGGCAGCACGACCTGCGTCTCGGGATCGCCAAAGCGAGCATTGAACTCCAGCACCTTGGGGCCGGCAGGGGTGAGCATAAAGCCACCGTACAGGCAACCGCGGTAGTCGATGCCCTCGGCAGCAAGCTCGGCCACGGTCTGCTCCATGACCGCCACCATGGTGGCGTGCTCCTCGTCGGTCACGATGGGCACCGGGCTGTAGACGCCCATGCCGCCGGTGTTGGGGCCAAGGTCGCCCTCGAGCGCACGCTTGTGGTCCTGCGAGGTGGCCATGGGGCGCACGGTCTTGCCGTCGGTAAAGGCCAGCAGCGAGCACTCGGGGCCAACCAGCATCTCCTCAATGACCACGGTATTGCCGGCATCACCAAAGGCTCCGCCAAAGCACTCACGCACGGCTTCCTCGGCCTGCTCGAGCTCAGTCGCCACGATAACGCCCTTGCCTGCGGCCAGGCCGTCAGCCTTGACAACCAGCGGGGCACCCTGCTCGCGCACATAGGCAAGAGCCGAAGCCTCGTCAGTAAACGAGCCATAGGCGGCCGTCGGAATGCCGGCACGCTCCATGAGCTGCTTGGAAAAAAGCTTGGAGCCCTCCATCTGAGCGCCCTCGGCACCCGGGCCAAAGCAGGGAATGCCCGCCGCGCGCACGGCATCGGCTACGCCCGCCACGAGCGGAGCCTCGGGGCCAATCACCACGAGTCCGCATCCGTGGCTCTGGGCAAACGCCGCCACGGCCGCAGGATCGCAATCGTCGAGAACCACGTTCTCGCCGCAGCTCGCGGTGCCGCCGTTACCCGGCGCGATGTAGAGCTTGCCGGCGCGCGGTGATGCTGCGAGCTTAGCTGCCAAAGCATGCTCACGGCCGCCGCTGCCCAACAACAGGATGTCGATGGTTTGAGTGTCCGCCTTCAAGGGTGCCTCCTCTATGGATAAATGGCCCGCTCCGCGCGAGCCCTTTGCAAGCAAATATACCCCTCGGCCGCCCGCTTGGGCTGCAAAGGGGTATATCGCAATAACCAAATAGTCCCGATTACTTCCAGAATCGGTTGATGATCTGCTCGCGACCAGCGCCAACGCCAATGAACGTCACGCGGGTGTGTGCCAGATCCTCGATAAACGCCACATAGTCCTGAGCCTCCTGCGGCAGCTCGTCAAAGCTGCGGCAACCGGTAATGTCGCACTTCCAGCCAGGGAGCTCCTCGTAGATGGGCTTGGCGTGCTCAAAGCGCACCTGGTGCTCGGGCACGCTCGTGTAGCGCTCGCCATCGACGTCATAGGCCACGCACACCTTGATGGTGTCGAAAGCCGAAAGCACGTCGAGCTTGGTCATGGCGATATCGGTGAGGCCGTTGACGCGCGAGGCATAGTTGGCGATGGGGCCGTCGAACCAGCCGCAGCGACGACGGCGACCGGTGGTCACGCCGTACTCGTAGCCCTCCTCGGTCAGCGTGTGACCGGCCTCGGACTCATAGGAAAGCTCGGTGGGCATGGGGCCCGAACCGACGCGGGTGATATAGGCCTTCATGACGCCCAGCACGCGGTCGACATTCTTCATACCGACGCCGGATCCGGTGATGGCGCCGCCGGCGGTGCAGTTGGAAGACGTCACGTACGGATAGGTGCCGTGATCGATGTCGAGCAGCGTCGCCTGGGCGCCCTCGAACAGCAGGTCTTTGCCCTCGTCGATCATGTTGTTGAGCAGCAGGCTCGTCTCGGTGATGTAGGGGCGCAGGCGCTCGGCCATGGGCAGGTACTCTTCGCAAATCTGGTCCACGGTGTAGGTGGGCAGGCCATAGAGCAGCTCGAGCTCGGGGTTCACGCGGGCAAGAACGGTCTCCAGCTTGTCACGAAACAGCTCCTCGTCCAGCATGTCCTGCATGCGCAGGCCAATACGGGCCATCTTGTCCTGATAGCACGGGCCGATACCGCGCTTGGTGGTACCGATACTCTTCTTGCCGAGCTTCTGTTCAAAGGCGCCATCCAGATCGATGTGGTACGGCATGATGACATGCGCGTTGCCGCTAATCTTGAGGTTCTTGGTGGTGATGCCGTCGGCCTCGAACATGTCGATCTCCTCAAGGACAACCTTGGGGTTGACGACGCAGCCGTTACCGATCACCGACACGTGGTCGGAATACATGATGCCGGAGGGCACCTGGTGCAGGCCGTACTTCTTGCCGTTGACGACGATGGTGTGGCCGGCGTTGTTGCCGCCCGAGTAGCGCACGACGGCATCGAAGTCGCCGGCGACCAGGTCGCAGATCTTACCTTTGCCCTCATCGCCCCACTGGGCACCGACCAAAACGGTTGACGGCATGTTTACTCCTTACATTCATGGACTGTCCGTGCGCCACGATGGCGCGCAGAAGCACAAAACATTCCCAGTATACCCGTGCAACGGGCGCCTGTCCTACTCCTCGGCATGCGCCCCATCAAGCTCATAGAACTTGGTGGATGCCGGCAGGAACATCAGGTCGACGTCGCCGATCGGGCCCGAACGGTTCTTAGCCACGACAATACGCGTAACGCCCTCGTCGGGTCGGTCGTCGCGCGAGGCCTCGGCCTCGTCGGCAGATCGGTCCAAGAACATGACGATATCGGCATCCTGCTCGATGGAGCCCGATTCACGCAGGTCGGACAGCTGCGGGCGCTTGCCGGTACGGGATTCAACCTGACGCGACAACTGCGACAGCGCGATCAGCGGGATCTTGAGCTCCTTGGCCATAATCTTCAGGCCACGCGACATCTCGGAGACCTCGACGGTACGGCTCTCGGAACGACGGCCCGGCGGAGGACTCACCAGCTGCAGGTAGTCCAGAATGATGATTGCCTTCTCCTTGTTATGGAGCATACGGCGGCTCTTGGCGCGAATCTCGGTCACCGTGGTGCCGGGCGTATCGTCAATCAGAATATCGAGCTTGGACAGCGTCTGCGTGGCCTCATTGATATTGGCCCACTGCTCGGGGCTAATGCGGCCCGTACGGAAATCGCTGATCGAAATCATGGCATAAGCGCAAATCAGACGCTGGGCAATTTCCTTGCCCGACATCTCCAGCGAGAAGAAGCCGACGGTATAGCCAGCGGCGGCGGCATTGAGTGCCAAGTTCAGGGCGAACGACGTCTTACCCACGGCGGGGCGGGCGCCGATAATGATGAGCTGGCCCTCGCGGAAGCCCATGAGCATACGATCGAGCGACGGGAAGCCCGTGGGCACGCCTGCGGCCTGACCGCCGGCCTTGCACACTTCCTCGGCCTCGTTATAGGCCTCGACCATAAACTCGGTCAGCGTCTTGTAGCTCGACTTGACCTCACGCGCCGTGACCTTGAGCAGCTTGCTCTCAGCCAGCTCCACGACCTCCTTAGTATCGGTGGGGGCGTTGTAGGCCAGCGCGTTGATCTCGTTGGTGGCGCCAATCAGCTCGCGCAACATCGAGTCGCGACGAACGATGGCGGCATGGTGCTGCCAGTTGACGAGCGACAGGGTCTGACCCATCAGCTCCAAAATGTACGCCTCGCCACCCACGGCATCGAGCTTGTTGATGCTTCGCAGGTAATCGATCAGCGAGATGGAGTCGATGGGGATGCGACTGTTGTACATATCGACCATCGCGGTATAGATGGTCTTATGAATGGGCCGATAGAAGTCATCGGGCTGCAGCTCGACCTGAGCCTCTTCGACCACCTCGGGCGATAGCAGCATAGCGGCCAGTACGTTGGCCTCTGCATCTTGGTTTTGGGGGAGACCCAACTTGGAGCCACGGTCCTCGACCGTCAGCCCCGTCTCCCTATCGTCATATGCCATGAGCATCCTCATTCATATCGCTTGCGAGCATCCATAGTATCAGCCACGGCTATAAATCGAGCCGCGCCTTGGCAATCATCACCGAACCAAACGGATAAACGGTCCTATGCACGGGACCGCATCTCAATGACTGCTATGAACTCACCCAGCGCAAAAACAAAAGGGCGCCCTGGTCTCCCAGAGCGCCCTTCTTAGAACAAGATTGTTGCGTTGCAGCAAATGCTACTCGGCAGCAGCCT
>CAUBQN010000024.1 GCA_958438125.1 uncultured Collinsella sp.
CCACCGCGCAGAAGGAGATCGAGGCCAAGTACGGTTTCCCCGTCGCGAGCATCGTCTCCATGGCTGAGGTCGTCGAGACCCTCTACAACCACGAGATCGACGGCAAGGTTGTCATCGACGACGAGCTCAAGACCGCCATCGACGCCTACTACGAGCAGTACGGAGCACGTTAGTTACGGCGTTTTACCAAACGCCGTAACTGCTCGACGCTGCGCGGGCCGCATTTGGACAATCTGACGTTCAACTTCAAGGGCGCGACCAGAAGGTCAGCGCCCTTTCGTTTCACGTCACCTTGTCTCAAATGCGACCCGCTCGCTGTCCGTTCTCTACCTGCGGCGTCGTCTTGCTCCGAATGCGGCTCGCTCGCTGTCGTTGCCGAAACATCGGCGTTGCCGGACTAGTCATTGGGGACGTTCATAAATGACTACTCAGGAATGAGCGTGGATAATCTCCCGTTTTTGGCCTGTGTGCAGGCTCAAAGTGGGAGATTATCCACGCTCGCTTTAATTTGCCTGGGTTGCGATGCCTATCTAATCGGCTCGGCGTCTTCCCTGAGAATCGAAAGATACTCTTCATACCCGTACTGCCGGTATCTCTGTCTTGACTCGTCGAGCGGACGGAGGATACCCAATTCTTCAAATGATTTGACGAGCGCGCTCGCGGTACTCCTGCCGATATCGAGTTGGGCAGCGATGAATGCGGTGTCGACGATGGGGTGCTCTTCAAGAATGCCCAACAGCCTTTGCCCGTTTGCAGTAGTCCTTCCGAGATTTTCGGTAATGGTTACTGTGGAACGGTTATGGAGGTCAACAAGGTTTTTTAAAGACCCTACCGAGTCCTTCGCACTTTCGAGAAGACTGTTGCAGAAAAACTCTATCCATTCCTCGTAAGTGCCTCTCTCCCTTACGGATGTGAGTTGCCGGTAGTACTCGCTTCGATTTTTCTTGAACTGGAACGATGGATAGAACAAGCAAGAATGAAGAACGCCATCATTGATGAGCATAAGTGTAATGAGAAGCCTGCCCAGGCGACCATTTCCGTCTAGGAATGGATGGGCAGTTTCAAATTGGTAATGGACGAGCGCCGCCCGCACAATCGGATCCATTTCGACTTGAGGCTCATTGATAAAGCGTTCGAGGTCCTGGAGCGTGTTACTCAAATCTTCAATGTTTGGAGGGACAAACGATGCGGTTGCAATGGTGCAGCCTGAGGGGCCAATCCAGTTTTGTGAGGAGCGCAGCTCGTCTGGATTCTTCTCCGTTCCGCGCACTCCGTCCAGCAGGACCGCATGAACTTGCCTAAGAAGTCTCGTGCACAAGGGCATCTTTTTGAGCAGTTCTACGCCGCGGTCGACAGCACGGACGTAATTCACGACGTCTGCGACATCTTTATGATGGAGTTGTGTTTGCGATGGACTAAGTAGGTCGTCAAACGTGCACTGGGTTCCCTCAATTTGCGAAGAAAGGAGTGCTTCTTTGCGCACGTACATTGTCAGATACATATCGGCGTTGGGAACAAAGTAGAGCATGCCTTCAAGCTCTCCAAGCTTTCGTGAGCATGCGGAAAGCGTGCGATAGGTTTCCTCGGTGAGGTTTAGCTGCCTCAATGATTGCAAGGGCGTTGGAAAAAACGAATAGTAAGTCAATTTCCCCGATAGATTATTGCGGAGCGTTCCCTGGCCGTTCTCCTCGATTTGCATCGCGCCCTCCATATCTTTAGTGCCGGAAACTCGTTATTAGGCCAATCATATCAATTCTAATAACGAGTTTAAGGATTAAATAGTTATTAGAATTGATGTAAACAATCTAATGATGAGAAGTCGTTATTACTTGACCATGGAGCTCGGCTTGGTACAAGGGGGGTTATCCAAAATGAGAGCGGATAATCTCCCGTTTTTGGCTCGGTGACGGCCTCAAAGTGGGAGATTATCCACGCTCGTTAGTTAAGCGTCCGAAAATCCACACTCGCCAAACCTACCAAAAAGGGACAGGTTTATTTTGGCACGTTTCGGTCGGTATCAGGAAGTGTCAGGGACGGGGCGGCGGCAGGACTCGAGAGCGAAAAGAAGTATCGGGTTTGGCGTGCCCGCTTCTGCCCGTCCCGCGCGTGGGCGATACTCGGCTTATCGAACCGCGATGCAAAGGAGATGCTCATCCCACGAGCACTACCGAGAAGGGCTTGCGATTCGAGTCCCCACCTTAGCATTTGAACCATTTGGCACTATAATTACCGTAGGCATGCGCACAACGTTGCGCTTAATCAAGAGGAGAAAACGTATGGGTCTGTTTGATATGTTCAAGAAGAAGGCTGAGCCCGCGGCTGCCGCTGCTCCGGCCTCCATCTCTGCTTCTGCCGGCGCCGACGTGCTGTGCTCGCCCGTCAAGGGCAAGGTCATCAAGATGGCCGACGTGCCCGATCCCGTCTTTGGTGGCGAGGTTCTGGGCAAGGGCTGTGCCGTGTGGCCCGAGGACGATCTGGTCTACGCTCCCTGCGACGGTAAGGTGACCGTCACCATGGGTCACGCCGTGGGTCTGCAGTCCGATAGCGGCATCGAGGTTCTGGTGCACGTTGGCGTCGATACCGTCAACATGAACGGCGATGGCTTCGAGGGCTTCGTCAAGGCCGACGACGTTGTGAAGGCCGGCCAGCCCATACTCAAGATCGACCGCGCCAAGATCGCCGCTGCCGGTTACAAGGACTGCGTCGTGGTGGCCGTGTCCAACACCGCCGAGTTTGCCGACGTCGAGCTCACCGTTGAGGCAGAGTCCGCCGTCGCCGCCGGTGACGCCATCGTTAAGGTCGTTCGCAAGTAAACTGCGGCGTTCAAAGGATGTGCAAGGGTGGTCGGGTTTTCCGGCCACCTTTTTTATTGCACCGTGGGGAAGCGTTTTATTGCGCGTTGGGCGGGCTTGCAAACCGTTCGGACGCTAAAACGAACCGACCGCGCCTTCGCGTTGCCGAGGGTGTTCATAAGTGGATAGTATGGGCTTACTTATTACAACGTGTGCCGCGTCCGGGAAGCGCGGTGCCGCTCATTGGGAGGAACAACATGAAAAAGAAGCTGCTGCTTGCGCCCCTCATGGCCGTCTTGGTTGCATGCGTGGTCGTGCTTTCCGGCTGTGGAGGTCCTTCGGTTGAGGAGCTCATCACCGAGGATCTTACGACGCAGTTTGACGAGGTCAAGAACGGTGGCGACGACTTCCTTTCTGGTCTGGAGGAAGCTTCGGGCGACGAGTTCGAGCAGCTGGGTATCGATCCCAAGGAGTATGCCAAGACCTATCTCGAGGGCTTTGACTACAAGATCGGCGACGTGACGGTCGACGAGGACAAGGGTGTCGCGACCGCCGAGGTCTCTATCACCTGCAAGTCTATGAACAAGATCGTCGAGGACTTCTCCACCCAGTATCAGGAGAAGGTCGCCGCGCTTGACACGGTTCCTTCCGATGACGAGCTGTACAAGATGGCCGGTCAGGTTATGGTCGATGTGACCAAGGCCACCGAGCCCAGGAAGACCACGGTTATCTTCAAGTACACCTGCAACGACGACGGCGAGTGGTCTGCCGACGACTCCGTCAACTCCGAGATGATGGATGCAATGCTGAGCTAGTTCGTTGCGGCGTTTTACCAAACGCCGCAACTGCTCGACGTTGCGCGGGCACCAGAGCGACAACTTGTCATTCAAAGAGGACGGTATGACCAGAAGGTCTATGCCGTCCTCTTTTCATGCCAATTTGTTCGCTCTGGTGTCCGCTCGCTGTCCGTCCTCTACCTGCGGCGTTGCCATTGTTGGGGTAGTCGTTGGGGCGTTCTTGTCTGACTAGTCGTTTAAGAACGTCCCCAACGACTACTTTCCGCGCAACAGCATTGTCGCAGCTGCGTTAAGCAGTGTCGCTCGTTACTCGCCCAGGATCAGCGCTGCGAGCTCGCCCTGGGTATCCACCACGTAGTCGGCGCCGGCGGCTTCCAGCTCTGCGCGGCCGCGGAAGCCCCAGCTGACGCCCGCGCTCTTAAGGCCGGCGTTGTGGCCGGTCAGGATATCGACATTGGAATCGCCCACATAGAGCGTGGTTGCCGGATTGGCGCCCAGCTCCTCCATCACATGTAGCGTAACAGGCGCCTCGGGCTTGGGGGGAAACGCATCGACGCGGCCCTGCACCAGCGCAAAGCGCTCGGAACCAAAATACTTCTCGATAAGCGGAGCCGCCGAGACGTGGTCCTTGTTGGTGAGCACGGCAAGCTGCACGCCCGCCGCGTGCAGGCGGTCGAGCATCTCGGTCGTGCCGGCATAGGGAGCGGTGTGGTCCTCCTTGTGCTCGCCGTAATAAGCCCTAAACTCGGCAAGCGTCTGCTCAAACATGCGACCGTCGCCCGCATACTCGGCAGGCATAAAGCGTTCGACCAGCTTGAGCATGCCGTTTCCCACCTTGTAGCGGTACTCGTCAACGGCAAACGTGGGCCAGCCGTGCATCTCGCAGGTATGGTTGCCGGCGGCTGCCAGGTCCTCGAGCGTGTTGAGGATGGTGCCGTCCAGATCAAAAATCACATGGGAATAATCCGCTGCCATGGGTGCTCCTGCCGCTTGAGTTGTAAAACGCACCCCATAATACTGGGCATGCGTGCCGGGCATGTTTGGAATCTGAATATCTTTAATAGCCCTGAGCCTTTGTCGTTAGCAAATTCTCGGCAGCTGCTCTCCCACGAGCATGTCGAGGATGCGGGTCGAGCCCCAACCGGTACGTACGCGCACGGCGGGGCGGGTGCCCTCGGCAAGTGGCAGCACGCGACCGATGACGGCGGCATTCTCGCCGTAGCGGGCGGCGCGCATGGCGGCCAGCGCGGCATCGGCCTGCTCGGCCGGCACGACGGCGACCATCTTGCCCTCGTTTGCCACCTGCAGCACATCGTAGCCGAGCATCTCGCAGGCTGCCTGCACGTCGGGGCGCACGGGCACAGCTTTCTCGTCGATCTCCATGGCAACGCCGCTGGCCTGCGCAAACTCGTTGAGCGTCGAGGCCAGGCCACCGCGCGTGGGGTCGCGGAAGCAGCGTGTGTCGGGTGCTGCGGCAAGCACATCGGCAATCAGGTGGTTGAGCGGCGCGGCATCGCTTTCGATGGTGCTCGAAAACGCCAGACCCTCGCGTTGGCTCATGATGGCGATGCCGTGGTCGCCCAGTGTACCCGAGACCAGGATGACATCGCCGGGCTGGCAGTTTGCGCCGCTGAGCGCCACGCCCGCAGGCACCTCGCCCACGCCGGCGGTATTGATATAGACGCCGTCGGCCCCGCCGCGCTCGACCACCTTGGTGTCGCCCGTGATTATGGACACGCCCGCCTCGCGTGCCGTCTCGGCCATCGTCTGCACAATCTGGCGGAGCCTATCCATGGGATAGCCCTCTTCGAGGATAAAGCCGCACGATAGGTAGCGCACGTTGGCGCCCGAGGTCGCGACGTCGTTGACGGTTCCGCACACGGCGAGGCGGCCGATGTTGCCACCGGGGAAGAACTGCGGCGAGACTACAAAGCTGTCGGTCGACATGGCGATGCGCCCGCTCGCGGGCAGCGCGGCGACGCCGGCGTCGTTGCCCTCGAGCAGCTCGGGCGACCCAAAGGCATCCAAAAAGACCTCATCGATGATGCGTTTCATCATCTGGCCGCCGGAGCCGTGGCCCAGCAGGACGGTGCTATCGGTAACGCTATGGGACATATCCAAAACTCCAATCGTGGGAGGTGTCAGTGCGCGGGGGCGTTCGGGCTAGACTCGGTAACGGTAGTACGCCGCGCAGCTGCCTTCGGAACTCACCATGCACGGGCCGACGGGGTGCTCGGGCGTGCAGGTGCGGCCAAAGAGCGGGCAGCTGCTCGGCGTAATGGCTCCGCGCAGCACGTCGCCGCAGCGGCATCCGCGCGGCTCAACCGTCGGCTCAACGGGCACGTCAAAGCGAACGCGGGCATCAAAGCGCGAGAACTCGGGGCGGATGGAAAGGCCCGAGTTGGCAATCGGCCCCAGCCCGCGCCACGTGGTATCGCACGGCTCAAATACCTGCTCGACCAGCTGGCGCGCCACAGGATTGCCGTCGGCATTGACGCCGCGACGGTAGGCGTTGTCGATCGCGGGTTGCCCCTCAACAACCATCTGGACCAGCATGCAGATACCCTGCAAGATGTCGACCGGCTCAAATCCCGTTACTACGCCTGGAGTCTTAAACTCGTCGACCAAAAAGCCAAAGGGGGCTAAGCCCGTGATGGTGGCGACGTGGCCCGGCAGGATAAAGCCGTCGATAGTGGTCTCGGGATCGTTGGCGATGGCGCGCAGCGCCGGCGGCGTGGTCTTGTGGGCGCAGTAGACCGAGAAGTTCTGGAGTCCGCGTGCATCGGCCTCCAAAATGGCGGCAGCGATGGTGGGCGTTGTGGTCTCAAAGCCCACGCCCATAAAAATGACCGGGCGATCAGGGTTTTGCTCGGCAATGTCGAGCGCGTCGAGCGGGGAGTAGACGATGCGAATGTCACGCCCTGCCGCTTTTTGCGCAGCGAGCGAGGTGGATGATCCGGGCACGCGCATCATGTCGCCAAAGGTGGTGATGATGGCGCCGTCTATGTTGGCGAGCGCGATTGCGTGGTCGATGTCGCGGTTGGCGGTGACGCAGACGGGGCAGCCCGGGCCGCTCAGCAGCTTGAGCCCTGCCGGCATAATGGAGCGAAAGCCATAGCGCCCGATGCTCACGGTATGCGTACCGCAGACTTCCATAAGGTTGATGGTGCGGTCGCCGACAAGCTCATGAATGCGCTCGATGAGCTCGCGAGCCAGCTTGGGATCGCGGAATGCCGAGAAGTCGATACCGGAGCGCGCCGGCTGCTCGGGCGCCACTAGTAAGCCTCCGCCGGGTTGGTGGTCAGCTGGTCTTCTTCGACCAGCTCGGACACGGCATTAACAAGCTCGAGCGTTTCCTGTGCTTCCTGCTCGTCGACAATCTGGATGCCAAAGCCGGCGTGTACGAGAATATAGTCGCCAACCTGCGCCGTCGGCACGAGTCTCAGCGAAACAGAGCGCTCGATGCCCATCATGTCGACGGTGGCCTTGAGGCCGTCGTCGCGTTTGACTACTTTACCGGGAACGGCAAGGCACATATTGTTCCCCTTGTATACGCTTTGCGCTGGATGAGCGCTTAATAATCCATCAGTTGATGGTAGCGCTCGCGGGGTTCGCGGGCAAACGCGTTACGCCTGTGAGACGGCTGGGCGCGGCGGCGTGCGAGGGCGAGCTACTGTGATGCAATCTGCGCAAGACGAGCGCTTGCGACCGCCGCCTGACCGTAGGCGATGCAGCCGTCATTGACGGGTACGGTGTGGGGGACAAGGACAGTAAGGCCCGCGTCTTTAAGCTTGCGGGTGAGGAGCTGAAGCAAAAGTCGGTTCATGAACACGCCGCCCGAGAGCGCGACGGTGTCGATGCCCTCGTGCACGCAGATATCGCTGGCGATACGCGCCGAGGAGCGCGCGACGGCGATATGGAAGTCGAGCGCGAGCCTGTAGGCCGCAGCGCCGGCCCTGATTCCCTCCAAAAGCGCCTCAATAAGCGATCTGGAGTTTAGAACATGGCAGGCGTTCGGACGGGATGATTCGGTTACGGAAAAGCCGGCTATATTGCCGGCGGGGCAGACACTTTCACTGCTGAGCGCGTGCCAGGCGGCGGCTTCGAGTTCTATGGCGGGTTCGCCCTCGTAGGTTGCCTTGTCGCAGATGCCCAGAATTGCTGCCGCGGCATCAAAGAGACGCCCCATGCTGCTGGTGCGCGGGCTGTTGATGCCGCGCTCGATCATGGTGGCTGTCACGCTGCGCGTTTGCTCGCCGAGGCTGTCCAAAAGCCGAGCGGTACCTGGGTGCTCGAGCAGGCCGAGCTCACTGAGCAGGGCGAAGGCGTTGCGGCGGGCGTCGCGCACGGAGGCCGCCCCACCGGGGAGCGCCCAGGTGCGCAAATGCGCGGCGCGCTCAAAGCCGCCAAGGCTGGCAACAAGAAACTCGCCGCCCCAAATGGTCCCATCGGTGCCGGCGCCGGTGCCATCAAAGGCGATGCCAAGGACGCGCGCGTCGGTTGTAAGCTGGCCCGCGGCGATGGCTTCGGCCATTACGCTCGCGATATGCGCATGATGGTGCTGCACCTCGACGAGCGGCAGATTGCATTTTCGCGCCTGCTCGCGCGCCCACTGGCCCGATAGATAACTGGGGTGTACATCGCAAGCCAAGGCGGCGGGCGCCAAATCAAAGAGATCTTCCAAGCGCGTGCGCGCAGCGTTCCAGGCATCGAAGGTCCCGCCGTTTTCAACATCGCCGATATGCTGCGACACAAAACAGGTTGCCTCGCCGTTCGTCCCTTCACGCGTGAGCGCAATCGTGGCCTTTTGTTGTGGCCCGCAGGCGAGCACGCAGGACGGAGCGCGGTCGAGCGCCGGCAACGGCAGCGGCTGGGGTGCATATCCGCGAGCGCGGCGAACGGGCATAACGGCGCCGTTGACCACGCGCACCACGGAATCGTCATAGCGCGAGAGAATCGCTCGATCGTTGCCGAGCAGCGCGTCGGCAATGCCGGCGGCAACGAGGCGCTCCCAGGCAAGATCGTCATCGGTCTCGATGGGCTCTTCGCTCAGGTTGCCGCTGGTCATGACGAGCGCGTGCATACCGTGCGACGCGGCAGCTGCAAGCAGAAGATGCTGAAGCGGGGTGTAGGGGAGCATAACGCCAAGCTCGGGCAGGTCGCGCGCGACGGACGGTGCGAGTACGAGGGCGTCGGAAGAATCGCCGTCGTTCCCGCAAACAGCCCGCCGGCGCAGCAGCACGATGGGGCGGATACTGCCGGCGAGCAGATCGCGTTCAGCAACGTCGATATAGCACAGGCACCCGGCATCGGCAAGACTGCGCACCATGACGGCAAGCGGCTTGTTGCTGCGACGCTTGCGACGGCGCAGCTCGGCCACCGCCTGCTCGTTGGCAGCGTCACAGGATAGATGGAATCCGCCCAGGCCCTTGATGGCGACGATGCCACCGCTGGCCAGCAGCTCAACGCAGCGCTCGATGATAGCGTCGCTGGCCTCGCGTGTGGTGCCGACGGCCAGCGACGCGGCGGCTTCGCCCGGCTCATCGCCCACGCTCGCTTCGCGCCACGTAATATGCGGACCGCAATCAAAGCAGGCATCGGGCTGCGCGTGAAAACGCCGGTCGAGTGGGTCGGCATACTCCGCGGCACACCTGGGACACATGGGAAAACAATCCATCGACGTGGCCGCTCGGTCATAAGGCAACGATCGGATGATGGTAAAGCGTGGGCCGCAGTTAGTGCAGTTGATAAAGGGGTAGTGATAGCGTCGGTCGGCGGGATCGAACAACTCGCGCAGGCAATCGTCACAGGTAGCGATATCGGGCGAGACGAGCGTCGTGTGCGCGGTCTGGTCCTGCGATGCTACGATGCGAAAACCCTGTTCATTGGCGGCATCCCAACCGTTGGCTGCCAAGTCCACAACCTCGACATGCTCTACGCGGGCTGCCGCAGGCGCATGCTCAGAAAGCGCGGCAACAAAAGCATCGAGCGCATCGGCCGGAGCGTGCGCCTCGATATGCACGCCGTCGCCCGCATTGAGCACCCATCCGCAAATGCCATGCGCCATGGCCTCGCGATACACAAACGGTCGCATGCCAACGCCCTGCACAATGCCCGTCACATGAATATGCACATGCCGCATGCGACACCCCTCATCAAAACCGACCAAAAAAGGACAGGTTTATTTTGGTAGGTAAAACTTCTAAACCTGCCAAAACAAACCTGTCCCTATTTGGCAGGTGCGCTGCGGGAAATCCCGCTACAGCCCCAGGCTCTGCTTGGTGGCGGCGCACGTGAGCTCGCCGTGCTTAACGCCGCGCAGGCCCAGCAGGCGGTCGGCTAGTTCGTAGACGCGCTCGCCGCGACCCTTGAGTGCCAGGATTTCCAAGCAGTTGTGGTGATCCAAATGCACGTGCATCGTCGATACGATCTCGTCGGTGTAGTCGTGCTGCACCTCGTCCAGGCGGCGCGTCAGATCGCCGGTGTGATGGTCGTAGATCATGGTGAGCGACCCGATAACGTGCTCATCGGGCGTGCGCATCTGCTCTTTGGCGATTGAGGCGCGAATCAAATCGCGCACGGCCTCGGAGCGGTTGGCCACGTCGCCGCGGCGCCCGATCTGCTCGTCAAAACGGCGCAGCAGGTCGTCGGGTGCGGTAACCGAAAAACGGACCAGCTCGGAGCCGGAGCCACTACAGTGGCAGCCCGCGTCACCGTCCGCCCCGTGCGGATGCTCGTGCTCGTACCCGCAGCAGTGCTCGTGTTCGGCCACCTTACACCAGCTTCACGGAGCCGACGGAGTTGTGGTCGGCCTCGATGGCTTCCTCGTAGCCCTCGAGCGCGTCATGCGCCTCGTGGAGCGCGGCCATGGCGGCCTCGAGCTTGGCGCCGATGCGCTCCATGTCAAAATTCTCGGTCGCATGCAGCAGCTGATGGCTCCACTCGTGAGCGAGCTCGATGGTGTCGTCGACCTGCTTGACGCTCATGGCAAGCTGGCTCATGTTCATTCCGACGTCATGCATGGAAAATCTCCTTTTGTATGGGGCAGTTCAGTGGTTCAGATTTTACTACGCCCGCTCTGTGCGCAGCTGCATAAGAAAACGGGTGCGAGTCTGTGCGACCCGCACCCGTTCACTGGGGGCTGTTTGTGACTACCATACTATCCGTGGTTGCACTCGGTGCATCCAGAAGTCCGGCGAGCGGTGCAAAAGCGCTCATGGACGGCAGGCAGACGGCAACATGTAACAAGCGTATTACAGATGCTTCTCCAGCAGCGCCTGCAGCCTCGCCTTGGGCAGAGCGCCAACCGAGCGGTCAATCTCCTCGCCGTTCTTAAACACAACCAGCGTGGGGATGCTCATGACGCCATACTTCATGGCCAGGTCCTGGTTGTCGTCGACGTTGCATTTGGCAACGGCAAGCTTGCCCGCCAGCTCATCGGCAACCTCGTCAACGATGGGCGAGAGGGATCGACAGGGCCCGCACCACGGTGCCCAAAAATCGACCAGCACGGGCAGGCTGTCGTTAACGATGGAATCGAAGTTCTCGGGGGTAATCTGATTAATGTCAGCCATGGTGACCTCCATAATGCGACGCGGCTTGGCCGCGTAAAACTCAGTACGACCGTGCTTATACCCAGCCGCCCGCAAAGCAACCACTCGTGGGCGGCTCTTTTATATAATGGTGGGCACGCAAACGATTGGAGAGCGCATGCCCACGTCACAAAGCCAGAAAAAAGAAGCCATCGCCCAGGCGACCGAGCAGGAGCTCGCATCGCTCGCGGGCCGTGGCGTGCGTATCGCGGGCAACGCGTGCTCGCCGATCGTGCTGGTCAAAGGCGATTTGGACGAGGCCGAGCGTTCGGGTGGCGAGCTTGCCGCCGGCCCGGATGGCGCGGCGTTGCGCAAGGCGCTTGGGGCCATCGGCTACGCGCCCGAGGATTTTTGCGTGCTGGCAAGCGTCGCCGGCGTGGGTGACGGAGCGGTCGCGGTGGGCGAGACTCTGCCGTGCGAGCTGTTCCGCGAGGCGCTCGAGGCCTTGGACCCCGAGGCGGTCCTGCTGCTGGACGATCGCGCGGCCGATACCATGCGCGAGACCTATGCCGACATGCTTGTGGCAATCGACGACTTCGACACCGCCATGCTCAAGCCCGGCCTGGTCGCCCATGTGCAGGGTCGCCGCGTGCTCGCGCTCGACGGTTTTGAGGCGGCGCTCACTGACAAAGTCGCCAAGCAGCGCATGTGGGCCTACATCAAGCAGCTGACTCCGGCGGCCGCCCCGCTGTAGCGGATTGGCGCCGGCGAGCGATTGCCTGGCGGGCAAGGCGCGCCTCGAGATCGGCACCGCACTTCTACATCACGGCGCGCAGCTCAAACCGATCGCCGTTAATGCGGAACTGGCAGTTGCCGTTCATGCGCTCCACGGCAAGTTTGATGCTCCTGGTGCCAAAGCCGTGGCCCGCATGCCGGGTCACGGGCATGCCGTCGACCATGCGCGGCGCGCGGTCAAACGTGTTGGAAACTAACAGCAGCAGCTGGCCGTCCTCTAATCGCAGGTCAAAGTCGACGAATCGCTTTCCTTGGGGTGCGGCGCTTGCGGCGGTGATAGCGTTTTCCAAGGCATTTGAGAGCACGCTAAACAGGTCGGCGTCACCTACGTGGATGGTTTCGGGTACGGCGGCGCGCAGGTTGGCGGCAATGCCGTTTCTATTGATATCCGAGTTAAATGACGAAAGCGCGATGTTTACGGTCTCGTTGGCGCAGAAGCGGCGTACGGCGGTGCGATCGCCGGCTTCGCAGAGTTCATCGATGCGTTTGAGCGCCTCGTCGGTGTGGCCCTCCTCAATTAAAGCGGCCAGGCCGCGTAGAAAGTGGCGCATGTCGTGGCGAAGAATCGACAGCTCGCGCCCAGATTGACGCCAAGCCTCGAGCTCTTTGATGGCGACGCTGTCGCGGGTTTCGAGCATCCAGCGCTCTCTCTCGGCGGTTTCCTTTTCTTCGTATTCACGCAGGTAGACGTCGAGGAACATAAGGTAGAACGCGCAGAGCGCAAAGGCCAAAAACTCAACCGTCACCACCGAGCCCGAGTGGAACAGCGTGGTGTAGACGTTGGTGGCATAGTCAAAGACGTAATAGACGAGCGGCAGGATTAAAAGGATGCCCAGCTCGGTGGTGCTTTTAATCGCCAAGCGTGGACCGATGTCGCCGGCCCAATGCAACAGGACGGCAAAGACGGCGAGTGTGGTCGCGATGCGCGCCAGATAGTACGCAATCTGAGAATCGGTTGCGGCAAATGCGGCGATGCCCATCCAATTGCTGAACTGGCAGCTCAGATAGGCACTCGTAATGCCGAGCACGGCAAGCAGCGGGCTCAGGCGGTAGCGCGCACAAATAGATGACGAGCGGCAGATGCACGACGAGCGGATATACCTGGCGGGCAAAAAGCTCGCCGCCGACGGCATTGGCGAGGCCAAATGCGCATCCGGTTACGGCACCGACCAACACCAGTTCAAGCGCATGACGCCGGTTGATCTCGACACCGCACAGCGCCGCCGAGGCAAAGACGCCAAAGAGCAGCGTCGTGGCGTGGTGGATTGCCCAAAGGACCATTTCGACCGAGGAGACCATCAGCGCCTCCCGCCCTCAAAGCGCGCCGCAAAGTAGGCGTCTTGGAATCCCTGCTTGCAGCTGCGCGAAAGCGGGATGCACGCGCCCGAGCGCATGACGATGTCCGTGCGGTCAAAGTGATCGATATTGCGCAGGTTGACCTGGTAGCTGCGGTGGCATTTAAAGAAGACCGCGTTTTGCTCCAAGCGGTCCTCGACGCTGCGGAACGACTCGAGTGCCTCGATATCGCGTCCGTCGCGCAGGTGGAAGACCACGTGCTTGTTGCGCGCCTCGGCATATTCGATGTCGGACAGGCGCAGGGCGTGGTAGCCAAAGGAAGTTTTGATCACGAGCTCGTCGGTTGCCGCCGGGCGCATGCTCGAAAGCTCGTCGAGTAATCGCGCCAGGCGTTCGTAAGTCACGGGCTTGAGCAGATAGTCGAAGGCGCGGACCTCGTAGGATTCCAGCGCGAACTCGGGCGACGAGGTGAGGAACACCAGGCGCACGGCGGTGTCGGCCTGGCGCAGTTCGCGTGCGGTGTCCATGCCGTTGACGAGCGGCATGATCATGTCGAGCAGAATGATGTCGGCGCGCGATGCGGCATGGCGGGCCAGCAGGTCCTCGCCGCGCGTGACGAGCGCAACATCGACCGCCGTGCCCGTCTCGGTCGACCAACGGTCGATCATCCGGTGCAGTCTATCTAGAAAAGCGACATCATCGTCGCAGGCAATAATCTTGAGCATTCGGCCCCCTTAAGTAGTTCGATTTTGCCACATCGGGCACGCGCCGCTTGCGGGGGTGCGGACCGTTTGCGCCCCACGGCGTGCAGCTCGCGCCAAGCGGTGTTGCGGTGGCGAAAGATGCCTCCTGCGCCATCGAGAGCTCAGCTATCCTCAGCTTGCCAGTTCGAAAATGGACCTGCCACATGATTGAATCTTTATTTCAACTTTACACCTAGGTTTACAGCTGTCTTGTCAGCTGTAAACCTAGGTGTCATACTAAAGCCCCAAGATTCGCCAAAAGAGAGGGGCCTTGATGGCACAGAGCGCGAACATGGATGCATCGGAGCTTGCACGCGATATTGCGGCCGGCCTGGCATCGGCAACGACGGCAACGGAGCGCGCGGCGCTGGTGCCCGCAGAGCTCGTCGAGGCCATTCAGCAACTAAAAACCCAACGTGACGCGGTGATCCTAGCGCACTATTACGTGGCGCCCGAGGTGCAGGCCGTTGCCGATTACGTCGGCGACAGCTTCTACCTGGCTAAGCTCGCTAAAAGCCTGCCGCAGCAGACCATCGTGCTGTGCGGCGTGGAGTTTATGGGCGAGAGCGCCAAACTGCTCAATCCCACTAAGACCGTGCTGCTGCCCGAGCCGGGCGCGGACTGTCCCATGGCGCACATGGTCAAGCGCGAGACGGTCGACGCGGCGCGCGCCGAGTACGGCGACGACCTGGCTGTCGTCTGCTACGTCAACTCCACGGTCGAGATCAAGAGCTGGAGCGACGTGTGTGTCACCAGCTCCAACGCCGTCAAGATCGTGTCCGAGCTGCCGCAGCAGCATATCCTGTTCATTCCCGACCAAAACCTCGGTCGCTTCGTAGCCGAGCAGGTGCCGCAAAAGCACGTCATCCTCAACAACGGCTACTGCCCGCGCCATCACATCATCACCGTCGAGCAGATCGTCGACGCGACGGAGGCCCACCCCGACGCGCTCGTGCTGGCGCATCCTGAGTGCAAGGCCGACGTCCTGGCCGAGGCCGACTACATCGGCTCCACCGCCGGCATCATCAAGTATGCCGAGGAGTCCGACGCGAGCGAGTTCATTATCGTGACGGTCCGCGGCGTGCTCTACGAGCTCGAGCGCCGCTGCCAGGGCACTGGCAAGAAGTTCTACTTCCCCGCGGTGCAGCCCGCCTGCGTCAACATGGACCTCATCACGCTCGAAAAGCTCGTGCACTGCCTGGAGACGGGCGAGGGCGAGGTGCAGATCGGCGTGTCGGACGAGGCTGCCGACCAGGCCAAGCTCACGCTCGACCGTATGCTCGAGTACGCAGCACGCTAGAACAATGTTGCATGAGGGACGGTCCCTTATGTCACATTCAAGGGAGAGGATTCCTGTGGAAACCAAGCAATACCCCGATATGGAGTGCGACGTCGTCATTGCCGGCTGCGGCGTAGCGGGTCTGTACGCGGCCCTCAATCTGCCGACGAGCACGCGCGTGATCATGCTCTCCAAGGGCGCGGTCGATGAGTGCGATTCGATGCTCGCGCAGGGCGGCATCTGCGTGCTGCCCGAGGGTTCGGACTACGATGCCTTCTTTGAGGACACCATGCACGCCGGCCATTACGAGAACCGCTGCGAGAGCGTCGACATCATGATCCGCTCGAGCCGCTCGGTCATCAACGACCTGCTAGCGATGGGTGTGGATTTTGAGCGCAAGGCCGACGGCAGCCTCAATTTTACCCGCGAGGGCGCGCACAGCCGTCCGCGCATCGCCTTCCATGCCGATATCACCGGCAAGGAGATTACGACCAAGCTGCTCCAGGCCGTTCGCAAGCTGGATAACGTGCAGATTTTGGAGCACGCGGCCATGACCGACATCCTGACCGCCGAGCGCGATGGCGCCACGGTGTGCACCGGCGTCGTCGCCGTAGCCGTGGACGAGGACAACTCGGTTCGCCCCGCCGACGAGCTGGCAAATGCCGTTGAGGGCGTGCATGCCGGTAAGCCGTTTAAGATCCATGCCCGCCACACGCTGTGGGCGACGGGTGGCATTGGCGGCGTGTACGACCACTCGACCAACTACCCGCAGCTCACGGGCGACGCCTGCTACATCGCTCAGGAGCATGGCATTAAGATGGAGCACCTGGACTACGTGCAGATCCATCCCACGGGTCTGTTCTCGCCGCAGCCGGGTCGCACGTTCCTGATCAGCGAGAGCTGCCGCGGCGAGGGCGCGATTTTGCTCAACGCCGCCGGCGAGCGTTTTACCGACGAGTTGCAGCCGCGCGACGTTGTCGCCGCCGCCATCCGCGAGCAGATGAAGCAGGACGGCACCGAGCACGAGTGGCTGAGCTTTGCCCCCGTCGAGCGTGACGTGGTGACCGGGCACTTTGCCAACATTCGCGCGCGCTGCCTGGAGGACGGCCGCGACATCTTGGACGAGCCCATTCCCGTTACGCCGACGCAGCACTACTTTATGGGCGGCGTGTGGGTCGACAAGGACGGCCGCACCTCGATGCCCGAACTCTACGCCGCGGGCGAGACGGCCTGCAACGGCGTTCACGGCAAGAACCGCCTTGCATCAAACAGTCTGCTCGAAGCACTGGTCTGGGGTCGTCGCGCCGCGTGGTACATGCGCACCGGCGAGTCGCTCGCAGTGGAGCAGGCGGGCGATCCCGCGCTCGATGGCCGTCATCGCGCCCTGGGCGCCGACCCTCTGGCAATCGATGATTTGGCCCGTGCCGCCGGCACGCAGGCCGTGGAGGAGTAGACCATGAATCCCATTACCATGAAGCTCGTCGTCGATGATCTGATTCTGCAGGCCCTGCGCGAGGACATCACGTTTGAGGACGTGAGCACGGCGAGCGTGTGCCCCACGGCGCGCCCCGCCACGGTGGAGCTTATCGCCAAGGCCGATGGCATCATCGCGGGCTTGGATGTGTTCGCTCGAACCTTTGAGCTGCTGGATCCGCAGAGCTCCGTGTTGTTTGATGTCGCGGACGGCGACGAGGTGCACGCTGGCGATCACGTGGGCCAGGTGCGCGGAGACGCGCGCGTGCTGCTTTCGGGCGAGCGTGTGGCGCTCAACTACCTGCAGCGCATGAGCGGCATCGCTACTTACACGCATCGGATGGCGGCTGCGCTCGTGGGCACCAAGACCGTGCTTGTCGACACGCGCAAGACCACGCCGGGCATGCGCGTCTTCGAGAAAGCCGCAGTCGAGATCGGCGGCGGCAGCAATCACCGTTACAACCTGTCGACGGCCGTTATGCTCAAGGACAACCACATCGACGCCGCCGGCGGCGTGGCACGCGCGATCGAGATGGCGCGCGCCCATGCATCGTTTACCACGACGGTCGAGATTGAGTGCGAGAACCTGGACATGGTGCGCGAGGCCGTGGAGGCCGGCGCCGATATCATCATGTTCGACAACATGACCCACGACGACATGGCTGCCGCGATTGAGCTTATCGCCGGCCGTGCCAAGACCGAGTGCTCGGGCAACGTGGACGCCAGCAATATCCGAGCGCTCGCCGACCTGGGCGTTGACTTTATTAGCTCGGGGGCGTTGACGCACTCTGCGCCGATTCTCGACCTCTCGCTTAAGCACCTGCGTCTGCTGGACGGTAAATAATGGACGCCCGCGAGCGTCGCCGTGCCATCTTGGCCGTGCTCGAGGGAGCCAAAGGTCCTGTCTCGGGCAGCGCGCTTGCCCGCGAGGTGGGCGTGAGCCGTCAGGTCGTGGTGCAGGACATCGCCCTGCTGCGCGCCGACGGGCACGATATCGTCGCCACCAATCGCGGCTATGTACTACAGGAGGCCCCCAGCAGCCCCGCTGTGCCCACGCGCTTGGTCAAGGTTCGCCACGGCGTGGAGCAGGCAGGCGATGAGCTTACGAGTATCGTCGACGCCGGAGGCGCCGTGCTCAACGTGATCGTCAATCACCGCGTGTACGGTAAGATCACGGCCGACCTGGACATCCGCAATCGTCGCGATGTTGAGCGCTACCTGCACGATATCGAGAGCGGCAAGAGCTTTCCGCTACTAACGGTGACGAGCGGCTATCACTTCCATCGCATTGCGGCAGAAGACGAGCAAACTCTCGACGAGATCGAGGCCATACTCAAGGAGAAGGGCTATCTGGCAGACCTAATGCCCTACGAAGACGACCTATCGTAGCTGACGCTGCAAACGCCCCTAAGCGGCAATCTGACGTTCAATCGTCGGTCGCGTACAAAAGTACGCTTCCCTCCTCTTTCACGTCACCTTGCTCGCTTAGGGACGTTTTCGCTGACGTGAGCTCAACCTGCGACGGTGCCAAATTGGTTATCCGCACGAAAAAAGAGGCCTCCGCGGCGATGCGGAGGCCTCCTTTTTGTGCACGGTGTACTTTTGAGTGTGCAGGTGGGGAGTTATTACTCCTCGACGATCTCGGTGATCGCGCCGGCGGGGCAAGCGTCCTGGCAAGCGCCACAGGCGACGCAGGAGTCCTCGTCAGCGACGGTAGCGACGTCCTGGAGCTCCAGAACGCCAGCGGGGCAGGAGTCGACGCAAACGCCACAAGCGATGCACTCGTCGGCATCAATTACGGGATGAGCCATGGTAGTTTCCTCTCTGTTGACCGACGCTACAGACGATGCACGCCGGTTTGATTCGGGCAAAAACATACCACGGGAGCGACCGTTTGCAATACCCTCTGGCCGGCATCTTCATACCGTTCGCCGAGTATGCCAAGGTTTACTAAAAAACGCGCAGGTGGGGCCGTTGAGCTGCGCAAATGTTAGCTAAAGGTGACTTGAAATATTGAGCAATTGAGCGGGCTTTTGGAAAGCGTGTCCCGGAATCGACGCTCAAAACGGGTCACGCCTTCCGCGGGGTCGCCCCAAGACCGCTCCGTGTGACTCCGGCCAAAATCTCAGCCATCTCTACATAGATCTCGATAGATTTGCCTAGAACTCAAACAGTGCGTCTACCTGCGCATTTAAGAACCTAAACTCTCGGCAATAAGAAATCTTATATGAATTGACTTAGATTTTGTATATTCCGGCCCATAAG
>CAUBQN010000025.1 GCA_958438125.1 uncultured Collinsella sp.
AGCAGCCGCGCGTCTACACGAGCGTCCTGAGTCACCTGACCGTTGAACTGCCCGATAACCCCATACGCTACACGAGCGTCCCCGATGTTGTTCCGGGCCACGGCATCTGGGCCGAGGCCGGTTTCAACGAGCTCAATGTGGGCATGTCTGCAACTGAAACGCTCACCACCAACGAGCGCGTCCGCGGTGCCGACCCGCTTGTGGACTACGTGCCTGCCAAGGGCAACGAGGGTGAGGACGGCTATGTGCCGGCGCAGCCTGGTGGCCTGGGCGAGGAGGATATGGTGACCCTGGTCCTGCCGTATGCCAAGTCCGCCCGCGACGGCGTTCGTATCCTGGGCGACCTGCTCGAGCGCTATGGCACCTACGAGAACAACGGCATCGCCTTTAGCGACGTGGACGAGATCTGGTGGCTCGAGACCATCGGCGGTCACCACTGGATTGCCAAGCGTGTGCCCGATGACGCCTATGTGACCATGCCCAACCAACTGGGTATCGACAGCTTTGACCTGGATGACGCCGAGGGCGCCCAGGCCGACCACATGTGCTCCGCCGACCTGCGCGCCTGGATGGCCGAGTGGCATCTGGACTTGACGCTGGGCGTCGAGGGCGACGGCCCGGCGACGGCCTTTAACCCGCGCGAGGCCTTTGGCTCGCACAGCGACAGCGACCACGTCTACAACACGCCGCGCGCCTGGTACATGCAGCGCTGCCTCAACCCCAGCGATGTGTGGGACGGCCCCGACGCCGACTACACGCCCGAGAGCGATGACATCCCCTGGAGCCGTGTGCCCGAGCGCAAGGTGACCATCGAGGACATTAAGTACGTACTCTCGAGCCACTACCAGGGCACGGAGTACGACTGCTACGGCAGCAAGGGCACACCCGCCACGCGCGGCGCCTATCGCCCCATCGGCATCAACCGCAACAGCCAGCTCGCCGTGTTGCAGCTGCGCCCCTATGCGCAGCCGGCGTATCGCGCCGTGCAGTGGATGGCCTTTGGCTCCAACTCGTTTAACGCGCTGGTCCCGCTGTACGCCAACGTCGAGACCATGCCCGAGTACTATGCCGACACGCAGGCTCGCGTGACGTCCGAAAACTTCTACTGGGCCAACCGCCTGATCGGCGCCCTGGCCGACGTCCGTTTCCATGAGTGCGGCCGCGCTGTGGAGGACTATCAGGAGAAGGTCGGTGGCATGGGCCACAAGCAGATCCATGACGTCGATGCTGCCGTAGCCGCTCTGCCCGAGGCCGAGGTACCTGCCGAGCTTGCACGCGCCAATGAGGCCTTTGCCGAGCGTGTTCGCGTGGAGACCGATGCTCTACTGGGCAAGGTGCTCTACACCACGAGCTGCGCCATGAAGAACTCTTTCGCGATGAACGACAACGTGAGGTAGGGATTTCCCGTCGATTGAATAGCGCTAAAACGCTTTGTCGCTTTCGCTCAATCTTGGGTACAAGAACGCCAATGCAGTTGTTTGTGATTGGAGACAACCATGGTTATGAAACTCGATCAGCTTGTTAACGGCGCCATTAACGTGGGCTTTGGCGCTGCCGCCGTTGCTGTCGAAGGCGGCAAGAAGGTTCTCGACGACCTTAATACCAAGGGCGAGCAGGTTCGCAAGGACGCCGGCGCTCCCGATATCGCCCGCAGTGTGTCCGACATGTTCGAGCAGGCCGGCGGTACCATCTCCGACCTGACCGAGCGCTTGGGCATGCAGGGCGAGACCGCGGCCCAGCGCGTGCTTGACGAGCTCATCCTTGCCCGGGTCCGCGTCATGACCGCCCCCGAGCGCACGGCCTTCCTGGCCCATGTGCGCGACATCGTCGATTCGGTCGAGGACAACGTGACCTCGGTGCCCGTCGAGTCCGTTGAGCCCGACGATGCGAAGGATACCGAAGAGGCCGAGTAGCAGCGCAGATGGCAGATTCCACCACCGATTACAACAATCTAGATCCCTTGGGTGACGAGGCGGCGGTTGTCGACGAGGTCGATGCCGCCGTCTCGGGCGATCGCAAAAAGCCGCGCGCTGTCGATATGGTCCCCGAGGAGCCCGACGCGATGGCGCCGGACGAGGAATACCAGCTCACGCCGGCGGGTCGTCGCGAACGCATTGGGCAGATTGTTCGCCTGGTCAAAAAGTACCGCGTGTGGGATAACCTCACGCCGGTTCGTTTGCGCCGCCTGCTCGAGGAACTCGGCCCCATGTTCGTCAAGATGGGGCAGATTTTGGCCAACCGGTCCGAGATTCTGCCGCAACGCTTTTGCGATGAGCTGCGCCGCTTGCGCTCCGACGTGGAGCCGGTGCCGTACGAGGTAGTGCTCCGCTGCTTGGAAGAGGAATACGACCTGCGCCTGGGGGAGATGTTCGATGCGATCGACCCCAATCCGCTTGGTAGCGCATCACTCGCGCAGGTGCACCGCGCTCGTCTGGTGACGGGCGAGGACGTGGCCGTTAAGGTGCAGCGCCCCGGTGCGCAGCAGGTTATGGCACAGGACATCGATATCATTCGCTCGGTGGTGCGCATCGTTTCCAAGTTCGTCAACACCGATCAATTCGTTGACCTGCACGGCGTAGTCGAGGAGTTGTGGACCTCGTTTCGCGAGGAGACCAACTTTTTGGCCGAGGCCAAAAACCTCAACGACTTCTACGAGTTCCATAAGAGCGTTCATGGCGTGACGTGCCCTAAATCCTATCTTGACCTGTGCACCGAACATGTGGTGGTTATGGACTACGTCGACGGCATTTCGATCGCCGATCCTGAACGCTTAGTGGCCGAGGGCTATGACTTGGAAAAGATCGGTGCCGCAATCGTCGAGGACTACTCGTCGCAGGTGCTTGATGACGGCTTTTTCCATGCCGACCCGCATGCGGGAAACATCATTCTCAAGGACGGCATCGTTTACTTTATCGACTTGGGCATGGTCGGGCGTATGTCGAGCCACGACCGTGGCATCGTCAAGGACATGATTTTCGCCGTGGCCGAGGGTGACGTGCCCAAGCTCAAGGATTCGCTCATGCGCTTCGCCGTGACGCGCGGCGATTCGGCCGAGCTTGACCATTCGGCCTTTTTGTCCGACTTGGACTTTATTGTTGCCGACTTTGCCGGCCTTGACCTTAAGGACCTGGATATCGGCGAGTTTTTGACCTCGCTGTTAAACCTCGCGCGCAAAAATGACGTTGAGCTGCCGAGCGTGGTGACGATGTTCGCCCGCGGCATGGTGACGCTCGAGGGCCTGTTGACCGAGTACATGCCCAACGTCAACATGATTCAGATCATCCAGACGCACATCAAAAACGAGAAGAGCACCTACGCCCGCATGCGCGAGATGAGCCGCGACTTTGCAGCGAGCAGTTATCGCGCGGCGAAGGGCTCGCTCGAGGCGGCCGAGTATCTGGGCTTGGCTTCGCGTATGCTCACGCGCGGCCAGCTTAAGGTGAACACGCAAATCATGAGCAGCGATAAGGCGCTGCGACAGCTGGGCGGAATTATCGACCGCATGTCGATGGCAATTGTGATTGCCGGCCTGTTTATCGGTTCGTCGGTGGTGTACTACGCGCGCATCGAGCCGGTTGTGTTCGGTATCCCGGTCATTGGCTTTATGGGCTACGTGAGCGCGCTGGTGCTGGCACTTATGCTGGGCCGCAATATCTGGCTCAACAGCCACGGCGGCAAGCACTAGAGTCTGCGACCGTCACCGCATTTTCCTATCGCAAATAATAGCTTTTACCATGGGCTTCGCCTGCGTGCGAGGCCCTTTTGCGTGATAGCATATTGACGGTATTAATCGATGGCCTAGATGGTGGTGCGGAGACGCACGAATGCGCGGTTTTCCTGCGCGTTTGGGAGAATCGGGGTGCAAGTCCCCGGCTGTACCAGTAACCGTAATTCCTCTTGGCTCGGGATGCTCGCGTCGCAGATCGGACGACGTGCCCGAGCCGTTAAGGTTAAGTCGGATCGCCTCCCATCTTGCACGTTGCCGCGGCGTATGCCGCCGGTGTGCATAGGGCTCTGGAGGGAAGGGGACCCCGATGGGGGAACTCGAGCGCAACATGCGCGATGACGTGGGGCAGCCTCAAGGCAACGCTCCAAGTACAGACAATGGGAGACAAATGGATATGTTTGAGGACGAGTGCCAGCGTGCCTCGCTTCGTCGCCGTGGCGTAATCGCGCGCGGCGTGGCAAAGCGCTGCCTGGTGGCATTCCTGGCCTTCGCGATGGCCTTCAGCACCACGCCGGCTCAGCTGTGGGCCGAGGGTGCCGAGGGCATTACCGACGCTGTGGCTCAGGCTACGACGCCAGGCGAGGACGCAGCGCTTGCGGGCGGTACCGCTGAGCAGAGCGGCGCCGAGGTTTCGGATTCCGGGAGCGCGCCTGCAGCTAGTGCCGCCACTACAGAGGCAGCAACTGGCGACGAAGGCTCGGCGACGGGGGAGAGCCCTGCCACGAGCGAGCAGTCTTCGACGGCATCCGCTGGCCAAGCAGGATCTGCCGCCGCGGCTGCCGTCCAGACAGAGAACCCGACAGAAACTGGCGATGTCGTCAAGAAGCAAATCGAGGTCTCGTTCTCGATTATCGGCACCGATGCCGACGGCAAGGCTCAGACCTGGGTGGCGCCTACGCAGCTCAAGCTCGACGAGGGCGCGACGGCTGCGGATGCCTTCATTAAGCTGCAGGAGAAGACGGGCTTCAAGGCGAAGTACGATCCGAACACGGCATACGGTTTCTACCTCGAAAGCATCACCTCCCCGAGCGATGGCCGCACGCTTGCCTACGATCCGACGACTCATGCCTACTGGCAGCTGTTCGTCGACGGCGCGTCTTCCTCGGTTGGCGCGAGCAGCGTCAAACTCACCCAGGGGCAGAAGATTGAGTTTGCCTTTACGGGTGGTAGCGCGTCCCCTGTCGTTAAGGACCAGCTTGCTGCGAATGTGACCGTCATTGGTCGCGATGCCCAGGGCAAGACTCAGACCTGGGTCGACAACGCGCAGTATGTGGTGACGTCCGGTTCGAGCGCGCTTGATCTTACGAAGGTCGCGCTTGAGGCGAATGATATTGACGCCGTTGCTGCGGGCTCCTTCATTCTGAGCCTTAAGTACAACGGTGTTGAGCTGGGTACGCCCCAAGATTATTCGACCTATTGGCAGCTGTTTATCAACGGCAAGTCGAGTGACTATACGGCGGACAATGTCACCATCCATGCTGGCGATACCGTCACGTGGTTCTACGGTGGCTGGGGCGACCAGTTGCCGTCCGATTCTGTCCATGCTTCCGTTCAGGTGCTTGGCAAGGACAAGGACGGCAAGCAGCAGGTTTGGGCTTCGACGGGCCAGACGAGTCTCAAGGCGGGCTCTACTGCTAAGGACCTGTTGGAGCAGACTGGTCTTAAACTCAAAGCTACAGAAGAGTCTTGGGGTTGGTACCTTAGGGGCATTACCTCGCCGCTTGACGGTAAGACCTATTGTGGCTCTGATGCTGCGACCAATAGCTATTGGCGCTTCTACGTAAAGGGCAAGTCCGACGCAAAGTACAAGTTCGCCGACGTTGGCGCTGGTGCCTACGAGCTCCATGAGGGTGACGCCGTCACCTTTATGTATGCTGGCGACAGCGATGCCCTTCCTGGTCAGGTGCTTGGATCCGCCGATATCATCGGCCCCGATGTCAACGGCAACAATACT
The DNA here is from genome assembly GCA_958438125.1 of uncultured Collinsella sp. Taxonomy (GTDB): domain Bacteria; phylum Actinomycetota; class Coriobacteriia; order Coriobacteriales; family Coriobacteriaceae; genus Collinsella. Next base: position 5,682 of record CAUBQN010000025.1, read on the forward strand.
CGCTGGGGCTCGTCAAGCAATGTTTCCCTGCCCGAAGGCTCTACGGCCCAGGACCTTATTGAGACGGTTCTGAAGGCGAAGGGCATTGATTACAAGGCCTCCCAGAGTGGTGCATACTGGTCCATTACTTCGCCGTTCGAAGACAACTCTTACGGCTATGATGGTGCGACCGGTAAATACTGGCATCTGTATATCAACGGAGAGTCCTCATCTCTCTGTGCCAACCAGGTCACGCTCAAGAGCGGCGACAAGGTTACATTTGCCTACACCACCGAAAAATCGCCCATGCCCGATCCCGACAAGATTGTCGTGGACCCGAGTGCGACGACTCCTAATTGGGATGCCGAGTGGGCCGGCTACGGCAACAGTGGCAACGGTTCGACCGTAACGGATGCCAAGACGCCTGCGCAGGCCGCCGGTCTTAAGTGGGCCTTCGATTGGAAGGCCGAGTCTGGCCAGCAGTATGCCAACTGCAGCGAGCCTGTCATCGCTAACGGCTTTGTGTACATCGCGACCGAGAACGAGCTCATTAAGATCGATTCGTCCACGGGCAAAAAGGTTGCCTCTGCGCCGCTTGCCTCTAAGGTGAGCTATACCTCTCGTCCGATCTATACCAATGGCCTTATCATCGTTCCGCTCAACGGCGGTGCGGTCCAGGCGATTACTGCAGACAAGCTGATCTGCAAGTGGCTGTCGCCTGGTTTGACGGACTTGACGCAGAGCTCCTGCACCGTCGTTTCGGACGGCGAGTACGTCTATGTAGGCTCGGTCGATATTTCGTATGACGAGAATTACAACGCGACCTACGGCAACGGCTCCTTTATGCGCATTAAGATTGCCACGGGCGAAGTTTCTTGGCAGAACATTGACGCTTCCGAGGGTTATTACTGGACTGGTGCGGCTTTGACGGATAAGTATGCCATCGTTCCTACGAGCGCGGGTACGCTTAAGTGCATTGATAAGACGACGGGCGATGTCGTTTCGACCATGGAGCTCGGCGCTGTCGCAAATGCCGATTGCATTGCCGATCCGTCCAATGGTTCGACCTTCTATCAGATGACGCACGACGGAAAGCTCCATGTGATTTCGCTTTCGGCGAAGGGTGTGCTGAGTGCACAGAAGACGGTTGATCTGGGCCTTACGAATAATCTGAGCGCCCCTGCGGTGTTTGGTGACAATCTGATTGTCGGCGGACAGACGGCTACGGGCTCTGCTCTGGTTCTCTATAACCTGAAGACGGGTAAGACCACGATGGTCGCTGCTGCCGACGGCAAGGCGCTGCCGGCTGGCCTCAACGGTATTGCTGCTACTCCGCTGGTGAGTGTTCAGGGCGGCAAGACCTATGTGTACTTCACCGTTAACAGCGCGGATAGCAAGGATTACGTCAACTACTCTGCTGGTGGTGGCGTGTATCGCTATACGCTCGGTGATGCAGAGGCGACGCAGATTTATGATGCGGCTGGCCATTACCAGTACTGTGACTCTCCGGTCATTGCCGATGCATCTGGCAGCCTGTACTACATCAATGATTCGGGCACGCTGTTCAAGCTCGGGGCCGTTGAGTCTTGGACGGTTGCCTTTAATTCCAACGGCGGGTCTGCTTGCGACACTAAGTTTGTTGCTACGGCCGACGGCAAGCTGGTCAAGCCAGCCGATCCGACGCGCGATGGCTACACTTTCGGCGGTTGGTTCACCGATGAGGCTTGCACGCAGGCGTATGACTTCAGTACGCCGGTGACGGCCGATCTGACGCTGTATGCCAAGTGGACCAAGAATGCTGTTAACCCTGGCGGCAATGGCGGTTCTGGCTCCAATGGCGGCAATGGTGGCGCTGGCAACGGTTCCGGTGCTGGCGCTGGCACGGGCACGGGTTCCGGCTCCGGCACGAAGGGCCAGCAGGCTGGCGGCGCTGTCGCTCCGGGTCATAAGCCGATGACCAAGACGACGGTGTCGACCAAGACCGAGACCAAGGACAACAAGCCCAGCAAGAAGGACTCCGATAAGTCCGATAAGAAGGACGAGAAGAAGTCTGACAAGAAGTCTGACAGGAAGGACGGCAAGTCCGACAAGAAGTCCGATTCCAAGTCCGATACGGGTGCTGTTTCCACGACCACTGCTAAGAAGTCCTCTAGTGCTTCCGAGCAGGAGACTGGCACCAATCCGCTCGCCATCGTTGGCATCGCCGCCGGCGTGATTGGCCTCGCGCTCATCGCCGTCTTCGTGCTGACCAAGCGCGGCAAGGGTGACGGTAATGCCCGATAAGCCCAAGGAGACCAGCGGGCAACAGCCCGACTCCTCGTTTATCCAGCTCGATGATCCAAAGCAAAAGGGCGCCGCTTCGGCGGCGTCCACCTCTCGTCGCAAGGCGCTCCTCGGCGTTCTGACTGCTGCATGCACCATTCTGATCGTCGTCTCGCTGGGTTTCGTCCATCCTTCCACAAGCGGTGCCTGGTCCATCGACTGGATCATTCAGACCGTGACGGGGGAGAGCGTCGTTTCCAAGGATGACAATGGGTCTGGCTCGTCTACCGCTTCGGGCGAGGCCAGTTCCAAGGATTCCAAATCTTCGGATGCTGCAAAAGATGAGTCCAAGGGCTCGAACGACGCCAAGGATGATTACGAGTCTTCGGACAAGGAATCGGACAAAAACTCGGATAGCAAGAAGTCCGAGGACCAGGACGGCAAGAAGTCTGGCGATAAATCCGCTGCCCAGAATACGGGAGCCGGCGATACTTCCAAGGTGTCTGGTGGTGCTTCTTCGGGCGGTGGCCAGTCGTCTAATGGAGCCTCATCCTCTAATGGTGGAAACGCCTCCTCGGGCGGCCAGAGCGGCTCGCAGGAGTCCAACTACGTTACGGTGACGGTCTCGGTCACATCGAGCTCTGTGGGCAATCCTGTGTCCTCTGGTGGCACCTTTACCTTTAACGAAGGCGCTACCGTCTACGATGCCCTGTGCGCGCTGGGCCTTTCTGTCAACGCACATGGCTCGTCGTACGGTACGTATGTCTCCGCGATTGGTGGTTTGGCCGAGAAACAGTACGGCGGCACGAGCGGCTGGATGTACTCCGTCAACGGCACAACGCCCATGACGGCCTGCAGTAACTACGTTCTCTCCAATGGCGACAACGTTGTTTGGTATTACGTAACGGGCTAGAGGCCCCGACATAGCGCGCCAGACGGGCGGTTCGGACCAACATCCGGACCGCCCGTTTTTCATGCGAATGGGACTGGGTCGCCGGGTCTCTCTGCAAACAAAAAAACCGGTTGGAACGGGAATTCCAACCGGTTATACATTCAAGCAAATAGTGAATCGACTACGACCGTGCGCCCTCGAGGAAGAAGCGGCGGCTGAAGTAGTTGTACCAGGTGACGAGGAACGTGGCGATGGCCTTCATGGCCTGGTAGCCGATGCTCAAAAACGTGACGCCCACAAACATATACAGGTCGTTGAGGCCCAGGCCGATCACCGACAGGATGGTGAAGATCGTGAACTCGCGCTTGCGGCTCATGCCTTCGCGGTGGTCGAACACGTACTTCATGCTGAGCCAGTAGTTGACCACGACGGACGTGATAAACGAGATCGTGGTGCTCATCAAAAAGTCGAGGTGGAACAGCTCGACGAGCGCAATGAGCATGCCCCAGTCGATGCCAAAGGAGATAAGACCCACGACGGCAAACATGAGGAACTGCTTGGTATGAGGTTGTGCCAGCGCCTTGCGCACGTAATCACATCCAATGCGTTGATGAATCGAGCAGAGGATACTTTAGAGCTTTTACAAGGGAAACGTAAGGTCTTTGCCAAGAACTATATGAACTCGCCAAATTTTCAAGAGCTAATCCGCAAACGTTGAAAATTTGCCCGTAAACGAGCGACACCCACGGACGATACTGCGCTGAGTGCGCGTCGTCCGTGGGCGCCGTAATGCTGCAGGGGTTTCGAGCTATTTTGTCTCGTCGCCCTCCAGGAAGATTTTTCGGGTCACAAAGTTGTAGACCATGACAAGCGCGGTGGCGCAGATCTTGGCGATATTGGCCTCGAGTCCCAGGCCGGCGTTGAGCGCCAGCACGATGCCGTCGTTGAGCACCAAACCGATCACGGACAGCACGACAAAGATGATGAACTCGCGGCGGCGGCTCATGCCTTCCTTGTGCGCAAACACGTACTTCATGCTTGCGAGGTAGTTAAAGATGAGCGAGATGATAAAGCCGCTGGTGTTGGCGATTAGGATGTTGAGGCCCAGACCGTAGTGGAGCAGATTCATAATGCCAAAGTCGATAACCGTGGCAATGACACCGACGACGCCAAATTTCATGATCTGCGCAAGGAGCTTTTGCATGGTACCTGCCTTAGGGTGGCGCGGGGACGCCGTGGGGATGACAAACTCAGCAAGTTTAGCCAATCCCCGCGGGTGGGGCTAGACGCGCTCTTCGATAGCACCGTTTCTATATGCATCGAGCAGCTGGCACAGATCCTGGATCTGGCTGCGAATCTTGGCGCCAGTATCGGTGTCGCTCACCATGCGGCGACGATCCGCTTGGTCAAAACGGTTGGTCTCGCTTTCGATGTCCACGTTGCGCGTGAGTGCCTCGGCAACCGTCGTAAAGGCCCGGTGCGACTTGAGGCGGCAGCCGCGCGAGCTCGAGATGAGCGTATAGCCGGCGATGCCCGTCTTGGGATGGTAAGCGCGGCAGAAGCCGCCATCGATGACCAGCAGCTTGCCCTCGGCGCGGATGGGCTGCTCGCCCTTGGTGGTTTTAACGGGCGTGTGGCCGTTGATGATGTGGCCGGTCGGCGAGCATGCCATGGGCGCGACGCCAAACTCGCGCATGATATCATCGCAGACCGAGGGCGACTTGGTAAGCGTAAAGTACGGGTCCATCGGCTCGACCCAGGTGCTCTTATCGGCGATATAGGCGCGCTCAAAGGTACGCACCAGGCGTCCGCTGGCGGGTGAATTGAAGCCAATCCACAGGTACCACATCCAGTCGAGGGCATCGCGGTCGCCCACGCGCCACGCGCGGCGGGCGATGTGGTCGCAAAAATCGAGATAATCGCGGCCAGCGTGCCAGGTGCCCAGGCAGTTCATGCTGCTGAAGGTGCCGTCTTCGTTGAGTGGAACGCAGCCGTGGAAGAGCAGGTTGCCGTTGGCGACCTTGTACATCGAGCCGTGGGTGTAGAGGAAATCGATATGGCGATGCAGGTGATCGGCGGTGACAAACTCGGACACGAGCTTGTCGATGATGTGCTGCTCCTGAGACGTGAGCGTGTAGGGGTCCGCCGGGTCGACGGTGGGGAAGTCGTTGGTCGTGAGCGGCCACACGCTGCCGTCGGCGAGCGTGACCGTGCCGGTGTCGTGGTCGATCTTGTCGAGTAACAGGCGGTCGGTCATATCGAACTCGGGGTGGCGCTGGATAATCTGGCCCTCGAGCTTAAAGAGCAGCACGTTGATGGCCTTGATCAGCGGGGTGATGGACTCACCGGCGGTGTAGGTGGCATCGGCAAAGGCGACAAGCTCACGCAGCGAGATGCCGTAGTCGTTCTCCAGGATCTCGTAGTTGTCGTAGCGTAGGTTGTTGCGCAACACCGTGGCGATGCAGGCGGGCTCACCGGCCGCAGCGCCCATCCACAGCAGGTCGTGGTTGCCCCACTGGATGTCGAGCGAATGGTAGGTGAGCAGACGGTCCATAATCTTGGCCGCGCCGCCGCCGCGGTCGAAGATGTCGCCCACCAGGTGCAGGTGGTCGACGGCCAGCCGCTTGATGAGCGAGGCGAGCGACTCGATAAAGTCGTCGGCGCTGGCGGTCTCCAGGATGGACTCCACGATGCGCTCGTGATAGCGCACGCGATAGTTATTCTCGTCCGGGTGCGTGTGCAACAACTCGTCGATGATATAGGCGTAGTCGCGCGGGATGGCCTTACGCACCTTGGAGCGCGTGTAGCGGCTTGAAAGTGAGCGAGCGACCATGATGAGCTGGTCAAGCATCGTCTTGTACCAGGTGGGCGAGTCCTCGCGCCGGCTGCGGACCAGGTCGATCTTCTCGCGCGGGTAGTAGATGAGCGTACACAGCTCGCCCTTTTCGTCAAAGGAGAGCGTGTCGCCAAAGATCTCGTCGACATGTTCGCGCACGACGCCCGAGCAGTTGTTGAGGATGTGCATAAAGGCTTCGTACTCGCCATGCACGTCGCTCATAAAATGCTCGGTGCCCTTGGGTAGGTTGAGGATGGCCGAGAGGTTGATAATTTCGGTAAATGCGGATTGTTCGGTGGGGAACTGTCTCGACAGCAGGCGCAGATACTTAAAGTCTTGCGGATTGCGATCGAATGCGACCATGAAACACCTTCCGATGGGGTTGGTAAAACTGATAAACAGCGTCAAACGTTTATCAGTATGCGCCGCTTTTGTTTCGATTGGGGGTGGGAGGTCGAATTGTTGGCCGAACGGTTTGGTAAATCGATTTAGTTGAGGTAGATGTGTTGGTCGGGTGGAGACGACAGAAGGTGTTTTCTCAGATATTTATGCGTGGAGCCGGTGGAGACGATGGTGGTAAAGATGTTCGCTATTTTTGGTTCGATTTGGTAAATAGTGGACATATGTACCGTATGTAGGCCCACTGTGCGATAATTTGCGCAGCAATGAGTAAGGAGCCTCATATGAGTGATTTTGTCCTGACCTGTGAATCCGCCGCCGACCGAACCCGTGAGTTCTTTGCGTCGCGCAATATTCCTGTCGTGTGTTTTCATTACGAGATCGACGATGTTGTCTATACGGACGATCTGTATCAGTCGATTACGCCGGACAAGTTTTTTGCCCAGATTGCCGCGGGCGCCATGCCCAAGACGTCTCAGGTGAGCGTGGGTGAGTACGAGGAGTTTTGGGAGCCGTTTGTTGCCGAGGGTAAAGACGTGCTGCACCTGACGTTGTCGTCGGGTATTTCGGGCACGTATGGATCGGCCTGCGTTGCGGCGCAGATGCTCGCGGATCGCTATCCCCAGGGCGGCAAGGTGCGCGTCATCGATTCGCTGGCGGCGTCTTCGGGCTTTGGCCTGTTGCTGGAATATGCCGCCGACGTGCGCGATAGTGGGGCTTCACTCGACGAGACGGCTGCCTGGATCGAGGAGCACAAACTCAACCTGCATCACTGGTTCTTCTCGACCGATCTGTCGAGCTACCTACGAGGCGGTCGCATTTCGGCTGCGAGTGCGATCATCGGCACGGCGCTTAAGATTTGCCCGCTTATGACGGTCGATTGCGACGGCAAGCTGTCGCCACGTGAGAAGATTCGCACTAAGAAGCGCGCGATTTCCGAGATGGCTAAGACCATGATGGCACACGTACAGGACGGTGCGGATTATTCGGGTAAGTGCATCATGTCGCACTCGGCGTGCCGCGAGGATGCCGAGGCAGTTGCGGCGCTGATTGAGGAACAGGTTCCGCAGCTTAAAGGCAAGATTGAGATCAATGATATCGGTACTCTGATTGGCTCGCATACCGGACCTGGTACGGTGGCGCTCTTCTTTATGGGCGACAAGCGCGTGGATTAACTTGGCTCATCACGTCGCTGCGTGATTGCTCAAACGAAAACGGCCCGCCTCACGTTTGTGGGGCGGGCCTTGCCGTTGCGGCTAGCGTTTCTTTCCGCGGAAGAAGAAGCCGTGCAGTGACGGCTTGAGGCCGCGGTTGGCGCGATGCTTCTCGACGCGCTCGTGGATCGAAGCGACGCGCTCGATGACTTCGTCGGGAATTGGCACATCGGGATTCATGTTCTCGACCTGGCTGACCTCGGCGGCGGCGACCTGGTCGATAATGGGCACATCGTCGCGCGAGATGACAGGTGTGGCGTCTTCCTTCATCTTGCGATAACGCTGCATCATGTCGGTCTGTAGCTGCTGGGCCGAAGGCGGTGTCCAGATGATGGCGTTGGCGCCGGCGGCGATGGTTTCGCGGATGCTCTCGGGCGTCTTGCCGCCCGGTGCGATGAGCGGCAGGTTGGGATAGTGCTCGCGCAGCTCGCGCAGGACCTGGGGCGTGTTTTTGCCGGCGGCGATGTTGAGAATCTTGGCTCCGGCGCGCACCTTGGCGTGAGCATCGTCGTCACAGCGAACGACCGTGGCGATGACGGGGATGTCGGCGATATTGGTGATGTGCTCGACCATCTCGGCAGTGGCGGGGGAGTTGACCACGCAGCCCGCTGCGCCCTGCATCTCGGAGACAGCTGCCATCTGCACGGAGCGCTTACCGGTCGTAGTTCCGCCGCCTACGCCCACAAAGACCGGGCACTCGGCGACGGTCAACAGCGCCTGCGTAATGGCCGGCTGCGGCGTGAAGGGGTAAACGGCAAAGACAGCATCGGCATTGGAGTTGCGGATGACGGCCACGTCGGTGGTGTAAATGAGCGACTTGATGCGTCGACCGAAGAGCGTAAAGCCGCTGGCCTCCTCGATCTCGTCGGGCATGCGAAGGGCCGCCTTGCGCAAACGCCCGTCGATGGGCAGCGGTTCCATGGGGAGTAGTCCGTTGGGGGTCACGGCTACCTGGGGCTCGGTGAACTCGTCTGCGAGCTCGACCTCGGAGAAATCGACCGAGGCGACGATGTCCTCGTGAACCTCGGCGGGCACATCGATGGGAGCTTGGTCGTTTGCCGCGGCAGGCGTGTCGAAGGAGCTGGTGCCGACGAAGGCGTCGACGCGCTCATTTAGATCGTTGAGGGTATCCATGGAGGCTCGATTCTATGTGATGACGGCCGGTGCTATGCAGCCGGAATAGCGAATGCTAAATCGTTTGACGAGTTGATTTTTCCCCGCCGTGCCATCCGTTAGACCGAAGGGCCGGCGAACGTGAAGGAGCTGTGGTGGCGGGTATCGAGGTGCTATCTTGAAAGTCCCGTTTAAAAGAGAGGTGACGCGGTATGGAATTGACAGCAATGTTTGGCTCGATTGGCCTGTGTGTGGCCGCAATCGTTGCCGCCGCGGTCATCTACTTTGTGGTCACGGCCATTAAGGGCAAAAGGGCCGAACGCAAGGAGCGCGCGATGCTTAAACAGCATCGCGACCAGCAGGGCAAACGCGCACAGAGATAGCTTGTTGAGTTTTGGATCCGTGCGCTAGCTGCGTTTTCGAATCAGGGCAATGTAGAAGCCCTCAAAGTCGCGGCTAGGCGGAATGGTCAGCGTGCCGGGCAGGCCGTTGGCGATGGCCGATACCTGACCCGCGGCGATTGCCTCGGTCAGGGCGTTGGACTCGATGCGCGGCTCCTCACCAGCTTCCTGGGCGCGGCGTGCTTCGCTTTCGCATGGCGTGCCGTCGAGGGGGATGAGCTCGCAGTCCATGTGCTTGTCGAGGGCTTCTTGCAGGGCGTCCTCGTTTTCCTGCGGCAAGATCGAACAAGTCGAATAGACGAGCGTGCCGCCCGGTTTGAGGGCTCCCATGGCGCGGTCCAGAAGCGCGCGCTGCGAGCGGGCGCACTTGCCAAGCAGCTGCTCGGTCAGGCCGCGCAGGCTTTTCTCGTTGCCGCTGATGACGGTGCCTGTGCCGGTGCAAGGAGCGTCGAGCAGGATGCGGTCAAAGCGGAAGAACTCGTCGAGCTCGCGTGCGTCGATGCGCATGACGGGCACGTTTTTGGCACCCTGGCGATGGAGGTTTGACTCGAGCTTTTCGGCGCGGGGAATGCTCATCTCGCAGGCTGTGAGATGAGCCTGGCCCTGGGTGAGGGCGGTGATCTGCGTCGTCTTGCCGCCAGGGGCTGCGCACATGTCCAGGATGTCCTCGCCTGCCTGGGCGCCCAACACCAAAGGCGGCATCATGGACGACAGGCTCTGTAGGTAGATCTTGCCGTCGCGGTAGATGTCGAGATCCCACAGATCGGAAACCTGGGCCTCGGGCAGGATAAAGGCGTCTGGGTACCAAGCGACGGGGTTGTGGGCGATGCCGGCGGCACCGAGCGCCGCAGCGATGTCCTCGGCGGTCGCCTTGAGCGTGTTGGCGCGCAGCGTGACCGGGCGTGTGGCCGCGGCGCCGAAGCCCTCGATCATGAGCTCGGCATCGGCGGGCGCATAGGCGCCGGCGACCGTGTCGACCATAAAGCGCGGCAGGTCGGCGGCGCAGGGAAGGGCGGCAAGCTGGTCGGAAAGCTCGGTGGCGGCAAACTGCCTAAGCTTGAGCTCGGGCTTAACCTGCTTTTTCTGCTTACGACGACGCGGCTTGGACATCCGTCTTTCCTTTCCGTCCCAATTTGACTACTTTCCGGGCACGCTGCTGCTGGCGTGCTTTAGTACTGGCTCTCGTGCTTGCTAAAGAAGTCGAAGCGCGGGGGCAGCGGCTTCACGCGGTGCTCGCCGGGCTTCTCGCCCAGGCTCTCCATAAACTCGTCCGTAGAGGCAAAGATGTTGTCCCAGCTAAAGAAGGCGACCGGATCGACGTCGAAGTACTCGCAGATGAGCTCGCAGCCGGCCGGGACGATGCCGTGCATGAGCACGGTCGCCACGCGCAGCTCGGTGAAGGCGTCGACCAGGGCCTGCGTCATGGCGGCGTTGGCCGGCTCACCCTCGAGCTTGTTGGCGGCCTTGGAGGCATCGCTCCAGCGCTTGTTGGCGGCGCGCAGGTAGTCGTCGCACACGGCGAGCGCGCGGTGCGTCTCGAACTTGTACATGGCCTGCTCAAAGGCAAGGGCGGCCTGCTCGGCAGCCTCGACCACGGCGGCAGAGGCGGCACCGGCGGGGATGCAGCCGTTGCGGTAGGGGCTCTCGTCGTCTTCCTTGATGGCAACGCCGTAGAAGCAGCTGCGGGCCAGGCGGTTGAACACGCCGGTCAAAAGGGCGCTCTCCTTAAGGGCCGGGTCGATAACGCGCTTGTCGTCGCAGGCGCGCACCTCGTTGCCGTCCTTGTCCTTGCCGGTCACACGCGTGTCGTATGCCTTGGGGCTAAAGCTCACCGGCTTTTCGGACAGGCCGAGCGACAGCCAATGCGCGCGCATCTGCTCGCAGGTGTAGTGGTTGAGCAGGTCGTCTGCCGGCGGGGGAGGCGTCTGCGAGGACGAGCTAGCCTTTTTGCCCATGTAGAGCAGGTGGTAGCAGGCGCTGACGGTGCTCTGCGTGAGGTCCCAGCCCAGGGCCTCCCACATGGCGGTCTGCGCGATGCAGTAGAAATAGATGTTGTCCTGACCGATGAACTGGTAGATCTGAGCGTCGTCAGAGCACCACCAGTCGCGCCAGTCGAGCGAGCTGTGCTGGTAGGTGGGCGCGGGCACCTGCGTGGAGTCGGCAGCGGGCTCGCCCATGAGGGCGGCATCCTGGGCGGCGACGCCCTCGGTCACGCCGGCGGCCTTGGCATCGCGCGCGAGCACGGTACGCGTATAGCTGATGGGCGCCCACAGGCTCTCGGGCCAGCACCAGCAGGTGACGTCGGAGACGCCGTCGACCTGGGGCACCGGAACGCCCCAGTCGATGTTGCCGGTGATGCGGAAGGGCACGAGCGCCTTGCCGCTGCGGAAGCGCACGCCGCCGTTGGCGAGCACGGCGTGGGCATCGTCGCGCTCCTTCCAGCTGGGGAAGGTGACGGTAAAGCTGCTCTTGTTGCCCTCGGGCTCCAGCACGGTGTGCTCGGGGAGCTGGTCCTCGACGGCGTCGAAGGCCTCGCGGAACTTGTTCTGGATGTAGAGCTGTGCCGGCAGCAGCCACTCTTCCATGGTCCTGGAGACCACGGAGCGAACCTGCGGGTTCTGGGCGAGCTTGGCGGTGTAGGTCTTCATAAAGTCGAGGTAGGCCGGCAGGTCGAAGTAGAGGTTGTCGACCGGGCGCAGCTCGGGCACCTCGCCGGTGAGCTGGCTCTTGGGCGCGATGAGCTCCTCGGGCTCAAACTGGTGACCCAGGTCGCACTCGTCGGCGTACGCTTTCTCGGACTTGCAGCCCTGGATGGGGCAGCGGCCGATCACCTGACGGCCGTTGAGGAACGTGCCGGCCTTGGCATCGTAGAACTGCAGCGTGGAGCGCTTGGAGATGGTGCCCTGCTCGTGCAGACGCTCGATAATCTCGGCGGTCACCTCGTTGTGAATCTGCGCAGCCGGCTCAAGGCCCGAGCCGCCGTAGATGTCACAGCTGATGTTGTAGTTGTTGAGGGTCGCGGCCTGGCGGGAGTGATTGGACTCGACATACTCGCTAATGGACTTGTCGTAGCCCTCGTTCTCCTTGAGCTTGCGGTAGCTCTCCATGATGGGCGAGCCATAGCAGTCGGTGCCCGAGGTGAAGATGACGTTCTCGCGGCCCAGACGGTCGCGCAGGAAGCGGGCGAAGAAGTCGGCCGGGACAAAGACGCCGCCGACGTGGCCAAAGTGAAGGCCCTTGTTGCCGTAGGGCTCGCCGGCGGTAACGATGGCGCGGCGAGGCCAGCTGGGACGGTCGTTCATGGAGTATTTGGATGCCATGGGACTCCTTCGCATATGGTGAGAGCGCAGCCGGGCGTGGGGCTCGGCGGCGCGGTGGTCAATTCGTGCATATCGTTCGACATTATCGCACATGCGGACGGGTACGTGGCAGGGGCGCTATCCTAAGATGCTATGAATGAGATTTCCAACATACATGCGTTTGAAGACGAGGATTTTCTGCACGCCTGCTTTGTGTGGGGGATGGCCGTGCTCGGCGCATTTGCTGTGTGCTTGGTGCCGGTGTTTATGCTGATGGGCGGGCCTGCGGACTTGGATGCGGCTGACGCGGGCGGCTGGACCACGGTCTTGGGCTGGATAGTCAGCTTAGCTGCGGTTTCGGCGGCGTCATTTGCCGTGCACGAGCTGGTGCACGGTGTGTTTTTTAAGCTGCTGGCGCCTGCGGGCGCGCAGGTGACCTTTGGGGCGAATCGCGAGACGGCGATGATCTATGCCTGCGCCGAGGGCGTGGTGTATTCGCGCCGGCGGTACGTGGCAGTTTGCCTGGCGCCGACGGTTGTTGTGACGACAGCGTTTGCCCTGGGGTTTGCGTTCTCGGGCTATCCGCTGCTGTGCTACCTGGCGGCCGGCTTGCATTTGTCGGGCTGTGTGGGCGACTGGTACTACGTGCGAACCATTCTGCGCGATCGCCGCATTGTTGCCTGCGAGGACACGTCCTTTGGCGTGCGCTTTTTCGCAAAGTAGTCTTTTTGGAATGATTTTTCTGGGACGTGTTCCTATAGTTTTGTCAACTGGGCAATGCTGTTTTCGAGATTGAATCGCGAC